>CALLZN010000358.1 GCA_937858895.1 uncultured bacterium | reverse complement strand
CGAGGACCTTGTGGCGGGCGAGCTCGTCCGAAAAGCGCAGCTCGTTCTCTTCCGGGCCTTCGGGCCCCATGACCAGCGTGTTCTGGCGGGTTGCGCCCTTGCCGAGGCCAGCGGCCTGAAGGGCCTCGACCTCCTGGCGCATGACGAAGGTCCGCGCGGGCGCGACCTGTTCGATGAAGGTCTCGCGCTGCACGCGAAGGCCGAAGGACTGGATGGCCTCGGTGTCGCCCGTGCGGTGATCCAGGTGATATTGAAGCGTCAGGCCATCGTCGGCCGGCAACGCGACGATGCTCACGTCGCCTTCACGAACGTAGATCGGTTCGTCGAGGACGAAGTGCTTGCGCACGACCTTTTGGTCGACGCCACCGACCTCATTGAGCTTCTCGGCGAAGGGGAGCGCGCTGCCATCGAGGCCCGGCATCTCTTCACCGTCGATCTCGACCGTGACGTTGTCGATCTGAAGGGCGTAGAGCGCGGCCAAGAGGTGCTCGACCGTCGCGACGTCGGCTTCACCTTCGCGCAGGTTCGTGCGCCGCTCCTTGGCCGAGAGCTTCGAGATGTGGGCCGGGATCGTCGGCTTGCCCTCGAGGTCGACGCGGCAGAAGACGATGCCATGATCCGCCGGCGCCGGCAGGATCGTGACCTTGTTCTGGTCGCCCGAGTGAAGGCCGACGCCTACGAAGTCGATGGGCGCCTTGATCGTACGTTGAGCGCGGGGGCGCATCTTGTCGTGGATCTTCTTGATCTGGTCGATCTTGTCGTGGCTTGCCGTTGTGCCCGCTCGAGGGACCTCAGTCCCTCTTGGTCTCGCCGTCCTTCTTGGCGGCGTCGCCGTCCTTGCTCGCGGCCGCATCGGTCGGGGCCCCGAGGCCGGCGTCGAGGAGCTTGGCGACGTCCTCGGACAGGTCGAGTTCGCCCTTGGCATACATGACGATCTGGCCGCGCAGCAGGCTGAAGCGCTCACCGAGCGAACCGTTCTCCGGCACTTCGGACTGCTGGAGAACGAGGTCGAGGCCGCGCTCGGCCGCGATCTTTTCGACGGCCTTTTGAGCGCGCTCGCGAATGAGCACGAGGACCTCGGCGATCGAGCGCTCGCGCAGCGCCCCGTAGAGCTGGCCTTGGTTCTTGAGGCGTGTCTGGAGGATGCCGTAGTCGATGTCGAGCAGTTGAGCGTCGCGCGAATCTGGGTCTAGCAGGCCAAGCCGCTGCGTGAGCTTCTCGCGCTCGGCGACGAGGCCTTCGAGGACCTTCTTGTCCTGCATGGCCTGCTTCTCGACCTGGTCGAACTGGTCACGCGCCCAGCGCGAGGCCTTGCGGACCGTATACATGTTGACGACGCCGATGCGCTGGTTGGGCGACGCTGTGGCGCTCGACTGAGGCGCAGCGGGAACTTCGTCGACAGCGCGCACGAACGGCAGGCTGAGGCCGAGGCCCAGAGCGAGGACGGAACACAGCGAGATTGCAGTAGAGGTCATCGTGCTTCTTCAGGTTCTCGGCGAATCTTGGCGGCATTGCGATCATCGGTCGCGCGACCGCGTGGGAGGTTTTCCGGCTTCTGAGGCCGTCCCGCAAGCCTCTTTCCGCCGAAGACGGGCCTTGCTGCGCCCAGAGGAGTCGCTCAGGCTGCTCGACCGCGGTCCACGGTCGAGCGATCGACGGGCGTCTGCGCCTGTCGAGCGGGGCGGAAATCGCTGCGGACTCAGCGCGGCGTCTTCGGGGTCTTTGCTTTGCGCCTCAGCATCTCGGCCATCGCCTGACCAAGGGCATTGCCGACCTCGATGTAGGTCTCGGCGTTGTGGTGGTAGTGGTAATCTTGGCCGCTCGGTGAGATGTCACGGGCGCGCCAGAAGCCGCGCGCGTCGATGGACTTCACGTTGCCCGCGAACTCGGGGTACTTCCCCCTCTCCCCACTCACAGCGAGCTGCGCCTCCAGGACCTCGAGTCCGGGGCCCTGCAGCTTGTCGCCGCCGAACGCGATCGTCGCGATCGCGAAGGGCGCCGCTGGCGCCTGGAACTCCTTGCGCAGATTCTTGATCAAGTTGACGAGATTGAACTCGTAGCGACTGGCGTGCGCAGCGTTCTGATCCTTGTGGCCTTGCCACCACGCGAACCCCGCGATCTCGACCTCGCGATCCTTGGCCGCCGGATAGAACTTCGGCAAGTTGTCCAGCACTTCGTGGATATCTCGAACGAAGTCGTCGTACTGCTTACCGGCATACCAGTTCACTTCTTGCTTGGGCTGGCCCTCGACCCAGGACGGCGCCTTGTCGCCCGAGCCGGCGTAAACGCGACCGCCGTGCTCGAAGCGCGGGGTCCCGGGCGGGAGGATGTCCCAACCCAAGCTTCGATTGCCTTGTGAGGCCTTGATCAAGAGAACAGGCTCTTCGTACAGGTCACCGATCACGTGACCGAACTGGAGCTCGGGACCGAAGAAGTTTGCGCGAGCACCAAAGCCCGGCGCGAGCGGGCCCTGCTTCTGGCCAGTCGTGGTCTTGACGCACCACACGTCATCGCGCAGCTTCCAAGTTCCGTCCTCGTCGCGCAGGTGCGGGTATTTACCTTCTTCTTCACAGTAGTAGGCGAGCGTGCCCCGATCCGTCTTCGCTTCGATGCGGCCGAAACCAACCATGTTGGACTGCCCCAGCAAAATGAAGACGGGCAGCTTCTTGGGCGTCGTCGAAGGCGTTTCGGGCTTCGCATCGCCAAGCTTCGCGCCCCCCTGCAGCACGGCCTCGACTTCAGCCGGCTTGAAGCCAAAAGGACCGACACCGCCCTTGTAGACGATGCGCTTGTCCGTGCCGATGACATACAAGCGCTCGGGCCAACCGTTGTAGAGCTGATTGACGGTGTCTTTCAGATCATCGACCACGCAGGGGATCGAGAGTTCGAGCGCCGAAGTGCACTGCTTGGCGACGCCGACGCGTTCCTCGAAGGTCGTCGGATCGTCGACGTCGTGGCCGAGCGCCCAGTTGCTGTCCTTGGGATGGGCCTCGCGGATGTACACAAATAGAAACTCAGCCGCGTCGCGATACTTGCTGTAAAGCTCTTCGAGAGTGCCCGACTCTCGACGAAACGGCGGTCACGTGAAGGAGCCGAAAATCAAAACGAGCGGCTTCTTGCCGAGCAAGTCCGCAAAGCGCACGTCGTGCTTGCCGTCGAGGCTCTTGGCGACGAAGTCCGGCGCGATCTCTCCGACCTTCGGGCGCACGTCGAGTTCGGGCAGGCTTGCTGCCACTTCGATGCGGTCTTGCCCACGCAGGACCGTGACGCGGTGCGAAGCCTTGCCATCGACCTTGGTCGTCGACGGTGCCGCCGACGCGCGCCCCATGCGCCGCGCAAGAGCATCATCGGTGCCGTAGAGCAACTGCAGGAACTGATCGCCGTTCCGAACGGGACGCCCATCGACAGCGAGGATCACGTCGCCCGCCACGAACCCGAGACGCGCCGCGTCGCTGCCTTGGACCACGCCTTCGAGCAGAACACGTCGCTCGCCGTCCTTCGCGTCTTCGGTCAAGACGAGCCCGAAGTAGCCGCCGCTGCGGAAGGTGCCGAGCCCGTCCTTGGCCGTGGCTCGAGTGCCTTGTGCATGGAGCTGCGGCAAGAGCGCGAGCGCTCCGACTAGCGCGACGAGCACGGCGAGAATGCGTTGCATGAGTGAGTCCTGATTTGTGTCACACACCAGCAAGAGATCCGACGCTGTCGGCGAAGCGATCGGTGTCGATACCAAAGCGTCGAAGGATCGACACAAAGAGCTTCGCGAGCGGGATGTCATCGTGCGTGATGTCCTGCATCCACGGCTCGGGCCCGCCAGTCCAAGCACCACCGGCCGCCTTGTCACCAATGTGATCGAGGAAGCGGCCGTGCTCGAAGCCCATCTGCTTCCCGCCGGCCAAGATCAGCGGATAGTTGCGCGAGAGGTGGAAGGCGCTCGATGCCGAACCATAGAGGAGCAGCGTGTTGTCGAGCATAGAACCCACGCCCCCGCCCGGCTCGGGCGTGGCTTTCAGCTTGGCAACGAAACGGCCGTACTCCTCAGCCAAGAAGCGGTGGTAGGTGCCAAAGTTCTTCCAACCACCGGGCGCCTTGGTGTCGTGCGAGAGCTGGTGAGTCAGCTTGAAGCCGACTGCGCGCGCGAGGTAGTCGCTGACACCGATGCCGTTCTCGCGACCCAACATGAAAGTCGCGATCCGCGTCGAGTCGGTGCGGA
>CALLZN010000357.1 GCA_937858895.1 uncultured bacterium | reverse complement strand
CTCGCGAAGACCACGAAGGACGCCTGGTCGGCTTCCATGTCGAGCACCGCGCCGCCCTGCGAAGCGCCGAAGCGGCGCGCGACCGCGCCATCGATCAAGTCCATGCAAGCAGCCACGACGCAGGTCCCCCAGGCGACGGCGTTCCACGTCCCGGTCCAAAGCGCGGCGGCAGCCCCGGCCACCAAGAGGACGACGCGAGCCCCTGTGACGAAGTCGGCCGCGAAGCGACCCGCGGCGAGAACGCGCCATAGCATGGCATGCCCCAGCAGGACCAAGGGCGGCACAGCCAAGAAGAGTTCGGGCGCGAAGGCCCCGGCCGCCGCCAAATACGGCAAGAAGAAGCTCGCCTGCTGGCGCATCCAGCGCTCGATGCGGACGGGACTGGGATGGACTTCTTGGGACACGGTGCCGGCCATCGTCGCGGGCCGACATGACGGCGTCCATCCTGGACCGTGCGGACCTACCGCTTGGCGGCTAGTCTCGTAGCCATGTATCGACTCACGATCCGCGACTACCTCAAGTGCGCGCACTCGCTCAAGGGCGAGATCTTCGGTCCCGCGCAGCTCATGCACGTGATCACGTACGAGGTCGAGCTCGTCTTTGCGACGGCCGAGCTCGACGAGTACGGCCTCATCGTCGACTTCGCGACGGCGCAAGCGACGCTCCAATCGCTCCTCTCGCGCTTGAACTTCAAGAACCTCGACGAGGTGCCAGAGCTCGCGGGCAAGAACACGACGACCGAATTCTTGTGCCGCTACATCCACGACGAGATGGCGGCCGCGGTTCGCAATGTCTTCCAAGGGCACTTGACCGTGATCTTGCGCGAAAGTCCCGTGGCTTGGACGAGCTTCGAAGGCGACGTCTGAGTCGGCGACGTCGAAGCCTCTTCACAGCGGCGGGTTGGCGAGGGCGAGCCCGCCATCGACGGCGATGTCTTGTCCCGTGACGTAGGCGCTCGACTCACTGAGCAAGAAGCGCACGAGCCCGACGAAGTCGTCGGGCCGCCCCAGGCGCCCCGCTGGGATGCGCGAAGCGACACGCGCTTGACTCGCGGCGTGGCTGTCCGCATGGGCGATCGCGCCCGGCGAGATCATGTTGATGCAGATACCGACTTCCGCGAAGTCACGGGCGAGGACCCGCACACACTCGAGCAAGGCTGCTTTGGCCGCGAAGTAGACCGGCGCACGCGCCTTGGCCGTCCCGGTCGTGAGACCAGCGACGCCGAAGACAAGGACACGTCCCGCACCGTTCGCGGCCATCGCTGGCAACACCGAGCGCGCGGAGCGCACGAAGCTCAAGACGTTGCTCTCGAAGAGCTCGACCCAATCGACGTCGCTCGTCTCGAGCAGGGGTTTCTCGAAGAAGGCGCCCGGCGTGTGGATCCACGCGTAGGGCGTCGCACTGGTCGACAGCAGATGCCGCGCGGTCGCCTCGAGCGAGAGGTCATGGCCAAGTTCGCGCGCAAGCGCCGTGACCGCGTAGTCGTCGCTAAGAGCCCCAGCGAGCGCCGCACCGATGCCACGCGTCGCCCCGGAGATCCATAGTTTGCGGCACTGGACGGCGTCATGTTCTTCGTTGTCGCCGTGCGTCGCCTCCGCTTCGTCTCGCATGGCGTGACTCTAGCTCATGTGTCACGCGACAAGAACGGCGTCGCGTGAACCGATCCCTCAGCCGGCGATCAGTCATCGACGCTCGTCACGACTTTGAGGTCGAACCCCTTCTCGGGCGACGACCCATCAGCGCCGGAGCTCTCGCCGCGCGCGACCACGCGAGCGCCGCTCTGCTTGGAAACGAGCGCGACGACGATCATCATGTGCTCGAGCTGCGTCCGCTCGGTCTTCGATGGCGGGGTCGTGAACCAGAGGCTCTTCTGCTTCGCCATCGCGGCATCGCTCGCCACGCCGTCCGCCGCCGCATCGCTCGCATCTTGCTTGATGCGGATGGAAACCGCGCCGCGCCCATCGACGGACCAACCGTCGACGACCCCCTTGGCTTCGACCGCGCGGACAACGGAAGCGGCGTTCGTAGTTGAGCTCATCGATGCGCGCGAGTCCGACGTCGCGGCGAGTAAGCACAGCCCTGTCGGCAAAGTCACCGCGGCGATCATCGTGAGGGACTTCTTCAAGGTGGGGATCATGATCGTTTACTCCAGTAGCTCGAGAGAATGCGCGGCAGACATCATTGGCGCTGCTCCACGCACCTTCCCCCTAGTCCCTGAAGTACGCGTTTGCTAGTAAGTCCCAGGGTTCATCAGAACGCGCGCAAGTGCTGCAGCGGCCAGAAGCATGCGCGGACCTTGCCCCGCAAATTGGCCTGCGGGACGAACCATCCCTCGCGCGAATCACTCGACACCGGGCGGTTGTCGCCGAGCACGAAGTACTGGCCCTCGGGCATGATCCACGAGCCAGACTCCACACGGTCGACGATGCAGTCGAAGCTCTCGGGGAGCTCTTCGCCGTTGACGCGTACGCGTCCGCCTTCGATATCGATGCGATCCCCTGGCAGACCAACGATGCGCTTGACGTAGTCGGTGCCTGGCGCGAGCGGACACTCGAGGATGGCGACGTCGAAGCGATCCGCGCGGCCGACCTTGTAGCTCAAGCGGTCGACGAGGAGGTGGTCGCCGTCCTGGATGTTGGGTTGCATGGACGAACCACGGACGAGCGAAAACTGGAAGACGAAGAGATGCAAGCAGACGACGATGACGACGCCACGCGCGACATCGAGGGCGAGAGTCCTCCAGAACGCGCGGCGTGGACGTGTGGCCTTCGAACGATGCTCCATGAAGGAGCCAATCGACAAAGAGCCGGCAGAAGCGCAACGCGACCGGCAACGCGCCGCTCGCATGGCGACATGGACGTCGCGAAGGGCAACTCGGGAAGCTCAGGCCTTGGGCGCTCCGACCAAGAAGATCCACACGCCAGTGCAAGTGGCGAGCACGATGCAGACCAAGGCGAGCCAGGCCATGCGCGCATGCGCGCGCCGCGTGAGCTTGTGGAAGACGTGTAAGAGCCCCGAGACCGTTGCGACGACGGTCATCACGGTCGCGGTGTAGGCGAGCGAAAGATGGATGCGCAAGGGCACGGCCGGGAAGGACCAGAGGCGCCCGATACGCTCCGCATAGAAGATCGCGAAGCCGAGGCCAACGACCGCGAAGCCGACGCTCCAGTAGTGCGCCTTGCGCCGATGCGTCTTCCCGGTCCACACGACGGAGGCCAAGAAAACGACCGTCGCGACCAGGGCGATGAAGAACTCCGTCCAAGGTGCCGTCATGACGCGTTCCCCTGCGTGTCACGCGGCGCCGGGCGCTGCAGGCCGGTGTCGATGCCGAATTCGAGCTTGTCCGGATGCGGCAACGGCGGCAGAAGAGCCGGGTTGAGCAAGAAGCTCCGTCCGACGAGGAGCTCACCGAAGACGCGATAGTTCATGGCCGTCTTGTCGAGGTACTCGACGCCGCTGCTGCCGCCGGTCCCGATGCGGAAGCCGATCATGCGTTCGACCATGCGTGCGTGCCGGTAGCGGAAGAGCCGCAAGCGCTCCTCGAACTCGATGACCGACTCGAGCAAAGTGTAGGGCCAGCGCAAGAGCGGCGCTTCGCGATACGAGGCGATGAAGAGAAAGGCCGCGTGCGCGCGCCGCGCAGCGTCACCGCTCGCGTCGAGATAGGCCTCGAGCGCGACCCGCTGCTGGTCGTTTCGCTTGCGCGCCGCCGCGCGCAGCTCCTCGGTCAAACGCGGGTTCGTCGCTTGCAGCGCATCTTGCTCTGCCGCGTAGCTCTGGTGCGCGGCGAGGAAGGCCTGTCCGAAGCCGGGAAAGAAGATCTCGACGGGCGTGCGCGCCAGCCACGTGAAGACAGCTTCCTTGAGGCTCATCTCGGCGCGCCTCGTCGCCAAGACCGCACGCTCGCTCTCGCCGAGCATGGCATCGTAGTCAAAGCCGAAGTCGCGCACGCGCTCGTCATCTTCGAGACCGGTGAGGATCTCGAACTCACGGAACTGGCGCGACTGGAAACCACTCGCCGGCAGCAAGGCATCGCGGAAGGCGAGGAAGTGCACCGAGGGCATGGTCTCGAGCACGGTGAACTGGTCGTGGCAAAGGCGCAGGATCTCGTTGACACGCCCGAGCAACTCGGTCACGCGTGGAATGCGAGCCTCGTCGACGCGCCGCTCGCCCTCGGGGCGCTCGGGCTGGCCGAGGATGTCGCGC
>CALLZN010000356.1 GCA_937858895.1 uncultured bacterium | reverse complement strand
GGGTGCGCCGCTGCTTTCTGCGCAAGCTCATGAGCTTCCTGCGCCGCCACGCACGCCAAGAGCGCATCCTCGGCGGACATCCAGGCGCCGTCTGCTTCGTGCAGCGCTACGATTCGGCCTTGCGCCTGAACCCGCAATTGCATGTGTGCTCGCCCTCTACGGAGTCTTCGTCGTCGAGAGCTGCGGACTTCCAGCTGACGAAGTCGTGCTCGCGCCCGCGCGCTCCCCGCCTGGGGGCGAGGAAGAGATCTTCGCCTAGACCCAGGCACTTAGCACGCGCAATGCTCGCTCCGAGGGTACCGCTGCCTACTTCGCGAGGTGATTCGGCAATGTTGCGCGAATCCAGGCCCTCAATGCGCCACGCATCTCCTCCCTTCTATACTCTTTACCGATCGTCATGGCTACCGGCGGCGCACCCCCGATGAAAATGACGCTTTGCAGGTTGCCCCCCCCGCCTTCCGATAAGGTGTCTCAGTTGTGAAGAAGGTCTCGATAGCTGTTGTTATTGGAGCTGTGGCCACCTGTGGCGCATGCGTATTGTGGGTGTTCATT
This sequence comes from uncultured bacterium, assembly GCA_937858895.1. Taxonomy (GTDB): domain Bacteria; phylum Planctomycetota; class UBA1135; order UBA1135; genus JACKHW01. Next base: position 6,862 of record CALLZN010000356.1, on the reverse strand, counting down.
CGAGATACGCCAGAGAGTGGCGCACAAGCGATGACTGAAGCGCTGCAAGAAGCGTCTGTTTCATCCGATGCGGCAGTCGCGCAGCATGAGAGTGATCAAGCTATCGATACGCGAGTTGAGTCTAATCGATCGGACGTCCAACTCGAGCCATCCGTGCGAGCCGTGGATGATGGCAGCACGCAATCCGTAGCGCCCGAACTGAGGCTGAACGAGGGCCACTTGTTGGACTCGCCAAGCACGAACCTGCAACGACTGCTTGAAAGTTGTTTCTCCGGTTCTGAGCTCGAAAGAGCAGCGGCGAGCCCCACCTTACTCGGCAGATTGATGGAGACCTTGTCGCGTGTCAGAAGCGACCTCTCTGAAGCGACGCGAGAACGCTCACGAGTGGCCTCGAGCCTCGCGCGGCAGATAGTAGCTCTCAATCAATGGCAGGCGTTTGCACAGCCTGTCCAAAGCGGCAAAAGCGTATCGGTTTCTGTCTCTTGGTACGACAACCGTTCATACCACGTATTCTTGCCTTGCAACCATTTCCCTGAGTTGCTGAGACGTGTCAACAGGATCGACTTGGCCGTATCGACCGCGAATCACGAACTCGGCAGTAAGATCGCTCGATGGAGAGCGGGAGAACTCAGATGAAGACGCTCATGATCGTTGCATTCGTCCTTTCGTCGTTCGCTTCCGGTTGGAATCCGGTGCTGACCGCAAGCCTCGAGTCCGTGGACCCATCAACCTCAGCTGTCCCTGTGATGCTGGTCGGCGAAACTGTAAGTCCACCGGGTAACAAGATTGGCTATTGCAAGCACTGCAAACGTTTTCCGGAGGCGACTGGAGGTGCACCGACGATCGTCTTCGGGGACTGGTCTCCATCTGTTCCTCCTGGAGCTCCCAGTGAAACACGATCATCACTGGAGGCAACGATGGGGAGTGCCGCGACGAGGCGATGGGCTGTGACGGTAGGCCGTGCAAGTGGAAGGGCTCAGTGACGGTGACAAACCAATCGCCTGGAAGCGCTCCAGGCACATGGACGGAAGTTCGCATCAAGTTGGACGGAGTTCCAAAGGCAAGCGGAACGAACATCGGCCCGGGGCAACAAGTCTCTTGGGATTTCACATCGGAGTCTGACGCGGTTTTGGTTGACTGTAAAGACACTGACAAGGAGAAGACCTTTACTATCGAAATCGTGCATGGAGGAAACACTTACTCGAGGAGCGGGAAAGTCGAGTGCAAGGCGTGCCTAAGCTGATAATCGCGCACCTCGCCGACGACAGCGGTCGTCAGCCCGTCATCGAGTCCGTCCACGTCGACATGAACTGCTTGCGAAGCGGGCAGTAGCTGTTGACCCCGTGCCCCTTGTAGGGCGCGCCCATGACGTTGCCCTCGTAGCTGTCGATCGTGTGGAAGTCGCCGTGTGCTGTCGTGACCATGATGCCTTCGCTGCTCATCTCGGTCCCGTCGGGGGTCATGCAAGACATGGCCCCGTGCCAAGTCCCGACGAGCCGCTGCAGGTGATCGTGCTCTGGTAGTTTTTGCATTCCAGGCGGGGTCGAAGCGCCGTCGGCGCAGGCGTCGCTGCTCATTCTTTGCTCTGTTCGAGTTGGTGTTGTCTTCCGGAAGCGAGCGCCGAGCGGTCGCGGACGCGCTCTGTGCGCAGGCCCCGGAGAAAGCCCCAAGTCCCGTGCAGGGGGCCGAGGGCGACAAAGATCCATCCAGCGTAGAAGTACTTTCCCGCAAGCGCGAGCGCGATCGAGCCCAGCCCGACGGCGACGTTGATGACCTGCTCGCCGATAGCGGTCTTGGCGAGCATGCGCTCGACCTCGTCGAGTTCGAAGACAGCACGGTGCCGCCACGCGTTGCAGTTGAGCCCCAGGTAGCAAAGAAAGATGAGCGTGAAGCCGCTCGCATACCAAAGGATGACCTGGGGGTCGCGCAGGCCCGGGTCTTCGGTCGCCACCACGCCCCCGAAGAGCTGACGCGTGATCACAACGTGGGCGACGAAGCCGAGTGGGTTGATGAAGAAGAGGACGACGAAGAGCAGCACCGAGTTGAGGACAACGGTCACGAAGTCCTCGATGCCGTAGCGGCGGAAGAACTTGAAGTGGTACCACCAGACCCAGATCAAGAAGAGGAAGCAGGCCGCGAAGGCCGGCACTTCGCGGAAGAAGCGCGCGAGCCCCTCGCCGTCGCGCGGCACGTTGCCGAAGGCGAGCAGCGCGATCGCGAGGGCGAAGACGCCATCCGAGAGGGCTTCGATGCGGCTGACGTTGCCGCCGCGCCATCGGAACCATGGGTCCGCTTCGAGGTGTTGTCCGGGGTTGCGCATACGTCGCTTCTCGCTCGGCGGGTCGCTGGCCGCCTGCCCCGACGCGGGGGGCAGCGGTGGGCAACGGTGGGCCTGCTGCGGAGTTTAGTGCCGAGCCTCGCGTCGATGCGCGCTCGATTCTTGGCCGACCGGGGGCGCAGCCTGTAGACTCCTCGCCTCGATAGAGCGCGCTTTAGGCCCGCCGTCCTGGCCTTGGACCCGGCCGCCGCCAACCCCCCGCCGCAACGAATATGGTGACCCCGATCATGCTCAACAGTCAGCCCACCAAGAAAACCAAGACCGCCGCCCTGCATTGCGTGCTCTGCTTCGCCGCGACGGCCGTCGTCGCCGCCTTCTCGACGAGCGCTGCTCTGCACGCCCAGGCCGGGTCGCAAGCCAAGCCGAACTCCGTCAAGGCCAAGGACGTCGAGGCGCGCCTCAAGATGCGCACGCCCAAGTACCGCAAGGTCCAGGTCTTCGACCCCGCGACGCAGCCGACGCCGGCGCCGGCGCCAGCGAATCCGACGGACGCGCCGGGCGACACGAATGCGGCGCCGAAGGCCCGCCTCTTTGGCGACGCCGAGCGCGCCGACCTCCCGGAGGACGTCGTCATCGCCATCGACGGCCAGCAAATCCGAGAGTCCGAGGTCATGGAGCTCGCGAAGTACATCGCGACCTACCAGGGCGGCGCCGCTGACACCTACGTGTCGACTGCCATCGACCAACTCCTGAGCATCCGGGCCATCGAGGCAGGGCTCGGAGCCGACAAGGTCGCCGAACTGCGCAAGGAGATCGACGCCCTGCACGCGAAGGCGAGCGCCGCCGACGCCGACTTCGCTGCCATCGCCAAGGAGAGTTCGCACTGCCCGAGCAACGCTCAAGGCGGCGACCTCGGTCAGTTCGGCCGCCACTCGATGGTCCTGCCGTTTGCGCGCTACGCCTTCTCGGTGCCCGTGGGCCAGGTGAGCCCGGTCTTCGCGACGAACTTCGGCTACCACTTCCTCAAGGTCACCGGCAAGCAGAAGGGTGCGAACCCGAGCGAAGACCAGGCGCGCGCGAGCCACGTTCTCATCATGTTCGACAAGGATCCGAACAAGACCTCGCAGTTCACGACGCGCCTCATGAGCGGCAAGGCCGAAGTCGCCGTGCGCGACGACGCATGGCGCCAGAAGCTGCCGGGCTACCTGCGCTGATCGCCGCGAGGTCGTCCTGGCCACGACGCTGAGCCCTGATGCGACGCTCGCGGACGCGGCTGCCGCCTTCGGCAGCGTCGCCGTCGCGAGCTTGTCGGTCGTCGACGCGAACGGCCGCGTCGTGGGCCAAGTCAGCGAAGAGGCGCTGCGCCTTGCCCTCTGCGGCAGCGGACGCCCCCACCACAGCATCACGACTCTGGTCACGACAACTGGCCATGGGCTCGCCCCCCAGCCCCGGGTCCGCGTCGACCGCGCATTGATCATGGCCGGCGGCCGGGGTTCGCGCTTGCGCCCCTTGACCGATACGACGCCCAAGCCTCTGCTCGAGATCGGAGGCGTGCCGCTGCTCCACCGCTTGCTCGGGCAAGTGCGCGCGGCCGGCATCGAGCACTGCGCCCTCTCGGTTCTCTATCTAGCTGAGCGTATCGAAGCCGAAGTCGGCGACGGCAGCCGCTTCGGCCTCTCGGTCAGCTACCTGCGTGAAGGCGAGGCGCTCGGGACCGCCGGTGCCCTTGGCCTCATGGACGGGGCGGGCGAGGACAGCGCCCTGCTCGTGATGAACGGCGACGTCTACCACGACGTCCATCTGCGCGCGCTCTTCGCTTGGCACGAACGCCACGGCAACCACGCCACGGTCGCGACACAGCTCCACGAAGTGCACGTGCCCTTCGGCCTCGCCCACTTCGAAGGCCAGCGCCTCGACCACCTCGAGGAGAAGCCGACCCTGCGCCTGCCGGTGAACGCGGGGATCTACGTGTTCAACGAGGCGCTGCGCCGGAGCGTGCTGCGCGGAAGTCGCTGGGACATGGTCGACTGGCTCAACTCCTTGGCTTCGACGGGCCGCGTTGGGCACTTCCCGCTCGTCGAGCGCTGGCATGACATTGGCAGCCTCGAGGAGTACGAGCGGCTGCGAAGCGCCGACGCTGCGCTCTGAGGGGGGTTGCTGCAACTCGTCCGCTCGAGCGTGCGAGTCAGGCCTCGGATGCGGATGCTCCCGTCTCGTGTGGGCGTGAGATCGGAGTGGCGAGCGGAGCCGGGCGGAAGCGCGGCGGCCCTCCGCTAGCCAGGATGCGTCGAAGCTTGACGAGTGCTCGCCGCAGACGCGTCTTCGCGGTCTCGACTGGCAAGTCATGCGCCGCTGCGAGCGCCTTGAGAGGGAGACCGTCGAGGTAGCGCTGCGTGAGCAACGCGCGGTCATCGTCACTGAGGCAGCGCAGCAGCAAGGTGAGCCGCGCCTGCAGTTCGGAGATCGCGGCCTCAGTCTCACTCGAAGCAGCGAAAGCAGCTGCAAAGTCGCCCTCGGGCACTTCGGCAAGACTCATCTGCCGGTGCTCCTCGAGGTGCAGCCGTGCTCGTCGCTTGTGAACCAGACGCTTCAGCACGCCGACGAGCCACGCACGTCGGCTCTCGATCGGCACACGCGCCTCCAGGTAGGCGACAACGGCGTCCTGGGCGAGATCGTCGGCCTCGTTCCGGTCGCGCACATAGCGAAGCGCGACGCCACGCAGCCAATGCAAGTCGGAGTCGAAGGGGTGGGAATCGGCAGGGCTTGGGGGGCGAGCATGGTGTGGGCACATGGGTGCATGTGTGGCGGTGTCAGGTGGAGCGGCGGCGCCTGTCGTGGGCAGAAGACGAGCGACTCGGGGCGAGGTGGGAGCCGAGAGAAGCCTGTGGCGGCACCGCGGCTATGAGGTCGACTCAATTGAGCGCAAACGTCCAAAAACACAGCCATGAATTTCGCTAAAAAAATTGCCGCGATATTCCTGACCCCATTCAGCGATGTGCGAGTCGCACGCTGGATCGCTGTGACTCGCACGTGCAACACGGAACATTCATGCAATACGCCCGAACCCATTTCGCGCGTCCGCAGCACAAACAAGCGAGGAGTGACGAAGCAGCCACGCGGCGAGCTCCGCTCACGGCTTGACCCACTTCGCCCGCACGCCCCCAGCCCCTTACTGAGGTAACCGGTATGTACACACGACGACGCGGCCGCGTCTGGAGCTCGCTTGCAGCGAGCCTCATCGCCGCCGCATCCCTGCCTGCCCAGGCTTCGACGAGTGAGAGCTACGTGCTCTCCGGTCCGGAGATCTGCGCAGGTGGACCCGCCGCAGCGTTGGCATTCAAGACGATCGCCAGCGTTGCACTCGATGCGCCTGCGTGCGCAGCGACATCGACGAACTTCGTCATCCAGGGTGGATTTTCTGCCCACACACAGTCGACCCTTGGTGGACGACCTTGGTACATCGCGACTTGTCCGATGTTCACACCGTTGCGCGGTGGCACGACCATCGAGATCTTCGGGGACGAACTCCACCTCGGGTCGACGACCAGCGTCAGCATCGGAGGCAACAACGCTCCGGTGTCGAGCCGCCAGCCTGACAAGGTCGTCGTTACGACTCCAGCCAACACCGAGCCAGGCTACAAACCTGCAACCCTGACGAACGGCTCCGGGACCTCGAGCCAGTCCAAGGCGGTCGGCTACCTCCCGATGCTCGACCTCGACAAGCCACCGTGCCCGACCGAGCCCTTCGAAATCATCTACCGCGGAACGCAGGGAGACTTGACCATCTGGATCTTCTCCCTCGATCGCTTGCCGGTGCCCTTTCCGCTGCCGCCCTATTTCTACGGCAACCTCCTGCATCCGGCGACTTTGACGGTGCTCTTCGCGGCCGGTGTGCCGACCCCCGATGGCACGCTTCGCCTGCCGGTGCCGGTCCTCGGCTCATCGGCGCCCAAGATCTGGCTGCAAACACTGACCTTGGCAACGACACCTGGTTACACGCCAGGATCCTTCACGAACCTGATTTCTGTTTTCTGAATCGAAGCAATCTCGAATCGATCACCAACACTCACAACACACAGCAAGGCAAATAACCATGAATTCTCTCAGGAAACTGAGCTGCATCGCTGCAATGGTCACGGCCACGACCATTGCAACGACACTCCAAGCACAGTCGACATCGACGCTCGTGCCCTTCCAAGCTCGCCTGACCAATGCTGGCGGTCAGGACTTCAACGGCCAGACGAACGTCGTCTTTGCGCTCTACACGGTGGACACTGCAGGTGTCGAATTGTGGTCGGAAACCCAGAACGTCAGCGTCACGAATGGCATTCTCAAGGTCGACCTCGGCGCGGTCACGGCGCTCAAGAAGGAGCTCTTCCTCACGAACCAGACTCTCTACCTCGGAGTCAAGGTCGGCACCGACACAGAGATGAAGCCGCGCTTCCGCATGGGCCCCGGTGCCTACGCAGGCGTAGGGGTCAAGGGTGACAAGGGAGACACCGGCGCAGCTGGTCCCAAGGGTGACAAGGGAGACACCGGCGCAGCTGGTCCCAAGGGTGACAAGGGAGACACCGGCGCAGCTGG
>CALLZN010000355.1 GCA_937858895.1 uncultured bacterium | reverse complement strand
GATGTCGGACACGACCTCGAAGCCCTCGACGACCCGCCCAAAGCACGTGTATGCGCCGTCGAGGTGTGGAGTCGGAACGAGGGTGATGAAGATCTGGTCGCCACCACTGTCGGCGTCGCTGCCTCGCGGCATGCCAAGCGCAAAGGCGTCGAAGCGCCGGGCGGATATTTCCCGTCGAAGCCGACCGCCCCACCAAGTCGCGTTGCCATATCCATCGCCCCGCATGTCGCCGCCTTGGACGACGAAGTTCGGCACGACGCGGTGGAAGAGCCGCCCGTCATAAGCTCCCTTGCGTACGAAGTGCAAGAGGTTGAACACATGGTTCGGCGCAGCATCGGGATCGAGCTCGAGCGTGATGCGCCCCTTGGTCGTCTCGAGGAGCACGCGCGGGCGCGCTCGTAAGAAGTCGATCGGATAGTCGCGGCCCGGCAGAGCAACTTCTCGGCCCTCGTCAGCGAGCTGGAGGGTCGACAACGGCCGCACTGGCCGGCGCTTGCTCAGCGCGGCCCAAGCTGCGCGGCGCACGCGATTGACGGGGTCGGCAAGACTGGCTTCGATAAAATCGCTCGCGGTCGCGTCTTCGGGCGCCAGTTTGGCGATTGCTTGGATCATCGCGACACGTGCATCTGCGTAGTCGGGGTCACGAGAAGTCACGAGCGCCTCGCGGAGAGCGACGACTGCCTTTGGATCGCCGAGTCGCTCGAGGGTCGTCGCCGCTTCTTCGCGCAGGGCTGCGTCCTTCTGGCTCAAAGTGCTCTTGACGAGATCGACGATGCGGACGTCGCCACGCCGTTGGGCTAGGGTTTCGAGAGCGGCGAGCCGAACCCGAGTCTCTGGGTCCTCCGCCAGCTTCCCTACGAGGTCGAATGCGATGTCCTTGCTCAAAAAGCGGGTTGCTCGCGCGACAGCGGCGCGGATGCGCCAGTCCTCCTCCTTGGCGTAGACATGCAGGATGCCCGCAAAGCCATCGCCGAGCAGGCGAGCGTTGGCTTGAATCGCCGTCGCACGAGTTCTGACTTTTGGCGAGGCGATCGCGAAGTTGATCGCGCTATTGGCCTTCGTCTCGATCGACTGGAAGTGTCCGATGCCACGGATGCAAGCCTCGACGAGTCCAGGATCTTTGCTCTGGGTTCGCTCCGCGAGCGCGTCGAGCACGCGACGCTCGTCGAAGGGCGGAGGCGTATCGCGGGGTGCCGTGTCGCGGCCTGAAGGACTCGGGTCGCCGAGGGCGAGCGCCGCTTCGATCGCGACACGCCGATCCTTGTCATCGAGCCGCCGCAGCAAGGCCTTGCAGGCCGTGTCGCTATCCTCTGGCTTCAAGGCTCGCGTTCGCGCCAATTCACCGATGCCACGAGTCGCGAAGAAGCGCTCCCAGACATCGTCGGCTTCGATCGATCTGAGGTAGACCGAGAGCGCGCGAGGTTCGTGAAACCCGATGAGCGCATAGAGGATGTGCCAGCGCACGGAGGCGTCAGGCTCCGTCTCATGTGCTTGCATGAGGGCAGCAAGGATCTCTGCGTCGATGATCTGTCGCTGCTCCCCTACTTCACTGCCGTCCGGTGGCTCATGAGAGCGCAGGCGATGGAGCGCGAGAGCGGCGCTGGCGCGGGTGCCAGCATCGGCATCGGCGAGCAGGTCAAGCACTTGCTCGGCGTGCTCGCGCCAGCCGAGCTTGCCGATGGCCTCGACAAGGCGAGCTCGGAAGGCCGGCGAGGGGCTTCTGAGCATCGGGAGAAGCGCGCCGAGCGCTTGTACCCGAGCTTCGGGCCCCTCGAGTTGTCCAAGCGCGAAGGCTACCTCGGTCCGCACTTCTTCGTCCGGGTCGCCGATCGCAGCGCAGAGTGGCGTCGTGACGGCAGGCGCAGCGACCCGCCCGAGGGCGCGCGCGGCGCGCGCTCGAAACCAGGGGGTCCCATGGCGAAGGATGTCCGAGAGGCGTTTGACGGCGTCCTGCGGCTGCACTGTCTCGAGGGTTTGCAGCTCCCGTAGCAGCGACTCCTGGTCGCTCCACGGCGCAGACGAGCAGCTCGCGATCGTGACCAACGCTGTGGCCAACGAAGCGAGAGCGGCGAAGCGGGGGTTTCCGCCGCGACGACTTTGCGTGCACATGCGACGGATCCTACCAGTGCCCCTCGAATCCCGAGCATGCTGGCATGGCGTCGGGTCTTTAGCGCTCAGGCGCGCCGCGATACCGCGCCCGCCGGCGAAAGGTAACAGCTTCGGGGTGGTCAAGCGCGTCGCTGCCCGATCAAATGGAAGGAAAGGAGAACAGTTGAATGTGGACGAAAGATGACGTGGCGAAGGTGGTTGCGGACAACAAGGTCGTGTGCTTCGGCAAGGGCTCGAAGCAAATGCCCCAGTGCGGCTTCACGATGCGCGCGATCCAGGTGCTCATGCAGTGCAACGTGCCGTTCGAGGTGGTGAACATCTTCGATGATGCCTCGATCCGTCCCGCTCTCGTCGAATTCAGTTCGTGGCCGACGACACCGCAGGTCTTCGTTGACGGAGAGTTCATCGGGGGGTCGGACATCGTGCTCGAGCTCTTCCAGAGTGGCGAGCTGCAGAAGAAGCTCGAAGCTGTCTTCACGAAGCAAGGGTGAGAAGCGTGAGGTCACGTCCCACCTCTACCAAAGATCACGCCTGATCAGGTGACAGATTGAAAGCCGTCGCGACGATACCAGAGCTTCTTGACGACCTTGCACAGGGCAAGATGATCGTCATCGTCGATGACCCAGAACGCGAAAACGAAGGCGACCTCTGCGTCGCCGCCCAGTTCGCAACGCCGGAGCTCGTCAACTTCATCCGACGTCAGGCCGGCGGTTTGCTGTGCATGCCGCTCGCTGGCCAGATCTGCGATCGCCTGCTCCTCGAGCCGATGGTCGCGCGCAACACGAGTTCCCGCCGCACTGGGTTCACAGTCTCGATCGAGGCGGCGCGGGGAGTTACGACCGGGATATCGGCCGAGGACCAGGCTCACACGATCCAGACTGCGATCCGCGATGACGCAACAGCGGACATGCTCGCGCGTCCGGGCCACGTCTTCCCGCTGCGCGCGGTCGAAGGCGGCGTCCTCGTGCGCGCTGGGCACACGGAGGCCATCGTCGACCTTTGCCGCCTAGCTGGTCTCAAACCGGCTGGTCTCGTCTGCGAGATCACGAACGACGACGGATCCATGGCTCGCATGCCTCAGCTCGAGGTCTTCGCCGAAAAGCACGGGATCAAGATCGGCACGATCGCCGACCTAGTCGAGTACAGACGCCAGCGCGAGCGCATCATCGAACGTCGACCTGTCGTCCGCATGCCCACGGATTCCGGCTACTTCGACCTCTACCCGTATCTCTCGCATGTCGATGGTCGGGTCCACCTGGCGTTGACCCATGGCATCGAACGCATCGAGGACCCGGAAGGTGAGTTTCAGGCCATCGAAGAGCCGGTCCTCGTGCGCGTGCACAGCGAGTGCATGACCGGTGACGTGCTGGGTTCCCAGCGCTGCGACTGCGGTCCGCAGCTGCGGGAGGCCATGCGATTGATCCAAGAGCAGCGTCGAGGGGTCCTTCTCTACATCCGGCAAGAGGGCCGGGGCATCGGCCTCGAGCACAAACTACGGGCCTACGCGCTCCAGGAGCAGGGCATGGACACGGTGGAAGCCAACCACGCGCTCGGCTTTTCAGCCGACCAGCGTGAGTACGGAACCGGCGCTCAGATCCTCCACGACCTCGGCGTTCGGAAGATGCGCCTCTTGACGAACAATCCTCGAAAGCTCGTTGGCGTCGAGGGTTACGGTCTCGAAGTGGTCGAGCAGGTCCCGCTTCGTATCGTCCCCGGTCCTCACAATGTGGCCTACCTCGAGGCCAAGCGGACGAAGCTCGGGCATTTGCTCAACTGACCGACGCAGCGTTTTGGTGCGGGGCAAGAAGCACCGCTCGAGAGGGATTTCAGACGTCCGGGAAGAAATCGCAGGCCGGCAGCGACCAAGGGCGCGCATGCGAGCCAAACTCCGACCTTCCGAACTACAACCGAAGTATCCTCTTCGCCTGTGCGTGGAGGGCCCCGTGCAAGGCGAGACCAGCATGCGAGGCAAGATCGAAGGCGGCAACGCGAGCGAGCAGCCGGTCGAAGACGCCTGTGGCGCCGACCAGGACGCCGATCTAGCCCTGGTCGAGGCGCTCCTCGACGCGCGCCAGCGACAGGATGCCCCTGCGGTCGAGGCGACTTTCCGCATGCTCCTGGTCCGGCACCAAGAGCGCATCCACAAGCTCGTCTGCGGCTACACCAAGGATGCGCTCGAAGCCGAAGACGTCACCCAAGAGGTCTTCGTCAAGGTCTTCAACAAGATCGAGGGCTTCCAAGGCGAGTCGGCCTTTTTCACCTGGCTCTATCGCATCGCCGTGAACACGGCGCTCGACTGGGCCGGTAAGCGAAAGCGGCGTCCCGTGCACCTGTCCGAGGACCTCGGTGTCCTCGAGTCGCACTACGACGAGACCGAGCTGAACCGCCCGGCCGCCCCGGATGCCTCCCTGCTCCTCGAAGAAAGGGCGCGCGTGACACGCGAGATCCTCGAAGACCTATCACCGCCGTACAGGGCTGTTCTCGTGCTCCGCGAGTTCGAGGACTTGAGCTACATCGAGATCTCTGAAGCTCTCGGCTGTTCGCTCGGCACCGTTGAGTCGCGGCTTTTTCGTGCGCGCGCCCAGTTCCGCGGCATCCTCGAACGCCGCTATCCGGAGCTCCTTTCATGACTGCTTCGATCCCGAGCGCCGATGACCTTCTCTTGCAGCGTGCCCTCGATGCCGAGCTGCGCCCAAGCGAATGGCAGGCTTTCGAGCAGCGTCTCGAGGCGGATGCCGACTTCAGGCGTCGCTTCGAAGAACTCGAACTTCTTCGAGACCTCCGCGGGGCCGCCCGGCCGGAGTCGAGGTTGACCACGAACTTCGCCGATCGAGTCGTCGCGCGAGCCCTGGCACTTCAGACCCCAGTGCCGACCGAGGCCTCAACGGCGAGGGCCACGGTGTCGGCGACCGAAGTGAAGTCGTCCACGGCGGTCGAGCTCAAATCGCCGTTGAGCCTGTGGCTCGAGCGGGCGATCGTCGTCGCTGCCCTCGTGCTCGTCGGGCTGGGCGTCCTCTTGTTTGCGCGACCCACGGTCGAACCAACCACGATGGAAGCGAGTCCGGAGCTGCGTTCCGAACTGCGGCGCCTCTACGATGAGTTGGCTGAGCGCGAGCGTCTCGACCGGCTAGACCGGGCACGTAACGCCGAAGCCGCTTCGGAAACCGACGCCACGACCCGCGGTCGTTGATGGCTTCGCACTCGATCATCCTGCGCATCACCGTGCTGCTCGCCCTCGTTTACACCTGTGGCGTCTTCACGGGCATCGCGACAGGCGCGCATCGCCGATCGCCGTCACGAGTCCTGTCTGGACTCGAGGCTGCGCACGAGCGCTACTTCCGGCGCTTCGTCGACGATTTCAGACTGGATGCGAAGCAGCAGCGTGACCTCTGGCTCGTGCTCGAAGAACGCGCTAGAAAGCAGAAAGACTGGTGGAACGACCGCATCCTGCGCGATGATCCGCGGGATCGCGAGTCGCTGGTTCGTCTCGATCGGACCAGTGAGAGTTTGATCCGACTGATCCTCAAGCCGGATCAGCGCGCACGGTACGACGCACGGCTCGCCCGAATCGGCGAGGCTGTGGACGGACCTGTTTCGAAGTAGGAACGAGGACATGGCCAAGGTCACAGGCATCGATATCGGGTCGTCGAGTATCAAGCTCGTCGAGATCGAGGGATCGCCGCGCAAATGGCGCGTGCAGCGCGTCATCAGCATGCCGCGAAGCGTCCCGAAGGAAGCCGAGGACGACACCCCGCCGCTCGACGAGCGAGAGCTCTTGCTCAGCGACATCAAGGCGGCCATGCACGAGAGCGGAGTGACGCGTGAGCGCGCCCTGCTCGCGGTCTCGGCGGCGCCCTGCGTCCTGCGTTCGATGAACTTGCCATTCCGTGGCAAAGAGGAGATCCGCAAGGTCCTCAAGTTCGAGGCAGAAGGCTATATCCACAGCCATGCGATCGACGATGTCGTCGTCGACGCGATCACGATCGCCGAACGCAAGGATGGCACCGAGCTCTTCCTCGTCGCGTGTCCAAAAGAGGTCCTCGCCGCGGACTTTCGAGTCTTGCAGAAGGCTGGTTGTGATCCGGAGTTCGCCGACCTCGGCGCAGCCCTTCTCGTTGCTGCAGCCGATGAGCTAGGGGCCTTCGACGTCGTCACGAGCGAAGGCGAAGATGCGCCGGCAGAGGCTGCGACTTCGGCGGCCGTGGACCTCTTGATCGACCTCGGCGCGACGAGTGTGCAGCTGATCGTCGTGCGCGGAGGCAAGCTCCTCACAGTGCGCTGTCTACGCTGGGGCCTCAGCCGCTTCATGGCCTTGGACAGCACCGGTGTCGCCAGGCCCGACGAAGGTCGAAGCGATGAGCTGGCCGAGCGCATGCTGCGCGAAGCGCAGCGCTTCTTGTCGGGCCTCGGTCTCGACGCTGCGGCGCGCCGCATCTTCGTGAGTGGCGGTGGGGCCCGATGGCCAGGCTTGCCCGAGGCGATCGCGACCAACGCCTCGACCACGGTCGAGATCCTCGACTTGCTCTCGCGCGCTGGCAGCACGGAGGGCGAGGGCGGTGATTGTGACGTTGCGCTCGCCGCCGCGATCGCCGGGCTCAACCCCGCAAGGCGAACCTTCAACTTCCGGCTCGAAGAGGTTGCCTTCCGGCCGAAGTTCGACCGCCTCAAGGTCCCACTCGCCTTCGCTTTGCTGATCGGGACGGTCTTCTTGGCATTCCTCGCTATGGCCAAGCTGCAGAAGATCACACGGATCGAGCAGCAGATCGGCATGCCCAAGCCAGTCGAACCCGGCAAGCGCGCGCCGAAGCACCCGAACTACAGCGGCTTGGTGCTGCCCCTGCTCGAACCGGATCGCAAGGCGCGGATCGCCGGACGTCTGCGGCCCGAACACGCCGACCAGGTGCTTAGCGCCGCCGCAAGTGCGACCCTCGCGACGCGAACCACGGTCGTGAAGGCGAAGTTGAACTCGATCATCGAAGACTTGCAGAAGCGAACCGGCGTCTACACCGAGCTTCCACCGAGTGAGTCCGGCCTATCGATCCTGCAGACCCTCTCCGAGATCATCTCGCGCGCCGAGAAGAACGAGCGCGTCGGACGCTTCATGATCGTGTCGGTCGACTTGCAAGTCAGCGCGGCGACGCGCTCGGGCGGCCGCCTTCGCTTCGAGGTCGCCTACCGCGGAGCCAACTACATCGAGCAGAACGCGGCCTTCAACGCGATCGTGCAGGACTTCACGATCGCCAAAAACACGGGTGCTCCTTTCGAGAACGCTCTCTACAAAGACGAAGAGCGCTTCCAGAGCGCGCTCGATCCTGGCGGACAGTTCCTGTACGAAGCCAACCTCGTTACCGACATCCCGATCCTGCAAAAGGAGGCCGCGGCGCGATGAAACGCTTCTTCAAGAACATGGACTGGCTCAAGGGCACGATCCTCGCCTGCATCCTGCTCTCGCTCGGGCTCGGCATTTGGAATTGGATGCTTGCGAAGCAGCTGAACGAGGTTCGCGCGGCTTGGAAGCGTACCCAAAACGACTACCCCGAGATCGTTCGGCAGACCAAGCAGATCCAATCGCTCTACGAAGCGCTCGATCAGCAAGGCGAGGACGACATCGACCACTCGATCTACTTCCAGAAGCAACTGACGGAGTTCGCGAAGATCCCGACGGACGCCTACAAGTTCGGTGATGTGAATCCGAAGCAGACGTCGATCGCGAGCGGTAAGCGCAACAAGACGACGCAGGTCCTCGAGCGCGTTGTGCCCGTCAAGTTCGAAGCCAGTGGGCGCACCAAGCACTTCGTGACGCGAGAGCAGATCTTCGTGGCGATCTACAATGCCGAGAAGAACTCAAAGCGTTGGACTCTGCAAGACCTCAGCATGAAGGCGCGCGAGGTCGCGGAGGGCTACGGCCCGAAGAAGGGCTATCCAGAAGAGCTGTCGGACGAGTGGCTCGTCACCGATCTCAAGTTCGTTTCGCGCGAGCCGGTGAGCAAGTCGAAGTGAGAGCGCTGCGCCGACTTGCAGCAACGCTCTTCGTCGTCGCCATCTCACAGACGACGCCGTCTTGTCTGCTCGTCGAGTATTCGGATCGGCTCGTCGACGAGCGCACGCGCGGCAACTTCGTAACGCAGCCGGCCTCGATCGGTGGTTTGCTCGGCTTCATCATCGGCATCCCGATCGACGTCGTCGGCCTCCCCATCAGTTACCCGATCTATCGCCTGAGTAAGTCGGATGGCGAAGAGACGCTCGATCCATTGTCGACGCTGCTCTTTCCTTCCTTCGTGCTCTGGCGCACTGGCGTCTTGGTGATCGGCGCTCCGCTCGACTTGCTCGAGTTCACGTTCTACCGCGCGTGGCAGCGGCCTTCGCTGCGCGAGCTCCCAGAACTCGACAGCGACGACACGACTGTTCCCGCCATGTCCTCTCCGGTCGTCGAGGATCGGCAGCCTGTGCGACGGTGAAACGCGAGGATTGGATCGCGCTCGGACTGACACCGCGTGGGCGCTTCAGCTTCGCGACCCTTCTCGCCACGCTCTTGCCGCTCGAGGAGCTTCGTCGCGCTGCGAAGGAAGGTGGTGTCAAGCCAAAGGGGTTCCGAGTCGAGCACGCGACGGCGCAGCAGCTAGCCGAGGCCATCGCGCTGGCCTTTGTTGGCGACCCAAAGCTGCAAGAAGTGATCGCGACAAGTCTGGATGTGGCAACGACGACGGCAGCGCCGCCGCCGGTCGCCGAGCAAGCGAAACCGACATCCGGACCGGCGTCGACCAGTGATGCCCTCGAGATTGCGCAGCTCAGGACCGAGGTCCAACGTCTCGAGCGCAGTTCGCGTCGTGCGGCCAAGAGCCGGGACGAGACGTTGAGCGAACTCCATGCTGCACGGTTCAAGATTCATGATCTCGAAGCACAGGTTGCAGCTTTGTTGCGTAAAGACGAACAGCGAGCGGCGGCGGGAAGCCGCGCTTCTGTGGATCGACTTGCATCGAAGGACGCCGACACGACGAAGATTTTTTCGCTCGAGCGAGCCCTCGAGGAGACAGAGTCGGTCGACCGCGAGCGCCGTTTGCGCATCGCCGAATTGACGTCGCGGATCCGCGAGTTGCAGGCAGAGAACGAAGAACTCGAAGGCATGTTGCCCCGAGGCGAGCGAGAACGGCGCAGGCAGTTGCGCAAGAGCCACGAAGAAGTCGAGCGGCGCACGACGATGCTACCGCGCTTCAGTGACGAGTTCTTGCGGAGCGTCGCTTTGCTTCAGGGGAACGAGCAGAGACAAGTCTTTGTCGCGATCGCCCGACTCATTTTGTTCGGTCCCGAGTACCCAGGCTTGCACTTCAAGGTCTTGAAAGGGGTCGACGGAGTGTCGAGCATTCGAGCCGCGGAAGGACTGCGGATCTACCTTCAACGATCGGCCGATGTCGTTGACCTTTTGGATTGTGGACAGCGTGAGCAGCAAAGCTCCTGGTTGAAGCGGCGTCGCAGCTGAATCGCTCAAGTGCCGATGAGCGCTTCGAAGGCTGCACTCGTCAGATCCAACGTCAGTTGTGCCGCCTCAACCCAAGCTCCGTCATCCACGAGGCTGCTCGCGTTCTTCATCCACAAGTCGATGTCATCAGCGTTGACGTGGCCTTCTGATCGAAGTGCAGGTAGACGCTGCTTCGCCAGCTCGACGAGTTCACGCAGGATGCCACGCCGCTGAATGGGGTCATCGAGGTGTTGCCGTAAGTCTTCTTCTGTCGCGCTCCCTACGATGCGTGGGCGCGGACTCGGGTCGGTCGTGCTGGGCGTGAGCGCAGCCGCAATCTCGAGTGCGACGTCCACGAGTCGTTCGGCGGCTCGATGATTCCCTTCGCGTTCGAAGGTCGCGATCTCGATGCGAATCGCTCTCATGGCCCGCTCTCCGCGGGTCGAGAAGCGCTCGCGAACCGCCTCACGCGACGCGACGGCGCTGTCGATATCGGCGCGGTCCGCCTTGTTTTCGACCAGAGTGTGGATGTCGTTCTGCAGTTGAGCGAGTCTGCGCGTCCAGAGGACGAGATCTCGCGAAGTGTCGATGGGCCGATTCGATGAGAGCTGAATCGGCCGGGGCGTGTTGCGTGTCAACTCTGGCAGGAGTGTCGCAATCGTACGGCGTGCCGTGCGGGTGGCTTGACGCAGCTCGGTGAAGTAGGCCCTACGCGCAGCAGCCCTCTCGTCGGGTCCCGCAGCAGCTGCGCTTGCCTGGTCATAGCTACTCGTCGCCTGGTCGAAGATCCTACGTGCCTCGATGCTGCCACGTTCGAAGGCGCGGAGGAAGCTCGTCAAAGCGAGACGTTGGTTGGTCGGCAGCTTTGCTTGGCGCAAGAGCGTGCGTGTCACGTCGGCGAGGTCGGAAAAATCGCAAGACAAGCGCGACAGACGAACGAGGTCGTTGTAGGCGCGGGCACGCGTCCACTGGGCGATGTCCTCTCGCTGTGCGATGACCGCCGTAGTGCGGCGTGCTGCCGAATAGTCGAGGTCCAGCATCTCGGCTGCCCATGCTTCGAACTCCAAGTCGGCCTCGTGCGTCGGCGCTTGCACGATCACTGCTTGCGAATCGGTAGCTCTCGAAGGACCGATCTTGCCGGTCAAAGCGCTCGTAGCGCCCGTTGTGCAGAGCGCAACGACCGCGGCAGTCCATGCCGCCTTCATGCCTCTTTGCCTGTCTCGAAGCGGTAACCGATGCCGTGGACCGTGTGTATGAAGCGCGGTTCGTCCGGTTGCTTCTCGACCTTCTTGCGCAAGCGCGCGATGTGGTTGTCGACGGTCCGCGTCGTTGGCAAGTTGACGTAGCCCCAAACATGCGTGAGGAGGTCTCGACGAGTCACGACCTCGTCGCGATGTTCGAGCAGGTAGCGCAGGATCTCGGACTCGAAGCGGCTCAAGGCATGTTCGTGGCCGTCGCGAACGACCACGTAGCGACGCAAGTCGATCGTCAGACCATCGAAGTGATGCTCCTCGACGGCCTTGTCGTCCTCTTGTTTGACGGCGCGTCGAAGCACGGCGCGGATACGGGCCATGAGCTCGGGCAGGCCGAAGGGCTTGGTGACATAGTCATCGGCTCCGAGCTCGAGGCCGCGAACCTTGTCCTCTGGCTGACTCTTTGCCGTCAGAAGAATGATTGGCGTGCGGTCGCCTCGCTCGCGCAAGCGTTCGAGCACTTCGAGGCCTGACATTCCTGGCATCATCACGTCGAGGAGGACGAGCGTCGGGTTCGACTCCACGACTTTGAAGATGGCCTCATTGCCGTCGTACGCAACCTCCACGCCGTAGCCCTCGTGTTCGAGGTTGAAGCGCAGCCCATCCACGAGGCCTTTCTCGTCGTCGACGATGAGTATGGTTTCTTTGCTTTGGTCTCGAGCCATGTCAAGTCTCACGGTGCTCGCGTTTCGGGAGTCGAAGTTCGAAGGTGCTGCCGCGCGGGTCCCCGTCATCATTGTCGACGCAGCGACAAGATCCACCGTGCGCGTCGACGAAGTGTTTGACAAGGGCGAGGCCGATGCCGGCACCTCGGCGTTCCCCAGCGGTCGGCGAGCGATAGAAAGTGTCGAAGATGCGTTCGCGTTCGCTCTTCGGGATGCCCATTCCGCGGTCTCGCACGCGAAGGCAAACATCGTTCGCGCCTTCCGCGAGGCTTACGTCGATGCGCTTCTCATCGCCACCTTCGTGGTACTTGGCGGCGTTGGACAGCAAGTTGATCAGTGCCTCATTCAGTCCGTCTGGATCAACGAGGACTTCGATCGCACCATCGTGGTCGAAGTGGATCTCAAAGCCCTGGCTCGCCAAGTGACCGCGATAGGTCTCGACGACATCGGCTACCAAGAGGTCGATCCGCGTGGGGCGAGGATCGTAGCTCTTCGTGTCGGCGTCGATCTTTGACAGATCGAGAATACGATCGATCATTTCGGTCAGCCGCGTCGACTCCTTGGCGATGACTCGAGCGAAGTCGATTGCTTTGTCGGGGTCGCTCACGCGACCGAGGGCGAGGGTCTCGCCGTACATGCGAATCAGCGAGAGTGGCGTCTTCAATTCGTGTGAGATGCGGCTCACGAATTCCGTGCGTAGTCCTGCTAGCTCGGCTTCGCGACGCAGGGTTCGAATCAGAAGGAAGGCACCGACGCTCGCGATGACTGCCAGCGCGACGAGCAAGACGGACTTGGTCAGGATCGTGCGGCGCGTCATCTGCGTGAGCAGGAGGGGGTTCTCGGGTCTCAACTCAGCGATGATGCCCGCGAGAGTGCCCGTGAAGGCCAGCCGTGACGTCGCGTCGAGGGTTGACGGTCCGGTCTCCCGGGCGTCCTCGTTGTTCGTTGCCGTGCCGTAAATGCGACGACCTGCGGCGTCGAGCAAGGTCAGGCGATAGCCCCCTTGTTCTGAGCCGAGCCGTTCCTCGACCTCGGCTGCGATGCCTTGAACTACGCTGTTCACATCGAGTCGATGTGCGATCCAAAGGCCATCGATGTCGCCGTCGATGACACCGTCGATGTCTCTCGGCAGGCGTGAGAAGGCGATGAAGGCGGAAGCCGTGCTTCGCTTCCAAGTGAGTGTCAAGC
The DNA here is from genome assembly GCA_937858895.1 of uncultured bacterium. Classification (GTDB taxonomy): domain Bacteria; phylum Planctomycetota; class UBA1135; order UBA1135; genus JACKHW01. The sequence continues at coordinate 8,763 of CALLZN010000355.1, read as the reverse complement.
GCTTGCGATCGGGGTCGGCCAGTGCACTCAAGTCGCGCTCGACCAGGGTTGCGACCAAGTTCCGTTGCTCGACGTGCCAAGACCGTTGCTCGATGAGTCGTTCGAGTTCAGCGCGTGCCCCGGGAGCAGCCTCAGCGAGGCCCGCTTCGACGAGACTTCGTGTGCGCGCGAAGATCCTGTCCAACCACGCATCGCTTTCGGCATCGTAGTCGCCGCGCGCGATCGTTCTCAGTAGGTCGAGGCCGGACTCCACGAAGCTCGGTTGCCGTTCCAAGCCGATGAGCTGGGCCTCGGTATCAAGCAGCAGGAAGCGGGTCAGGAGCAAGAGCGCCGCGGTGCCGGCGCGGCCCCGCTGGAGGACAGGCAGCGATGCCGTCAAACGTTCCGCTTCGCGCAGTTCGCCCATGGCCTCGACGCGGCGGCCGATCTTTCGAAGCAGGCGTCCGCGCTCAAAGGCCAAGCGCACCGCCACCTCGGTTGGCAGGTTGCGCGGCGCATCCCAATCCGTGAGGTGTTCGCAGGCGTCGTCGTAGCGCTGAAGGCTCGCCAAGACCTCTGCCTCGCGGAGCACACGGTAGAAGTCGCCGACACCTGGTCGATTGGGGTTGATCGGGGAGAGGCTCGGAGTCGTGCCTCCTGACGGCGGCCGCTTCGGAAACACGGGTTCGCCGTCGCTCGCGAACAGCACGCTACAGAGAGTCTCTTCGCCCGGGCGAGGCGTAGCAGCGAGCGTCGCAATCAAGTCGGCGATCGAATGATTGTCGAGGTCCGCCGTTCTCACCGAGACGACGCGATCAATGGCGTTGCTGAGGCTCTCCTCGATGCGCGCGAGGGCAGCTTGTTTGCCGCGCGACAGCGACTCGCCCACCTCGTCTTCGAGACGGCCTAGCTCGCGCAACCCGATCCACGCGACGATGGTCACGGGGACGAGTTGAAGCAAGAGAGCCAGCGTCAGGGTTTTCTTCGAAGAGCGCATGCTGAAGACTGTGTCGATCGATACGGCGACGGAGCGGCGATGAGCGTACCGAAAGCGCAACAAGACCCGATCTTGCGGAGCTTCGACCTCCGTCGATGCAAGATTTCACTCAAAGGTGGTCGCCTGAGTGTCGTTGCGCCGACGTCGATGGAGCCGCTCGTTGCCAAGATGACCGAGCTCGATGATCGGCGCCGCAACGAGCGCATGCCGTTCTGGGCCGAAGTCTGGCCGAGCTCGGTCGGCCTCGCGCGCTGCCTAGCCAAGAACGCGCAGCTCGAGGGCTGCTCGGTCCTCGAGCTCGGTTGTGGCGTCGGTGTCGGCGGGACGGCGGCGGCCTGGCTCGGGGCGGCGTCGGTCGACTTCGTCGACTTCTTCGAGGAAGCTCTGGCCTTCGCGAGCTTCAACGCGACCATGAACCGGCGGCACCAGGCGACCGAGATCACGACTCGACTCTTCGATTGGACCCGCGACCGGCTCGACCGGCGTTTCGACCAGATTCTCGCCGCGGATGTGCTCTACGAAGAGCGCTACCACGAGCCGCTGCTGGCTTTGGTGGACCAAGCCCTCGAAGCGGCGGGCGAAGCCTGGTTCGTGGATCCCTGCCGGACGACGGCGGATCCCTTCTTCGAGGCCATCGGCGAGCGCTTCTCGATCGAAGTCGAGCACTTCGAGACGACCTGGCCCGAGCGCTCGTGTGACTTGCGTCTCTTGCGCGCTCGTCGGCATAGTTCGCAGGCCTTCGCGTAGGGCGCCCTCCGCTATAAGGTCCCTACCGATGCAGCCGCCTCCCACAACCCGAGACCCGGCCGAGCCGTTTCGCGAGCGCGAGCCGATCGTCGTGCTCGAAGATTTCACGGTTCGCTACGGCAAGTTCACGGCCGTGGACCGCGCCTCCTTCAAGATGCCGCACGGCGCCTGTGGCCTCCTCGGCCAGAACGGCGCGGGCAAGAGCTCGATCCTCAAGGCCGTGCTCGGCCTCGTTCGCCCGGCGGGCGGATCGGCGCGCGTGGCCGGCTTCGACGCCGTGCGTGATGGCCTCGCGCTTCGCGACCACGTCGGCTACATGCCCGAGAAGGAGGCCTTCTTGCCGGGTCTCTCGGGTTTGGACTCGGTCATCTTGGCCGGGCGCCTGTCGGGCCTGCCCAAGGGCGTCGCCAAGCAGCGCGCGCACGAGGTCCTCTGGCTCGTCGGCCTCGACGAAGCGCGCTACCGCGATGTCGCCGGCTACTCGCTCGGCATGAAGCAAAAGGTCAAGCTCGCCATGGCGCTCGTGCACGACGCACAGCTGCTCTTCTTGGACGAGCCGACCAATGGCCTCGACCCCGAGGGACGGGCCGAGATCCTCGCGCTGCTACGCGATGTCGTTCGCGTGAAGAACAAGTCGCTGATCCTTTCGTCTCATATCCTCGCGGACGTCGAAGCGATCTGCGAGCACGCGGTCCTCATCGACCATGGACGCATTGTGGCCCAAGGCAGCATCGACGCGCTGACGCGCGGCGTCGCCCGCAGCTACGACGTGCGCGCCGAGGGCGCAGTGGATGCGTTCGAGCGACGCTTGCGCGAGGCGGCCCTCCTCGTCGACGTCGTTGCGCCGGTCGATGGACACGACGTGCTGGCCAGCGAGCGCGCTTCGCTCCAAGTGCAACTCGCCGAAGGGCAAGGCACCGAGATCGTCTTCGAGCTCGCGCGGAGCGTTGGCGCAAACATTCGACGCTTCGAGCCCAAGCGGCGCACGATGTCGGACGTCTTCCTCGAAACGGTCCGTGCCAACGCTGGGGTGCGCGCTTGACGACCATTCATGATTTCGGCCTGCGGGGCTACGACGGTGGGCGTGTGGGCGTGGTCGATCGCGTACTGGCCATCACGACGACCGAGTTACGTCGGGTTTTTAGCAAGCGCCTCTTCTTGATGTTCTTCTTCGCCGCGCTGGCGCCTGCCATCATCGCCTTCGTCTTCGTCTGGATTCGCTTCATCGTCATCGAGGGCAGCGGTCAGCTCGTCGGCTTCGGCAATGGCATGAATCGCATGGGCGGTGATGCCGGACCCGTCGGCCGCTCGATCTTCGGAGTCGATTTCTTCTTCGACATCCTGCGCGGTGGTTCGACGGCGCTGACCTTGATTTACAGCGGCGTCGTCGGGGCCGGGATCATCGCGCGCGACCGCGCTGCAGGCGCGCTCGAGATCTACTTCACGCGCGGTATCCGACCGCTCGCGTATTTCCTGGGCAAGTTGCTCGCCGTCTGGTTCTTGTTGTTGTGCCAGGTGCTCTTCGGCTACCTCGTCGTGTGGATCTTCGCGGTCAGCGTCGCCCCGACGGACTCGAACTACTTCGCGACGACTTGGCCCTTCATCCCTCGCTTGATCGCAGCGCAGTCCTTCTTTTGTCTGACGCTCGCCTTCTGGCTCGTGGCGCTGTCGACGTCGACGGATTCCGTGCGTTTCGCCGTGCTGCGTTGGATCGGGGTCTTGGCCGCGTTGCGCATCATTGCTGGCGTTCTCAATCGCTTCTTGATGACGCCGGAGACGAACTTGTTGTCACCGCATCAGGTCGTCAAGCGCATCGCTCAAGCCATCGCTGGGGCTGAGCCGTCGTCGATGTCTTTGTCGAGCGCCTTGGTTGTCTGGGGCATCTTGTGCGTGCTTGCTCTCATCTGGGCTCGACGCCACTTGCGACCGGTGGAGGTCGTCGGATGACTGGCAGTGCTCGAGCCGCGTTGTCGTTCTCGCGCGTGAGTCTTTGGTATGGCAACGTCCTCGGTGTCAGCGACATCTCGTTGCGCATCGAGCGCGGGGTCGTGGGTTTGCTCGGCATGAACGGCGCCGGCAAGTCGACCATGATGAAGCTCGCCTCCGGCATGCTGCGGCCGAGCATCGGGCGCGTCGAAGTCTTCGGAGAGATGCCGCAGCAGTCGCTCGAGATCCGCCGGCGCATCGGCCTCTGTCCGGACATGGATCGCTTCTACGAACGCATGAGCGGCCTCGCCTGGGTGACCTTCATGGCCAAGTTGGCAGGGGTTCCCGCTGCCAAGCAGCGATCCGCCGAAGTGCTCGAGCGGCTGAACATGAAGGACCGCATGCATAAGAAGATCGGCGGCTACTCGAAGGGCATGCGTCAGCGAACCAAGCTCGCCCGCGCCCTCGTCGTTGGCGCCGACTTGCTGCTCCTCGACGAGCCGCTCAACGGGCTCGACCCGCTCGGCAGGCACGAGATGATCCGCCTCGTGCAAGAGCTCGGCAACGAGGGCAAGGCCGTCCTCGTGTCGTCGCACGTGTTGCACGAGGTCGAGGCCATGACCGACCGCCTTTTGCTCTTGCACCAAGGACGGGTTCTCGCCGAGGGCAAGGTGCACGAGATTCGCGATCAGTTGAGCGAGCGGGCGCTCCAGGTCGAAGTGCGCCTCAAGGAGCCACGCGCGCTCGCGAGCCAGCTCATCGGCGCCGACTTCGTCGTCGGCGTCGACGTCGCCGAAGACCGCCTCGTCGCACGCGTGGCCGACGCCGGGCGCTTCTTCCGGGAGATCACGGAGCGTGGCTGCGATCCCGGGCTCGCCATCGAAGCCATCGTGCCCCTCGACGCTGACCTCGAATCGGTCTTTGGCTACCTGGTGCGCAAATGATGGCCTTCTTTCGCTGCTATCCGCTGATCGTCGCGCAGACCGTGCGCGACGTCCTGTCGTCGAAGCGCACGATCCTCTTCGTCTTCTTGGCCCTCGCCTTTCCGGCCGTGGCCATCTTTGCGACGATCGAAGCCGGTGATCGTGAGCGTGTCGACGAGCTCTACAGTGGCATCAGCCTCGGAGTCTTGTTCCAGGGCCTCGTGCCCATCATCTCGATGTTCTTCGCGGTCTCGACCGTGCGCGAAGAGATCTCGAGTCGCACTCTCGTCTACATGATCACCGGCCCTGTTCCGCGGACGGCGATCTGGCTCGGCAAGTTCACGGCTTCGGTCTTGGTCTCGTGGATCGTACTCGGCCTCGGCGTGGCGTTGGCGCTCGTCATCATGCCGCGGATCGGAGATCAGGGCTTCCGCGCTGCCTCGATCACACGGGCGACGCTGCTGGCGCCAGTCTTGCCCGCCCTGCTCGCGCCGGTGGCCTACTGTGCGATTGGTGCTGCCATGGCGGTGCGCCTCAAGCGCGCGATGGTCACGGGTGCCATCTTCGTCGTTGGATGGGAATACGTCGTCGGTTCGACCCCGGCGCAGGCCGGCGTCCGCAGCCTGACGGTGGTGGACAGTGCTCGCTCGCTGCTCTTCCACGCTGTCGATCCCGTCGCCGCCGAAGATTTCCGCAGTGCGATGATCGTCTGGGCGAGTGGTGGACGACGGCACATGTCGGAGAGCTTGATCCCCAGCGTTCACGATGCCGTGGTCAACCTCGGCATCCTGACGGCCGTGGCCCTCGGTCTCATGCTCTGGTTCGGCTTGCGCCGGGACTACGACTCGGAGTCCGACGAAGAGTGATCGCTGTCAGCCGGTCACGCGCCGGCGCGCTGCGCGCAAGACGAGCGGATACCAGATCGCGCCAGCGACCAGGGTCAGCGCAGCCGCTGCGAGCGCGACGCGCTCTCCGGCCAACTCGAAGCCGAGCATGACCGACGTCGCAACGAGCAAGGTCAACACGATGGCATAGAGCAAGTAGGTCCGCTCTTGCCAACGCCAGGACAGCGCCGTCGCGTCGACCTCGTTTCGCAGCCTCGCCAAGGTGCTGCTGTGTTCGCCAAAAGCAAGGCGCAGGCGCACGAGGATGCGGCAAGAGCACAAGAGCGACAAGAAGAGGAAGCTCATGAGAAGGGGCGGCCCAGCCGCCTCGATCGTCGAGGCCTGCAGGGGTAGCACCAGGTCTCGGTTGACATGGAGGTTCGTGAGAGCGTTCAAGATGCCGGCGAAGAGCGCCGCCGCCATGACCACGACGACTGAGATGTCCGAGCTCGTACCCTCGAGCGAGCGGCGCGCGTGCTCTTCCCGAAGCGCGACCGGAAGGTCCGCGCTCTGCCAAGCTGCGTCGAGCTGCTTGCACTTCTGCACGGCTCGGCGGTGGCTCAGCGGCAGCCAGGCCATGAACGCCAAGAAAACCAAAGCGCCCACGACCCACGCAAGGCCGCCGAGACCAAAGGACGCCGCGAGCGTCAGCGCTCCGAGCGCCGACGATAGTGCTGTGATCATCAGGAAGTTGGTCGTGACGCCGAGCCAGTTGAGGGGCGCCACGACGAGCTTTCCGGTCTCGACCTTCTTGAGCTTCGTGCCATTGACCACGAGGCCGTAGTGGCAGCGGGCGAGGACGCCGGTCACGAGGAAGCCCGACACGAGCAAGATCGAGGCGCAGAGCGGCAAGACGAGCGGCGGCAGCCAAGCGAGGGATGCCTTGACGTGACTTCCGCTCAAACCGTCCGCGACGGCCATGACGCAGGCCGGCGTCAAGACGTTGGCGAGGACGAGCATGAGGCGACGGACCTCGAGGTTGCTCATCGCTTCGTTGGTGGCCGCGCCGTAGTCGACCATGGCGGCTTCAGCTTGGTTCATCCAGCATCACCCTCGCGAAGGCCGCGCGGCTCGGCGCAGCGCTTGGATCGTGCGCTTCCCGAGCGAGCGCGCGCGGCGCTCGCCAAAAAACGTCGAGACGAAGAGCGCTTCCGAAGTCGCGAAGCGCGCAAACGCCGCTCGCGCATCGGCCACGATCAGCTTGTGGTCGAAGGCGAGGCGCGGAGGACGTTGGGCAGAGGACCAGCGACAAGCGCTCGCGTCGTCCCCGGCGACGTGCTGGACTTCGTCCGGTCCGCACATCGCGAGGAAGGCAACGCCCACCGTATGACCACGCGGGTCGCGATGTGGCGTCCCGTAGGCTCCGAGCTGGACGACCTTGTCGAGCTCGATGCCAGTCTCCTCGAGCATCTCGCGCTTGGCCGCGACGGCCAGGTCCTCGTGCTCCTCGACGAAGCCGCCGGGCAAGGCCCACGCGTCTTGGAAAGGCTCGAACTTCCTCTGGATCAACAGAATGCGCAGTTCACCGCGCGAACCCGTCGTCGCGAGCACTGCGTCGACGGTCACGGCCGGTCGCGGGTAGTCGTAGGAGTAGGGCACTCGTCGAGTTTGCTGACCACACCGAGGCTTTACCAGTGTCAGACGAGCTTGCCTGTCCACCGACCTCGACAGAAGACGAGCACGCAAACGACAGCGTAGACCGTCTCCGAGATCGCGATCGCCCAGAACACGCCGTTGGGTCCCCATGCGAGCCCGTGCGCGAGCGCATAGGCGAGCGGAATCTGGAAGCACCAGTAGCAGGCGAAGTTGATGAAGTTCGGCGTCCGCGTATCACCGGCTCCATTGAAGGCTTGCACCATGACCATGCCCCACGCGAAGAAGACGTAGCAGTACGACATCGTGCGCAGGCAGGTCGTGCCGTACTCGACCACACGGAGCTTGGCTGCGGCGTCGAAGCTCGACGCGACGTCGCTCTCGAGCGCCGAAACGAAAAACTCGACGAGGGGCCGCGGGAAGGACACGAAGACCACGGACACGAGGCCGAGGAAGGCAGCGTTGTAGGCGCCTGTCAGCCAGACCGCGCGCTTCGCCCGCGCAGGGTCGCCGGCTCCCAAGCTCTGGCCCACGAGCGTCGCCGCTGCGTTGCTGAGACCCCAAGACGGCAAGAACGTGAACATCACGATGCGCACCGCGATCGTGTAGCCGGCTGCCGGCTCGTCTCCGAAGTCAGCGACGAGGCGGATCAACAAGGTCCAACTCGCCGTCGCGATCAAGAACTGCGTGATGCCACCGAAGGACACGCGCAGGAGGCGCCAGAGCACTGCTCCATCGATGCGCAGCGCCGAGCCATGAAGGGCCAGGCGGCCGCGACCGCGCCGCAGCGCATGCAGCTGGAAAAGCACCCCAGTTCCACGTCCGATCGTCGTCGCGATGGCAGCACCTTCGAGGCCGAGTTCGGGAAAGGGGCCGAGGCCGAAGATGAGGCAGGGGTCGAGGACGACGTTGATCGCGTTCGCGAGGATGAGGCTCTGCATCGCGATCTTCGCATCACCCGCGCCACGGAAGATGGCGTTGTGCAGGAAGAGCAAGAAGATCACGAGGTTCGTGGTCGTCAGGATGCGCGTGTAGCCCGTGCCCGTCTCGATGACCGCCTCGCTCGCTTTCATGAAGCGGAGCAAGTCCGGGGCAAAGAAGAGCCCGCCCAAGCCGAGCACCACGGCCAGCACGACACCGATCAGGATCGCCTGCGTTGCCGCGACGGCTGCGTCCTCGGGCTTGCCTTCGCCGATACGCCGCGCGACCGTCGCCGTCGTGCCCATGCTGAGGCCGATCGCGATCGCGTAAACCGTCGTCATCAGGCCTTCGGTCAACCCCACCGAAGCGATGGCCGCGCTGCCGAGCTTGGCGACGAAGAAGATGTCGACGACCGCGAAGACCGACTCCATCGACATCTCGATGACCATCGGGATGGCGAGCAGCCAGATCGCGCGCCCGAGCGGGCCGCGCGCGAAGTCGTGTTCTTGCATGATGTCGCCTGTCGCCTGCGTCAGCACTGCTGCGTCAGCAGGGTAGATCCGGCGACATCATGCGCGGACCACAGCGACTGCGCCAAGCGCAGTCGCCGCGATCACTGCTTACCGAGTTGACCAGCGCCGCCGTTCGAGAACGCGAAGCCCAAGGCGTTGGCCTGAGGGTCGACGACGATGAACTGGTTGAAGAAGCGCGCCTGGTAGAGCGCGGCGTCGTTCGGCACGTTGATCGTGAGCAGCGCCGACCCATTTGCCGAAGTCAGCAAGGCCAAGAGGAG
>CALLZN010000354.1 GCA_937858895.1 uncultured bacterium | reverse complement strand
TGACTTCGCGCGGCGTCGCTTGGCGGCGCAGGACCTCTGTGCGCAGTTGGGCTTCGACGTCCTCGAAGCGGGTTCGACGACGTGCCTCGATCCGGATCACGTGCCAACCGAGGTCCGATGCAATGGGAGCAGGGATGGTCAGGACGGGGGTCTCCGTCACGGCGCGAGCAAAGGCGGCGCCGAAACGTCGGCCGTCGTAGCGCTCGATGCGTCCCGCGCTGCCGCGCTGCTTGGGGTCGCGCAAGAGGCGACGGCTCTGTCGATCGTCGCTCTCGGCCAGGATGGAGTCGAAGCCTTCGCTGCGCGCGCGGGCCGCGAGCTCCTCGGCGCGCGCCTTGGCGCGCTCTTCGACGCTCTTGGCTCGAAGCTTCTCTGCTTCGGGCGTGCCACCGCCCTCTTGCCCGAGGCGTCGCCTTTCGGCGTCGAAGGACACGAGGACGTGTCGCAGTGTCACTTGCTCACCGCTCGGTCCATAGCGATCTTCGAAGAGGGCGAGGACGGCGCGCGCATCGCCGCCGTTTTCGCTCTTCGCACGATCATGGGCGACGATGGCGTCGATGCGCAGCTTGCGCAGCGCCTCGGTACGGAAGGCGCGCCGCACGCTTCCGTCGGGGTCGTCCTTCGCGCGCCGCCCCGAATCGAAGAAGCGCTTGGTGGCGAGCGGTCGGGCGAGGGAAGGGGCGTTCTTGCCGGCGCCCAGGCGCTTGCATTCGGCTTCGAGGAGGCGGTCGAAGTCCGCGTCGGTGCCGCGCTGGAGCTCGACCGGGGCTGAGACTTGCGCCGGCGTTTGGCCCGCCGCGACCTTCCCCACTGTGACGCACACCGCGAGGATCTGCGCCACCACGATGCACCAGCGCACCGACCTGCAACAGGAGCTGAACCACGAAGACACGCGCTCCACGATAGCGAGCGATCTTCGCTGGGGCTTGGATCCGTGTTGCAGCGGTGCCAAGAATGGTCGCATGACCAAGTCCCTGCTGACGAGCCTCGCGTTAGTCGCGCTCTTCGCTCCAGGCCAAGACCAAGCGCAAGACCAACCGAAGGATAAGGTCTCGACGCGAGACAGCGAGCAGGCCGCTGCGCGTGCTGCTGCGAGCGGCGCAACGGCTGTTCGGCCGAGCGATTGGCCGAGCTACCGCGGCAACGCCGCCTTGCAAGGAGTCGCTCCTGGCAGCCTCGCATCGCGCTTCGAAGTCGCTTGGACCTACCAGACCGAGGGTGCGATCACCTCCTCGCCGGTGCTGGCCTTTGGCATCGTCTACGTCGGCTCGTCGGACGGGGCGCTCTACGCGCTCGATCGCGACACCGGCAAGCTGCTCTGGTCCTTCAAGACCGAAGACATGGTCGAGGCGCCGCCCTTCGTGCATGGTGGACGCGTCTACTTCGGCTCCAATGATTTCCATTTCTATGCGCTCGATGCGAAGACCGGCGCTCTCGCTTGGAAGCTCGAGACCGACGACAAGATCATGGGTGGGGCGGCTGCCTGGGTCGATCCCGATGCGGAGGCGGATAGCGCCGTGCGCATCATCTTTGGGAGCTACGACAACAAGCTCCACGCGGTCGAAGCCAAGACCGGCAAGAAGCTCTGGGAATACACGACCGACAACTATGTGAACGGCACGCCGGCCATTGACGGCGAGCGCATCGTTTTCGGCGGCTGCGACGCCATCCTTCATGTTGTTTCGGCTCGCACCGGTAAAAAGCTCACGAGCGTCGAGCTGGGCGACGATTGCCACGTCGCGGGCTCGGTGGCCTTGGCAGACGGCAAGGCCTGGTTCGGTCACTACGGCAATCGCTTCGTCTCCGTCGACCTCGAGAAGGGGGCGATCGATTGGCAGTACGGCGACGGCGATCAAGCCTTCTTTTCGTCGCCGGCGATCGGCGAGGACCGGGTCATCTTTGGCGGGCGTGACCGCGTCGTGCACTGCGTCAAGAAGAAGGACGGCACCAAGCTCTGGTCCTTCACGACCAAACGCAAGGTCGACGCGTCGCCTGTTCTCTGCGGCGACAAGGTCGTCGCCGCGTCCGGAGACGGGCGCCTCTACGTCTTCGATGTCGCGACCGGCAAGCTCGCCTTTCAGTATGAAATCGGGCGGCCGATTTACTCTTCGCCAGCAGTGTCGAACGGTTGGATCTATGTCGGATCCAACGACTCGCGGCTCTATGCCTTCAAGCCGGCGCCGGGCGAAGCGCGTTGAGGGCCGCTTGCGCTTCTTGCTGCTGACCCCCGGGACCGGGCACTTTTATTGTGGCTCGTGCTTGCGCGCCAACGCCCCCCCCCGGGAGTTGGGTCGCCCAGGGCACGAGGGCCACGTCGCGCCGCTCTACCTGCCACACTTCGTCGAAGACGAAGCAACGAGCATCAAGGACAGCGCCGTGCACATGGGGGGCATCAATATGTACCTCCAACAAAAAAGCCGCCTGGCGAAGCGCTTGCCGCGCTTCATCGAGAACTTCTTCGACCGCCCTTCCTTGCTGCGTTTCGCCGCCAAGCGCGGCAGCATGACCGAGGCCGCAGACCTCGGTGACATGCTCCTGTCGATGCTGCGCGGCGAGCACGGGCAGCAAAGCAAGGAAGTCGCGAAGCTCGCGGCATGGATCGCGTCCGTCGAGCCCCCGGATGTCATCGTCTTGTCGAACATCATGCTCGTCGGCGTCGTGCGGGCTCTCAAGAGCGTGACCGACGCTAAGATCGTCGTGACGCTCCAAGGCGAGCAGCCCTTCATCGACGCGCTCGGTGCTGAGCATCGCGATGCTGCCTGGGCGACCCTGCGTGAGCGCGTGCGCGAGGTCGACTTGTTGCTGCCAGTCAGTCGGACATACGGCGAGCTCATGCGCGAGCGGTTGGGTCCTGAAGCGCCGCCGATGCGCGTCGTCTTGAATGGCCTCGACGTCGACGACTTCTCGCAGGAGCCGCCTCGACTGGCTGCGAGGCGGCCGCGCAGCATCGGCTACCTGGCGCGCATGTGCCGCGAGAAGGGCTTGCACACGCTCGTCGAGGCGTATTGTTTGCTGCGCACGGAGCGACGCTTCGACGACCTGCAGCTCGAAGTCGTCGGGGTCTGCTTGCGTGAAGACGAGGACTTCGTCGCGTCGTTGCGCCAGCGACTCGAGCGACAAGGCTTGCTCGACAAGGTGAGCTTCGCGGGCAATGTCGACCGAGCGCACAAGCTCGCTTTCTTGGCGCGCATCCAAGTGCTCTCGGTCCCGGCGACCTATGGCGAGTCCTTCGGGCTCTACTTGCTGGAGGCTATGGCAAGCGGCGTGCCCGTCGTCGAGCCACGACACGGCGCCTTCCCCGAGCTCATCGCCGCGACGGGCGGTGGTCTCTTGTGTGAACCCGACGACGCCACGAGTCTGGCGCGCGGACTGGCGACGCTCCTCGACGACGCTGTCCAAGCGCAAGCGCTCGCTGACCGTGGGCGCGCGGCCGTTCACGCAAATTTCACAGCATCTTTCATGACCAGGTCCTTCGTGGAGGCGTGTCAGGCTGTGAATTGATCTTGGGTTTTTATTGTGTTCATCTCGCCGTGGCTCACTGCGCGCCTTCCCGTCTGAAAGACGCTCTCTGGAGATCCACGACATGTCCGATATTCTTCACGATGAAGATCCGCGCGGCTCGAACCCCACTGCCAACCCCCAACTCAGCGACCTGATCGAACAGCAGGTGTCGCGTCGCGGGGTCCTGACCTCCGCGCTAGGAGTCACGGCAGCAACCTTCTTGGCTGGGACGGCCTTGACCGGGTCGTCGGCAGCTGCGCAAGGCGGTGGCAGGGGCAAGGGCAAGCACAAGGGCGGCGGCGGCCATAAGCTGCTCGGCTTCACCGAAGTGCCGCCGAGCGACGCCGACGCCTTCATCGTCCCGCCTGGCTACCGCGCCCAGGTCCTCGTCCCTTGGGGGACGGGCCTCTTCAACCGCAGCCCTGACTTCAAGGAAGACGCGTCGAACAGCGCCGCGGACCAAGAGCAGCAGGTCGGCTTCAACCACGACGGCATGCACTACTTCCCGCTCGGTCGTCGGCGGGGTCACGGTCGACACGACGATGATGGCGGTTCGGACCGTGGTTTGCTCGTCATCAACCACGAATATACCGACGCCAACCAGATCTACAGCAAAGCTGTCGGTAAGGCGATCACGCCCGACGACGCAGGCCGCGAGAAGGTCCAGAAGGCCTTGGCCGGTCACGGCGTCACGGTCGTCGAAGTCGAGCGCCGGCGCAACGGTTCCTGGCTGCACGTCCGCGGCTCGCGCTACAACCGTCGCATCACGGGCAATACCAAGATGAAGTTCTCGGGCCCCGTCTCGGCTTCGCACCCAATGCTGAAGTCCAGCATCACGCCCGAGCCGCTCGGCACGCTGAACAATTGCGCGAATGGCTACACGCCGTGGGGCACCTACATCGCGTGCGAAGAGAACTGGAACGGCTACTTCGGGACCGACGACACGACCTGGACGCCGACCGCTCTCGAGCGCCGTTACGGCGTGAGCGCCGCCGGCTTCGGCTATCAATGGCACAAGGCCGAGAAGCGCTTCGACGTTGCCCTCAACCGCAACGAACTCAACCACTTCGGCTGGTGCGTCGAGATCGATCCCTACGATCCCTCGAGCACTCCGGTCAAGCGCACCGCTCTCGGCCGCATCAAGCACGAAGGTGCGACCGTGACCGAGTCACGGGGCCGCGTCGTCGTGTATTCGGGCGACGACGAGAATGGTGACTACCTCTACAAGTTCGTCGGCAGCGGTTCCTGGCGCTGGCGTCGCGCCCGCGGCCAGAGCCCGCTCGACTACGGCACGCTCTACGTCGCCAAGTTCGAGGCCGATGGCACGGGTGCCTGGTTGCCGCTCGAGCACGGCACGGGCCCGCTCACGGTCGCCAACGGTTGGGTCGACCAGGCCGATGTCTTGATCCGCACGCGCCAGGCCGCCGACGCCCTCGGCGCCACGCGCCTGCACCGACCCGAGTGGGTTGCTGTCCACCCGCCCACGAACGACGTCTACGTCACGCTGACGAATGGCTCGGGCAATGACGCGCCGGTCAACAGCGGTCGCGATCCGAATCCGTACGGTCACATCGTGCGCTTCCGCGAGAAGCGTCGTGACAACACGCAGCTCAGCTTCGAGTGGGACGTCTTCTTGTTGGCGGGCGACCCCGCGCTCGACCCGAAGGTGCCGGCCAAGCAGACGCTCTTCGGTTCGCCGGACGGCATCTGGATCGATCCGGATGGCCGCGTTTGGATCCAGACCGACATCTCGAACTCGGTCCAGAACCGCAGCGACCGTGGTTACGGCAACATCAAGAACAACATGATGCTCTGCGCGGATCCGAGCGACGGCGAAGTGCGGCGCTTCCTCACTGGCCCGCGTGGCTGCGAGATCACCGGCGTCATCACGACGCCCGACCAGCGCACGATGTTCGTCAACGTCCAGCACCCGGGTGAGTCGACGAGCTACTGGAACGGGCTGTTCGGCGCGCCGTCGCCCGATAATCCGTCGACGGTCAGCTCGTGGCCCTTCTTCGGCGGACGCCGTCCGCGTCCGGCGACGGTCGTGATCACGAAGCGCGACGGCGGCAAGATCGGGACCTGATCGCGCATTCGGCTGCAACAGCGACCGAGGGCGCGCTTCTGTGCGCTTCTCGGTCTACCTGATGGCCTGCTATGCTCGTCGCCCTTTCGCTCCGGGACGTCTCGCGATGTTCCCGAGAGCGCTTCGACTAGGACGCACGACGACGCGCACATGCCCGAATCTGCACAAGGCGCGAACCTCTGGATCTGGTTCGCCTTCGCCACGGTCGCTTGTTGGGGGCTCTACGGCGTGCTGCTCCACGCCGGTCAAACCCAGATGGGTGACCCGGTCAACGGCCGCTACAAGGCCTTCCTCTGGGTCGGCATCGCCTACTTCTTGATCGCCGTCCTCGCGCCGCTCGCGATCCTCGTCATGAACGGCGCGGACTGGGGCATGCCGGGCCGCGGCATCCTGCTGTCGCTGATCGCAGGCGCCGCGGGCGCGGTCGGCGCCTTCTGCGTCCTGCTCGCCTTCGGCGCCAAGGGGCATCCCGCAGTCGTCATGTCGATCATCTTCGCGGGCGCGCCGATCGTGAACGCCCTCGTGACGGTCGCTCTGCATCCGCCCAAGGGCGGCTGGGCTTCGATTCAATGGCAGTTCTGGATCGGCATCCTCCTGGCGGCGCTCGGCGGCATGCTCGTGTCGCTCTACAAGCCTGGTGGTCCGCCGCGTAAGGCGGCAACGCCCGCGGTCGATGCGCCGCGCAACGGGTGATGCTCGCCCGGCTGACCAAGGTCACCAAGCGCTTCGATGGATGGACCGGGACCGAGGTCCTGCGCGGGGTCGACCTCGTGGTCGAGGCTGCGACTTCGACCGCCATCGTCGGGCCCTCGGGCTCGGGCAAGAGCACCTTGCTGCACATCTTGGGCGGCCTCGAGACGCCGACATCGGGGAGCGTCGTCGTCGCGGGCACCGAGGTCGCTGCGCAGTCACGCGACGAGCGCGCCGACTTTCGCAATCGACACGTCGGCTTCGTGTTCCAGGCGCACCACCTCTTGCCGCAGTGTTCGGCTCTCGAGAACGTCTTGATCCCGACCTTGGTCGATCGCGATGCGGCGGTGCGTGAGGCGGCGGTCGAGCGTGCACGCCTCCTGCTGACGCGCGTCGGGCTCGGTGCGCGCTTCGACCACCGTCCCGGTGAGCTCTCGGGTGGCGAGTGCCAACGCGTGGCGGTCGTGCGTGCCTTGATCCGCACACCGACCCTCGTGCTCGCCGACGAACCGACGGGCTCGCTCGATGCAGCGGCGGCCCGGGCTGTCGGAGAGCTCCTCATCGAGATGGCGAAGGACCACGGCGCTGGCCTCGTGACGGTGACCCACTCGCTCGAGCTCGCGGCGCGCATGGATCGCGTGCTCGAGCTGCGCGACGGCGAGCTCGTCGCTTCGACCCTGGGCGCCGCTTCGACGGGGCAGGCGTGACGACGAGCAACGAAGCTTCGTCCAAGGCGCCGTTCACGCTGCGCGGCCTCGCCCTGCGCAGTCTTCGCTTTTATTGGCAGAGCCATTTGGGCGTGATGATCGGCGTCGCGATCACCTGTGCGGTCATCGTCGGTGCCCTCGCTGTCGGCGACTCGGTGCGCGCGACGCTCGCGGGACTAGCGCGGCAGCGCATCGGGGCCATCGACGTCGCGCTCGTTGCGGGGGATCGCTTCTTTGGCGCTTCGATGGCGGCGCGCTTGCGCGAACGGCTCGATGATGCCGCTGCGCCGACGAGCATTGCCACGACCCTCGAGCTGCGGGGCTTCTGCCGGACGACGGGCGGTGCAGCGCGTTCGGGGCTCGTTTCGGTGCACGGGGTCGAAGCGAGTTTCTTCGAGCTCGCGCCGCGGCGACAGCGGCGTGCGCCGCCCGTTGCTGGGCAGTGCTTCATCGATCGTCGCCTCGCTGCGCGCCTCGGCGTCGACGTCGGAGCGACCATCCTCGTTCGCGTCGAGAAGCCGAGTGCTGTTCCGCGCGACATGGCGCTTGCGACGATCGACGATGTCTCGGTCGCCTTGCGGGTCGAGGTGGAAGCCCTGCTCGACGATGAGGACTTCGGCGCGTTCTCGCTCGTGTCGATGGGGGGGCAGGCGTCGAACGTCTTCTTCGATCTCGCGTGGCTGCAAGCGCAGGTCGAGGTCGTGGGGCGCGCCAACGCGATCTTCCTTGGCGCTGCTGCTGGCGAGGGCTCGAGTCTGCTGAAGCGCGCGGACGAGGCCTTGGCTGCGGCCTTCGAGCTCGCCGACGCGGAGCTCGACTTCGTGCGCCTGCCTGAGCCGCGGGATGCTCAGCGCGATGGCGAGCGCACCGTCGGCAACGACGGCCTCGTCGAGCTGCGCAGCGGGCGCATCTTCATCGACCCATGCGTCGAGCGCGTCGCGCGGGAAGCGCGCGTTGGTTCGCTCGGCCTCCTGACCTACTTCGTCAACTCGATTCAAGCCGGCGAGCGGGCGACGCCCTACTCGATGATGACGGCCGTCGCTGGCCTCGGCAAAGCGCCGCTGCGCGACGCACGCTTGCGCGAGCTCGCAGCCATCGGCGACGCGACCGGCATCGTCGCCAACGCCTGGCTCGCGAAGGACCTCGCGCTCGAAGAGGGGGCTCGCGTCGACGTCGCCTACTACGTCATGGGCAACGCCCTCGAGCGGCGGGTCGAGCGCGCGAGCTTCGAGTTCCCGCGCGCCCTTCCTTTGAGCGGCGTCGTCGCAGATCCGTCGCTGATGCCGGCCTTCCCTGGACTCGCCGACAGTGACAATTGCCGTGACTGGGAGCCGGGCATCCCCATCGATCGCAAGCGCATCCGCGACGTCGACGAAGAGTATTGGGACGAGCATCGCGGCACGCCGAAGGCCTTCCTCTCCCTCGAACGTGGTCGCGCCATCTGGGGCAATCGCTTCGGCGCGTTGACGGCGCTGCGCGCTACGAGCGAGGACATGGACGCTCTCGCGGCCACGCTGCGCACGGAGCTGGGGCCGAGAGACTTCGGCTTGGCTTTCGTCGACCTGCGCAGCGCCGCGATGGGTTCGGGCACTTCGGCCACCGACTTCGGCGGCCTCTTTGCGGGCCTCAGTTTTTTCCTCATCATCGCGGCCTTGCTGCTCACGGCCTTGCTCTTCGTCTTCGGGGTCGAGAAGCGAAGTCGCGAGATTGGCACCTTGCTCGCGCTCGGCTATCGCGTGGGGCAGGTGCGAGCGATGTTCCGCATGGAGGCCCTCCTGCTCGCGGTCGTTGGCAGCATCGTCGGTGCCGGGCTCGGCGTGCTCTATGCGCGCTTCGTCCTCTTCGCGCTGTCGACGGTTTGGAAGGATGCGGTCGCCGAGACGGTCCTGCGCTTCGATGCTTCGCCGCTCACGGTCGTGCTCGCTTGCGTCGCGTCGATCCTGATCTCTTGGTTGGCGACGCTCTTCGTGCTCCGGAAGTGCCTGCAGCAAGACGATGCAAAGCTACTGACGCGCGCGATCGGAGCGGTCGCGGACGAGAGTGCGGCTGCAAAGGGTCCTGTTCCGAGTTTCGTCCTCGCCGCCATCTTCGGGATCGTCGCGCTCGGGATCTGGGCCTTTGGCGCCAGCTCGGGTGGCTCGGCGAGCGCCAAGGCGGGTGCCTTCTTTGGTGCAGGCGCTGCGAGCCTGGTTTCGGCTGTCTTGCTTTGTCGCGCGATCTTGCGGGGTCTGGCGTCGCGCCAGCGCATGGTGACGACGCTCGATCGTCTCGCCCTCGCCAACGCCGCGCGGCGGCGCGGGCGCAGCCTCGCCGTCATCGCGCTGCTTGCGAGTGGCTGCTTCCTCGTGACGGCGATCCAATCGCAGCGCATCGAAGCGCCGCGCGACGTGCGCGAGCGGGCGTCGGGCAGCGGCGGCTTCGTGCTCATTGGGAACTCGACTTTGCCGGTCTTGCGCGATCTCGCGAGCGAGGAGGGGCGCGATGCCTTCGGACTCGGTAGCCACAGCAGTGCAGGCAAGGCGCTCACCCACGCTTCGATCGTGCCCATGCGCGTGCGCGATGGTGACGACGCGAGCTGTCTCAACCTCGGCATGCCGCAGGCGCCGCGTCTCGTCGCCGTTGCCTCGGCGGAACTCGCGCGGCGCGAGGCCTTTCGCTTCGCGAGCACCTTGGCGCCGACGACCGGAAGCATGCCGAGCAACCCGTGGCAGCTGCTCGCAGCCGACTACGGCGAAGGAGTCGTGCCGGCCATCGGTGACGCAGCGAGCGTCGCTTGGGCGATGAAGAAGCAGGTCGGTGAGGGCTTCCGTTACGTCGATGAGGCCGGTCGGAGCTTCGAGGTCCGCATCGTGGCGACGCTCGATGCTTCGATGCTCCAAGGTGAACTCGTCATCGACGAGGCGCGCTTCGTCGAGCGCTTTCCGTCGGCGGCGGGCTACCGGCGCTTCCTCGTCGACGTCGAGCCAGGCCACGAGGAAGCGGTCACGACCGCGCTCGTCGACGGCCTCGAAGACCTCGGTCTCGAACTCGTGCCCGCTCGCCTTCGGCTGCAGCAGCTGGCCGCGGTCCAGAACAGCTACTTGCTCATCTTCCAGGTCCTCGGCGGCCTCGGCCTCCTGCTCGGGCGCCTCGGCATCGGCCTCGTCGTGCTGCGCACCGTCCTCGAGCGCCGGGCCGAACGCGGCAGGCTCGCAGCGCTCGGCTACAGCGGACGCGACTTGCGGCGCCTCGTGCGTCGCGAGCACCACGCGCTGGTCCTCGCTGGCTTAGCTTGTGGCGCGGGTGCGGCCCTGGTCGCCTTGCTGTCGGACGTCGTCACGCGCGGCGCGGTCGCGGTGCTCGTGCAGGTCGCCGTCGTCGTCGGCATCATCGGGGTCGCGGGTCTCGTCTGGGTCGCGCTCGCGACCCGGG
>CALLZN010000353.1 GCA_937858895.1 uncultured bacterium | reverse complement strand
CTCTTCACCGCATCCGACTTCTCGACAGTCGGGCGCGAACTCTATCTCTCCGACGGCACGGCGGCTGGAACGGCCGTGGTCGCCGATCTCCGGCCCGGGATCTCGAGCAGCACGCCGATCTATCTGACCAAGCTCGGCTCAAAGGTCGTGATGCGTGCCGACGATGGCACCGTGGCCGGCGCCGAGATCTTCGAGACGGATGGCGCGGCAGCGGGCACCAAGCTCGTGAAGGACGTCTTCCCGGGCGGAAACACGCAGTCCTCTGGGGCAGGCAACTTCGCGACCGTTGGCAACTGGACCTACTTCTCGGCCACCGACGGGTCGACCGGCTCCGAGCTCTTCCGCACGAACGGCACGGCCGTGACCACGAACCTCGTCGCAGACATCAATGCAGGCACCTCGTCGAGCTACCCGACCTACCTCGTTCGCTACAAGAACGAGATCTACTTCGCGGCCCTCGACGCAACGAACGGTCGCGAGCTTTGGAAGTCGGACGGCACCGCCGCTGGCACGGTCCTCGTCAAGGACATCAACTCTGGCTCCGCTTCGAGTTCGCCGTCCTACCTCACGGTCTACAAGGACAAGCTCTACTTCGCGGCCAACGACGGCACGAACGGAACGGAACTCTGGGTCTCGGACGGCACGGCCGCGGGCACCGTCCTCCTCGCGGACATCTACGTCGGCACATCGTCGAGCTCACCGACCTACCTCTGTGTTGCCGGCGACAAGCTCTTCATGAGCGCCTCCAACACGACGGCGAACGGCGGCCGCGAACTCTACGCGACCGATGGCACCGCCGCCGGCACCGTCCTCGTCAAGGACATCTATGCCGGCACATCGAGCAGCTCACCGCTCTACCTCGTCGCGTGGCAGAACAAGTGCTACTTCCGAGCTAGCGATGGCACCGTGAACGGAACCGAGCTTTGGGTCTCCGATGGCACAGCAGCCGGCACCGTCCTCGTCAAGGACATCTATGCAGGTAGTTCGAGCAGCCTCCCGAGCTACCTCTGCGCGGCTGACAATGGCGTCTACTTCGCTGCGAGCGACGGCACGAGTGGGACCGAGCTCTTCAAGTCCGACGGCACTGCCGCCGGCACCGTGATGGTCGCCGACATCAATCCGGGCACGCTGTCGTCCTCGCCCTATCTCTTCCCAGGCTTCGTGAACCTCGGCAAGCACGTGTTCTTCAGCGCCAGCAATGGCACGAACGGCAGCGAGCCCTGGGTCAGTGATGGCACGGCGGCCGGCACGAGGATGATCGCCGACCTCAATCCCGGCCCGCTGAGCTCCGCTCCGACATATGCAGCGATCAACGCCGGCCGCGTGATCTTCGGTGCGACGACTGGACCTCAGGACATCGAGCCCTTCCTCTGGGCACCCGGCCTCGCGAGCGCCGAGACCTTCGGCGAAGGCTGCTCGCCCAGCTTCCCGACCCTCGAGTCGACCGCACCGGCGCTCGGCACGACGGCCGTGCTCTCGGGTCTCGGCTACGGTGCAAACCCCGGCATTCTCTTCTTGAATGCCCCGGTCGCGCCCAAGACCTTTATGGGCTGCAACGACTACATCGACTTCGCGACCGGGTTCTTCATCGCACCCGTCGTCGGTGCCAACTACAGCTACAAGTTCCTGATCCCGAACGACAACACGCTGTCTGGCATTCGCCTGCACTGGCAAACCTGGTTCGTGACGTTCCCGGGCATCTTCCCGCTCCAGACGACGAACGGCGTCGAGTGGCTCGTCGGAAAATAAAGCGCACAACGCACACCTAAAAGCGCGTCGTCCAAACCAGCTTGAGCGTCACATCCTGCGTCGTCGGGAGCAGCGTCCCGTCTTCGGGCCTTCGATTCCAGCCGAAGAGCCCGAGCAAGAAGAGCTCGCGCCCCGGCTCGAAGATCCAACGCAGGCGGCTTTGCGCCGAGACCTGGCGACTCGTCGAGTCGTACTGCACGAGATTGCGCACGCCGATGTCGGGCGAGAAGTTCATATCGAAGCGCAGCTCGCCGAGCTCGGTCTTGAAGTCACCGCGCGCCGTTCGCAAGTCGTACTTCGACCACGAAGCCTCGACTTGCATCAACGAGTCGAAGCGCGCGATCGCTGTCGCACTCACCTGCCGCAGCGTGCCTCCATAGAGATCGCCGTGGTTCGCGCTGAGCTCGACGCGCAGCGGCCGGCGGTCGGCGGAGCTCAAGCTCGCGGCGATCCGCGTGCTCTCGTAGTCGCCAGCAGCAATGTCGAGGTCCCCGACCATGAAGCTCGTCGGAATGCGGTCGAAGAAACGCCGAAGCGAGACGGTCGCCGCATCGCCGCTCTGCAGCTCGGCGTCGAGGAGGTCGACCTCGACGAGCCAGCTCTCGACACTTCCGTCGGCGAAGGTCCGGTAGGCAGCGTCGACCGTCGTTCCGATA
Source organism: uncultured bacterium (assembly GCA_937858895.1). GTDB lineage: Bacteria > Planctomycetota > UBA1135 > UBA1135 > JACKHW01. The sequence goes on along the minus strand of CALLZN010000353.1, from coordinate 7,993 downwards.
CGGCGCAGCGTGGACCCGCCACGCCACATGTATTGAGACTGCCAAGTCGTCTCGTCTTGGCCGACGCGCCGCACGAAGCCGAGCGCCGGCTCGAAGGCCCGCCCGGTCGACAGATGCCGCAAGCGGTGGCGCCAGCGATCGTCGCGATACAGCGTCTCGTAGCCGAAGGCCTTGTCGTCACCGCCGGCATCCGGGTTCGACGTGCCGAGGGCATAGCCATAGTGGAACCACGACTTACCGGGCCCAAAGAACGATGAGCTGCCCCACTTGGCATCGATGCCGTAGGTCCGCGATGAACGCTCCGCGGTCGGATGACCGACGGTCGCGACCATGCCGACCGACGCCTCGGCGCCGACGTTCTTGCTGACGCGCAGGACGCCGAGGCCGCGCTCTTCGAGCGTGTCGCTGCGATCGGTCACCATGCCGAGGGCGCCGATGTTCCAAGTGCCGAGGCTGCCGGCGAGCTTCGAGCCAAAGAGAATCGGAATCGCGCGCCCCCCATCGCCAATGCCGATGCGCCGCGAGAAGAAGGGGATCGGCGCCTCCGACCCCGCCGCTGGGATGCCGAACTCGAAGCGCCCCGCATCGGCGAGGAAGAAGCCGCGCTTCTCCGGAAAGAAGAGCGGAAAGCGCGTGAGGTTGACCTGCCGCGCGTCGACCTCGGTCTCGGCGAAGTCCGTGTCGTAGGTCACGACCGCGCGCAGCTCGGGCGTGAGCCGCACGTAGACTTCGCCGCCGACGTCGAGCTCGCTCGACTTCGTGCTCCTCGTGCGGTCGCGTCGCGCACCAGCCTTGAGGTAGGGCACGACGTCCACGCCATAGCCTTGTTGGATGTCGCGGATGCCGCGCAGCTCACCACCTTGCGCGAGCGCAAAGAACGAGTAGGCGATGCGGGGCGCGGCCCAGCGCATCTCTTCGTCGTTCTCCTTGCGCAAGCGCCGGACGTTGAAGCGCCAAGCTTCCTGCCCCTTGGCGAAGGCCATGGTCTGGAAGGGCAAGGCGATCTCGGCCTCCCAGCCGAAATCCGTCAAACGCGACTTGCCATACCAAATGCCGTCCCAGCTCTTGTTGAAGCGATCGCCGTTCGCCGAGATCAGCGCATCGCCCTGGCTCCCGCCGGCGCCGATCTGGAACCAGTAGGCAAAGCGCCCCTCACCAAAGCTGTCGACCCACCACTCGACGCGGTCGTCCGGGTCGAGGTTGGCGTCGCGCATCATGAGGCGCGAGCGCACGAGGCGGCGATCGTCGTAACAACGCAGCGCGATGTACAAATGCCGCGCGTCATAGAAAAGCCGCACTTCGGTCTCGCGCGAGGCCTGCTCGCGTTCGATCGGCAGGACCTGGCTCAAAGGCGCGAGCTCGACCGCCCTCGCCCAGACGGCCTCCTCGACGACGCCGTCGATCTCGAGCGGCACGTCGTCGCTGATGTCGATGCGCGGCACCACGACGGATCTCTGCGCGACCTGGTCGCTCGCTCCTTGCCCCGCGGCGGCGGTCAACAAACAGCTGACGAGCACAGCGCGCACCGCGCGCGCGGCCGCGATCACGGACGGCGACACGGGGCTATTTCTTGGAAGCGCCCTTCGTCGCTTGCGCTTCGGTCGTCGCGTCATCCGCGGCGGCGAGGCCGAGTAGGACATCTCCGAGCCCGCGCGCGGCGATCTCCTTGCGGACGTCGAAGACCAGGGCTTCTGCGTGCTGCGGACGAAACGCCGCCAGCGCATCGACGAGCTGGTCGACGAAGAGCAGCGCGCCGATCTTCGACGGATGCAACTTGTCGTTGCAGAGCACGACGCGCATCGGCAAGCGCAGGGCCTTTTGGTCGCCGCTCGCTTCCAAGACCATGGTCCCGAGCTTCATCGACAAGACGCGCTCGGCGAGCGGGAACAAGAGGACGCAATCCTTGCGCTCGCGTGCCCACGCACGAATGCGCTTGTTCGCAGCGTCCTGAATCGCTCGTGACGGAATCGCGCGTTGCGGCAGCATCATCGGCAACGCACCCGTCATGTCGGGGATGTCACCGATGACGATCGGCACCTCGAGTTGCTCGAGTTCAGCGAGGCCGCGCTCGAGAGTCGCGAGGCGCGCTAGCAGCGGCAGGTCTTCGGCGCTCGCGTCAGCGAGGCTTCGCTCTTCGGCCTCGCGCGCGCGCGCGTCGCCGAGCGGCAGCGAACGCAGCTCGTTCAAGTGGCGACTCGTCGGTCCGTAGACGTACCAGAACAAAAAGTCGACCCCCACGACGAGGCTCGCCTCGAGCTTGCGCGCGCGACGCACTTGCTGAGCACCGAGGCGCAGCGGCATCGAGAAGAAGGCGCTCGTCGACACGCGCTCGACGAGGCGATGCTCGGTGACGATGGCCTTGTCGAGCAGCGGTGCGATCGGCAAGCCGTTCGCGAAGCCGTCGGTCAGGCTCGCGCCGATCGTGACGACCTTGTCGAAGACCGTAGCGGCGGCCTTCGGCGCTGCTACGTCGCGCGGCTGCTCGAGCTCGGTGACTTGGCTACGCGCAGTCGCCGACATGGCGGTCACCGCGAGCGCGAGCAGTAGGCAGGCAGCGCGCCGCATCAGAACGGCATCTTGCTCTGGAGCCAGGCGACGACATCGTCCACGCGCACGCGTTCTTGCTGCATGCTGTCGCGATCGCGAATCGTGACGGTCGCGCGCTCGGGCTCGGCTTCGACCGACTCGCCGTCGATCGTCACGCACCAAGGCGTGCCGACCTCGTCCTGCCGGCGATAGCGTCGACCGATGGCGCCCTTCTGGTCATAGAAGGTGCGGAAGCCTGCTCGCCGCAGCTTCGCTTCGAGCTCGTCGGCGAGCTCCGGCATGCCAGCCTTCTTGACGAGCGGGAAGACCGCGACCGTGATCGGCGCGATGCGCGGATCGAAGTGCAGGACCGTGCGCACGTCAGCGACGCCCTTGTCGTCCTTGCCGACCTCCTGCTCTTCGTACGCATCGACCAAGAAGGTCATGGCCGTGCGGTCGCAACCACCAGCCGGCTCGATGACGTGGGGCGTGTAGCGCTCCTTGGTCTCTTCGTCGAAGTAACTGAGCCCGACGCCCGACGCCTCGCTGTGGCGCCCGAGGTCGAAGGACCCGCGCTTGGCGATGCCCTCGAGCTCGCCCCAACCGAAGGGGAACTCGTACTCGACGTCCGTGCAACCGCTGCTGTAGTGAGCGAGCTCGTCGTCGCCGTGCACGCGCAAGCGCAGCTTCTCTTTGCGGATACCGAGGCGCTGGTACCAATCGAAGCGCTCCTGGATCCAGTATTCGTACCAGCGGTCTTCGTCAGCCGGCGGCACGAAGTACTCCATCTCCATCTGCTCGAACTCGCGCGTGCGGAAGACGAAGTTGCCCGGCGTGATCTCGTTGCGGAAGCTCTTGCCGATCTGCGCCACGCCGAAGGGCGGCTTGAGGCGACCCGAGTTCATCACGTTGAGGAAGTTCGTGAAGATGCCCTGCGCCGTCTCGGGCCGCAGATAGACAGTCGCCGCCGTGTCCTGCATGGCCCCCATGAAGGTGCGGAACATGAGGTTGAACTCGCGTGGCTCGGTCAAGGTGCCGACCGCGCCACAAGACGGGCAGGCATCACCCTCGAGGGGGTCGGCGCGGAAGCGGCTCTTGCACTGGCGGCAGTCGACGAGCGGGTCCGAGAAGCCTTCGACGTGACCCGAGGTCTCCCAGACGCGCGGGCTCTGCAGGATGGCCGAATCGATGCCGACGATGTCGCGGCGCGTCGTGACCATGGCACGCCACCACTGCTCCTTGACGTTGCGCTTGAGCTCGACGCCCAAGGGGCCGTAGTCGTAGCACGAACTCAGACCGCCGTAGACTTCGCTCGCCTGGAAGACGAAGCCACGGCGTTTACAGAGGCTCACGATGCGGTCCATCAAGTCCGGCTGCTGGCTCATACGGCACAGGATCCGTCGTCGGGCGCGGCGCACAAGTACGAATCCACGGGCCGTGCGACAGGGCGACGCATTGCCGTGGTTCCTTCGGCGGCCGCAGCCGGTACCGTGCTCGCATGGGTGTGCTCGATGATCCCTGGGTCGCGACGGACTCGACGCGGGTCGAGCGTGCTTGGCCCGCGGGTAGGGACATCCTCGAGGCCCTCGACGCGGCGCCTTGGGACGAAGCCCTCGCCTATTTCGAGAGCCGCGACGGGACGCGCATGCTCGGCGTCGGCGCCCTCGAGGAGCTGCGCTTCGACGCGGGGCCGCTCGCGAGCATCGCTCGTGCCTTGCCGACGCACGACGTTTGGATCGGCGGGGCCCGCTTCCACCCAGGGCGCGAAGCGAGCCAGCCGTGGCCTCCCTTTCGCGGTGGGTGGTTCTTGCGTCCCGCCGTCCTCGTCGTCGCCGACGCGGGTGGTCGCGCGCGCTGCTTCGCGGCGGCGGGCCATGAAGCGCTCGCGGAGACCCTCGCTCGTGGCGACGTCGCGCGGCCAGTCCAAGGCGGCGCCGTGCTTCCAGAGGCCGAAGCCGCGCAGTCCGAAGCTCGGTGGCTCGCGGCCTTCGATGCGGCGATCGCCGCGATCCACGAGCGCGTCCTCGACAAGGTCGTCCTCGCGCGTTGCTTCGAAGCCGAGTTCCCGCATGCCGTGCCGGTCGGTGCCCTGCTGGCAGCGAGTTCTAGCAAGGCAGCGGCGCGCTTTCGCTTCGCGCTTCGTCCGCGTGCGGCGGCGACCTTCGTCGGCATGAGTCCGGAGCTCCTCGTGCGCGAGACCAAGACTTGTATCGAGACCGAGGCCGTGGCCGGCACCATGCGGAGCGAAGCGAGCGCGACCCTGCTCGCCGACGACAAGAACCGCCGCGAGCACGCCTTCGTCGCCGACGCGATCGCAGCCGCCTTGCGGCGCAACGGCGCCGAAGCCATCGAGCGCGGCGAGATCGCTACGCGCTGCCACGGCAACCTGACCCACCTCGTGACGCCCTTCGTCGCGCATGGCGCAGCCCCGATGCGGACCTGGCTCGCCGACCTGCATCCGACGCCAGCCGTCTGCGGCCACCCGCGCGACGTGGCCCTCGACTTCATCCGGGAGCGCGAGGGCTTCGATCGCGGCTTCTACTCGGGCTTCGTCGGGACGCTGCAGAACGGCGAAGCCGAGTTCGCGGTCGCCCTGCGCTGCGCGCTGCTCGATGCGCAGCGCGGGCGGCGTCACGTTTATGCCGGCGGCGGCATCGTCGCGGGCTCCGACAAGAACGACGAAGCCCGCGAGCTCGTCGACAAGATCGCGCTCTGGCACGAAGTCTTGGACCAACCCCGATGACGACGGACCACGAGGCCATCCGCAACGCCAACGGCCGCGTCGCACACGCCATCGCGCGCATGCTCTTCGCCTGCGGCGCGCGGCACGCGGTCCTAGCACCTGGGTCGCGGTCGACGCCGCTCGTCATCGCGCTCGCGGCGGCTGGCTTCGAGCTGCAGGTCGTGCACGACGAACGCAGCGGCGCCTTCATCGCGCTCGGCGTCGCGCGCGCGACGGCGACGCCGGCGCTCTTCGTGACGACGTCCGGAAGTGCTGTCGTCCATGCCTACCCAGCCATCGTCGAAGCCAGCGTCGACGGGGTTGCCATGCTCTTGCTCAGCGCGGATCGTCCTCTCGAACTCATCGGCTCCGGGTCCAACCAGACCATGCGCCAGCACGGGATCTTCGGTGGTTTCACGCTGCGGGACTACGACCTCGTGGCGGAGCCGAGCGTCGACGTACGCCACATCGAAGCGCGCGCGCGCGATGCCTTCTTGCTCGCTACGACGCAGCGCGGACCGGTGCACATCAACGTGCGCTTCAAGAAGCCGCTCGAGATCGACGCTCGAAGCAGCGCCGACGCGGCGGCCCAAGTCGTGCCGACGTGCGCGCCGGTGGCGCGCGGGCAGCAGCGCATCCTCGACGACCTCGACTTCGACTCGATCGTCGTCGGCCGCCTCGTCGACGCGCAGGACATCGTGTGCGCGGCGCGGATCGTCACGGCGTTCGGCGTCCCGACGCACGCGACCATCACGAGCGGCTTGCGCAGTCAGGCCATCGAGGGCTTGACGGACAAGACACAGGCGCCACTCTTCCACGACTGCGAAGCCCTGATCGACGATGCGGCGCTGCTGCGCTGGGTCTTCGGTAAGCGCGTGCTCTGGCTCGGCGGCCCGACCGTCTCGGCGCGCCTCGGTGAGGCGCTGCGCGCGGCCGGTGCGGCGGTCACTCGCATCGGGTCGTGCGGTGACGGCGACGGCCTCGCGACGACGATCTGGGACACGCCACTGCGGGAAGTGCTCGTGCCCGAGATCCCAGCGTCCCGCCGTGACGCCGCGCGTTGCCGCGCGGCAGTCGAACTCGTGGCACGCCTTGCGTCCATCGACGCCCGACTCGAAGCCCCGCTCGAAGCGCGCATCGCGCGCGCGGTCTGCGCGAGCATCGAGCGTGATGCTGTGCTCTTCATCGCCAACTCGGCGCCCGTGCGCGACGTCGATCGCTATGTGGCTCACGTCGCGGCGGCGAGCTCCCACTGCAACCGCGGCGTGTCGGGCATCGACGGCACGCTGTCGACGGCCTACGGCGTCGCGCTCGGCAGCGGCGCTCCTGTGGCGCTCCTCTGCGACGACGTAGCCTTCTTGCATGATGCGGGCTCCATGAGCGCCTTCGACAAGAGCGTGCGCTTGCGCGTCGTCGTCATCGACAACCATGGCGGCGGCATCTTCGAACGCTTGCCCATCGCGCAGGAGACGGCACACGCGGAGATCTACGAGCGCTGCATCGTCGCCGCGCACGACGTCGACCTCGCGGCGCTCGCTGCTTGCTACGGCATGCGCGCGCAGCGCGTCGCGACGCAAGGCGAACTCGCGACCGCCTTGGCGCAGCCCATCGAGGGCTTCGAGGTCCTCGTCATCGAAACCGATCGCCACGAAGAAGCGCGGTCCCGCCGCGCGCATCGCGAAGCCTTTAGGAGAGCCTTGGCCGAGCTTGGTCCATGGCCACCCAAGGCGTGATCACCCTCGTCTCCGGCTGGCTCGGCGAAGCCGCGGACTTCGACCCGCTCTTGCGCGCCTTGGCCTCCGAGGCCGGCAGCCCGCCCGCGCACATCGTGCACGAAGTCGCAGGCCTCGGCGCTCGCTACCGCGAAGAGCCGCAGAGCGTCGAGGACGCGGCCGAGGACTTGCTCGCTAGCGCGCCGCGGGGCTCGCTCCTCTGTGCCTATTCACTCGGCGCGCGGATCGCGCTCACGGCCGCGGTCCGCGCACCGCAGCACTTTTCCGAGGTCATCGTGTGTGGTGTGCACCCTGGTCTCGCGACCGAAGCTGAGCGTCGTCTCCGCCTCGACGTCGACGAGGCACGCGCGCGGGCCTTCGAGGAGAACCCGCACGCCTTCCTCGCGGGCTGGCATGCGCAAGAGCTCTTCACGGGCCTGCAGACGGCACCCGATTTCGCAGCCCTCGCCGAGCGGCGCACGGCGCTCGCCGGTGACGCGGACCGCGTGCGCGCCTCCGCGCTGGTCCTGCGCCGACTGAGCCTCGGGACCCAGAGGCCGCTCTGGTCGGACCTCGCGACCGTCCCGCACCTGCAAGTCATCGTCGGCGCCGAGGACCACAAGTTCGTCGCTCTCGCGGAGCGCATGCAAGTCCACGCGCCCCAAACACTGCGCGTGCAGCTTGTCGCGGGCGTCGGTCACGCGATCTTGACGCAGGCACCCGAGCAGCTCGCTCTCGTCCTGCGCGCTTGCCTCGCACGCAGCAGCGACAGAGGCGACTAAATTATTCTTTGCACAACGGGCAGTCCACAGACTGCAGCGCACCTGGAACCTTCAATTTCTCGCGTTGCAACTACCTCAGCGATCCACGTCGGTAGCCTGATGCCGTGCCACTGGAAAGCTCGACACTACGAAGCTGTACGCTGTACGTGAGCGTTACGAACGCGATATTACCACAGAGCGCCTTCCTACCCACGATAGGACGGGACACAGCATCATCGTCAGCGCTATCGGGTAGGCCGTACAGCGCGCAA
>CALLZN010000352.1 GCA_937858895.1 uncultured bacterium | reverse complement strand
AACAGCAGGACCAGCAGCAGGACCAGCAGCAGGATCAACAGAAGGGCCAGCAGCAGCAAAAAGACGGCGAACAGAAGGACCAGCAGCAGCAAGACAGCGAGCAGAAGGAGTCCGAGCAGGAGCAAGCCAAGCAGGACGAGGCCAAGCCGCAGGACGGCAAGGAAGAAGGCAAGCAGCAAGGCGAGGAGGGCAGCAAGCCCACGGAGACGACCGAGCAGCAAGGCGAACTCAGCCCGGCCCAGGTCCGCGTGCTGCAACGCCAGCTCGAGAAACTGCTCGAAGAGCAGCGCATGCTGCGCAAGGCCCAGGCCGAGCGCAGCCAGGCCGGCAAGAAGGGCTGGTGATGCGCGCGCCCATCGCGATGTTGCTGCTTGTCTGCCTAGCGCTGGCGACGAAAGCCGTGGCTCAGAGCGCGCTTTCTTTGACCCTGCGCGCACCGTCGAGCGACGTCGTGCGCCTCGGCCAAAGCCTGACGCTGAGCGTCGAGGCCGAGAGCGGCGGCGAGGCGACTCTGCTCGAGCTGCCGGAGATCGCGAACGTGCGCATGCGCGCTTCGGCGCCCAACGACTCGTCGAGCCAGCAGTTCGTCAACGGTCGCCTCGTCGTCAACCGAACGGTGCGCACCTGGACCATCGAGTTGGAGCCGGTCGAGGCCGGGCGCTACAAGATGCCGCCGCTGCGCGTGCGCGACGGGACCGGACGCGTGCACGAGACGCGCAGCTTCACCTTTGAGTGCCAGGCGGGCCCACGCTCGAGCGCCTTCTTGGAGCTGGTCTTCGAGCCCTCGAGTGCTTACGTCGGCGAGAACGTCCAGATGCGCTTGCGCTTCGGCGTCGAGCCACAGCATGTCGAACGGCTGCTGCGGCAATCGCGCTATGCGCAAGCACGCGACTTCACGCTCGACTTCGCGGCCTGGGACGAGATGCCCGCGGGGTCGGTGCCCGACGACGCCATCGAGTCGCTGCCCCAAGATGGCGTCATCGTCCCGGTCAATCGTCGCTACCGACTGCTGCACGACCTCGGTGTGCAGAAGCGCGGGAACGACAGCTTCCACATGTTCGAGGTCCGCAAGACGCTGCGGCCCGAGCGCGTCGGCGTCTTCGAGATGGAGCGTGCGACGCTGCGCTACTCCTGGGCCTCGAAGCTCGGCCGCAACGTCTTCGGGGAGGTCGTGGCGACCGAGCAACGCGACGAGTTCGCGCGGAGCGAGCCGCCGCGTTTCGAAGTGCGGGCGCTGCCGAGCGAAGGTCAGCCCAAGGGCTTCACCGGCGCGGTCGGAACCTTGAAGATCGACGCGACGCTCGGGAAAAACGCGGTTCAGGTCGGCGAGAGCTTTCCCTTCGAGATGCGGCTCTCGGGCAGCGCCGTGCACGAGGGCCTCGAAGCGCCTGACCTCGCCAAGCTCGACGGCTTCGAGGGCTTCCACGTCTTCGGTAAGAAGCTCGCTTTCGAGGACGGTGCCCTCGTCGCGCGCTACGACCTCTCGGCGTTGCGACCGGGTGCGTTGACCTTGCCCGAGATCGCGCTTCCGCACTTCGACACGGCGACGGGGCGCTACGAGATCGCGCGCGCGGGTCCCTTCGGGCTCGACGTGAGCGGCACGGTGGCCAAGGGACTCGAAGCGCTGCCGGAGTCGCGCAAAGCGTTGACGCCGGGGGTCGACGACATTTGGGATCGCATCGACGCTCGCGGCGAGGCGCCTCGGCGCTTCGAGCCGGAGCCGTGGCATGCGTGGATCGCGTTGTTGGCGCCGCTCGTGCTCTTTGGGTTCGGTTTCGGGCTTAGCGGCTTCGTGGCGCGATCGCGCGCCGACGTTGCCGGGCGGCGCCGGCGCGCCGCGCGGCGGGTCTTCGACGAGCGCCTCACGACGCAGGGTCCGCTCGTCGCGCTCAATGGCTTCATCGCCGACCGCCTCGGCATCGAGGCCGGTGCCCTCGTCGGCGCGGACTTGTCCGCCCGCCTCGTCCGCTACGGTCTAGGCGACGAGCGCGCTCTTGACCTCGAGGCTCTCGTGACCCGCCTCGAAGCGCTGCGCTATGCCGGGAGTGCGGCGGACGCCGAGGCCGAGCTCAGCCGCGAAGTCACTGCGGCAGTCGAAGTGCTCGAGAAGGAACTGCGCGCATGATTCGCAAGGTCGCCTACCTCATCTGCTTGCTGGCGGCCATGAGTCTTGCCGGGGCGACGGCGCGTGCGCAGGGCTACGCCGAGGAGGCGGAGGCGGCCTATCGCGCCGGTGACTATGCGAAGGCCAAGGCTGCGTGGACGGCCTTGCTCGCCGAGCGTGGGGAGGATGCTCGCATCGAGTTTGACCTCGGCAACTGCGAGTACCGCCTCGGCGATCACGCGCGGGCGCTGTGGCGCTTCGAACGCGCGAAGCGCGGTCTCGGCGCCGACGAGCGCGTGCTCTTCAACCTTGCGCTTGCCGAGCGCGCCTTGGGTTTGCAGGGGTCGCAGAACACGAGCTTCTTCGCGGACCTGCGTGCGCGCTTCCGCAACCTGGACGCGGCATCGTGGTTTTGGCTCGGGCTCTCGCTCGAGGTCGCTGGTCTCCTTGTGCTCGCGCTGGCCCTGCGCAAGCGCTGGCGCGGGGTCGCGTTTGCAGCTTCGCTCTGCGCCGTCCTGGGCGCCTTTGCCCTCGCCCGCGCGGCTACGATCGAGCCGGATCGTGTGATCGGCGTCGTCATTCTCGAAGATGGGACAGCGCTGCGCGCCGAGCCCCGCAGCGAGCTCGCGCCGCTCATGAAGCTCAGCGCCGGCGTCCGTGCGACCTACCTCGCGTCGAGTCCCGGCTGGGTACGGGTCCGCATCCAGGATCGCGAGGGCTGGGTCGAGCGCCGCGCTGCCGGCGAGTACTGAGCGCGCGTTTTGTCCAGCAGCCGCCCGGCCGGTGGCGATAGTGCATCTGCGAGGGCACTTTGGAACCGCGAGCTCGCTGCTACGTTGGCCGCGACCTTTGACTCGACGCGTTCCGCAAATCGACTGCAGGCTGACCAATGCGCACATGGCAACGTGACTGGCTCTTCTACCTCTTTGCCCCGACGCTCGTGCTGGCTCTGTCGCCAACGCTCCTCGCTCAGGGGCGTCAAGTCGGCTTCGAAGAGACCTTCGCCCTCGCCGCGGACCGCAAGGCGGCGCTCGACAAGCTGCTGCCCGGCTCGGCCCCCTATTACTACTACAGTTGTCTCGAGGCGCTCCATCGCTCGGACTTTGCGGCGACCCGGGCCCTCCTCGACAACTGGATTCGGCGCCTCGGGCGGAGCCAAGCAGTCGAGGTCATCGAGAATCGCCTCGCCTTGCTGTCCTTCGCCGAGGACCCGGCCAAGACCTACCAGCATGTCCACCAGCGGCTCGGACTGAACTTCGCACACCAGCGCGTCGTGCCGGGAGCTCGTGCCGACTTGCCGACGCGCCTCGACGAGGCGTTGATTCGCCCAGAAGTGCTCGATGCGCAGGCCTTTCGAGCAGCTCCAGGCAGCGTCGATGCATTCCGGCCCACGGCGTATCCGGCGTTGGCCGCGCGCGACCTCGACATCACAGTGCTGCGCAGCCTGCTCTCGAAGCTCTTCGAGCCTGATGTCCCCGGCCTGCCGCAACTCATCGCGCGCGAACTCGCGGATCCGCGCAGCAGTGGCTTCGGTTCGCTAGCGATCCACACGAAATTGACGCTCGCGCAGCTCGACACGCTCCAACGGCTGCGGCCCGATCTCTTGAACTCGAGTCCCTTCATCCAAGCCTACTTGCTCCGCTTGCAGCCGAGCGTGAGTGAGCCAGTCGAGATCGACCCGTCCGTGCGCGAGGCGCATCTCGCGCGGCTCGAAGCCTTCGTCGAACGCTTGTCGACGGCGCAGAACTCGCTGAAGGCGCATGTGCTCTACCACCGCCTCGTGCACGACTTGGAGCAGGGCCGACCCGACCGAGAGCGCTTCGTGCGCTACATGCAACTGCCGCGCAGCACCGTCTACTACCATCCGGAACGCGCGAGGAAGAGCGCGGACCTGCGTGTCGACCTGAGCAGCGACTTCCAGAGCGGGCTCGGTCGTGTTGGTGACGACGAAGCACTCGTGCGGCGCTACTTGCTGCACTTCTTGGCGCAAATGGCCGACAGCTCGGTCTTCGCCGAGTACTTCGAGTCCCGCTACCTGCTGCGGGCCTTCGCTGAGGCGAAGCTCTTGTCGGGTGCAGCCGACAGCGACCAAGCAAAGGAGCGCCTCGTCTCGTTGATCAACGACGCGGCGTATTTCGAGTCGCTGGAGAAGCGCGTCGACATCGACTTCGCGCCGACCTCGAAGCGAGTTTGGGGTCGCGATGAGCGGGTCGCCCTCGACGTCGATATCAAGAACGTCACGACGCTCATCGTCAAGGTCTTCGAAATCGATACCTTCAACTATGTGCGTGCGCAGGGGCGCGATGTCGACGCTTCGATCGAACTCGACGGTCTTGTCGCGAACGAAGAGCGGACGGAAACTTACAAAGAGCCAGGCCTGCGGCGTGTGCGACGAAGCTTCGACTTTGCGTCGATCGATCGACCTGGTGTCTACGTCATCGAACTCATCGGCAACGGCATGTCGAGTCGGGTCGTCGTGCGCAAGGGCGGTCTGCGCTTTACCGAGCGCAGCGGCGCGGCTGGCCACGTCTTCCGCGTCTTCGACGAGATAGGGCGCGTGCGCGACAAGGCCCGCATCTGGTTCGGCGGGCGCGACTACAGCGCTGACGACAAGGGTGAGATCATACTGCCCTTCACGACCAAGCCGGGCCGGGCCCAGATCATCCTCCGCGATGGGGACTTTGCGAGTGCTGCGAGCTTCGCGCACCGCGCCGAGCACTACGATCTGCAGGCGGGTTTTCATGTGGCGCGCGAGGCCCTCCTGGCTGGCAGGGTGGCCAAGCTCCTCGTGCGGCCGACCTTGCTGCTCGGTCATGAGCGTGTTGCCCTTCAACTGCTCGAAGATCCCAAGCTCATCATCACCGCCAAGGACCTGCATGGGAACGAAACCAAGGATGAAGTTGCGGTGCCGCCGCTCGCAGCCGACGCCGAATTCTTGCATGAGCTGAGGGTTCCAGATGACTTGCGTCAGCTCGCCGTGCAGTTGCGGGGCCGCGTGCGCAACCTGAGCCTCGATCGCCATGTCGATGTTTTCAGTGGTCAGCAAACCTTCGACGTGAACAGCATCGATGCGACGGAACACACGTGGTCCTTGCTCTTCGGGGCACGCACGGTCGAGGGCGGTGTCACGCACTACCACATCGACGCGCGCGGTAAGTCGGGCGAAGTCAAGCCGGGCTTTGCAGTGACAGTCAAGCTGCAACATCGTGACTATGTGCAAGGCGTCGTCGTCCCAATGAAAACCGACGACAATGGCCGCATCGAACTCGGTCGGCTCGAAGGCATCACTCACGTTTCTTGCTCGACGAACGACTCTCGCGGGACGCACTCCTGGTCGATCGAGACCGAGCGCCGGACTTACAGCCAGCGGCTGCATGGAGTGGCGGGGCCAGATCTTCAGCTACCGTACTCGACCACCCAACCCCCGCCCCACCCCGCGGGCCCGTCGTTCTTTTTGGTGGGCGCGGGTCAATATGCTTTCGACGCCTTCGATCGCTTGCGGCTCGACTCGGGCTACCTCGTCCTCGATGACTTGACCGCGGGCTCCTATCGCCTGCACCTACGGCAGCAGGGGCTGCGCATCGACATAGAGGTGGCCAAGGGGCCGCAGCATGGGCAGGTCGCCGTCGACCACGAACGCTTGCTCGAAGTGCGGAACGCGCGCGGTCTGCAGATCCGCCGTGCCGAGGTCGACGATGGCGCGTTGCGGATCCAGCTTGCAGGCCAGTCCAAGAACGCGCGCGTCCACGTCGTCGCGCATCGCTACTCGAGTGGCTACGAACCCTTCGACTACCTCGCCGCGCCGGGGCGGCCGCTGCCGCGCAGCTTCGAGTCCCGATACCCCGAGAGCACGTACCACTCGGGTCGGCCGATCGCCGACGAGTATCGCTACATCCTCGACCGGCGCCTGGCGACGAAGTATCCAGGCAACATGTTGCGCCGGCCGGGGCTGCTCTTGAATCCTTGGGCGCTCGAGGAAACGGAGACGGCCATCGGTCTGGAAGGTGGCGCTGGCGGGCGCTTTGGCGGGCGCAGCGGGGGAGGCCCTTCGGCTGCTGCGCCGAAGCCTTCGGGGGGGGGCTCAGGCCTGGGCACGAGCCCCAGCATCTTCGCCAACCTTGACTTCTTGCCCGCCGGTGCCGTCGTCGTGGCGAACCTGAAGGTCGACGACGAAGGCAATGTCGCCATTGGCCTCGCCGACCTTGGCGAGGGGCAGATGCTCGAGGTCATCGCAGTCGATGGTGTCGAGAGCGTGGCGACGCGGCGCTTCCGCGCCGAGGTCCCGCTCACAGCGAAGGACCGCGCGCTCGCTGTTTCGCTCGATGCCAAGAAGCACTTCATGGAGGCGCGGCGCATCGACTTCGTGGACATCGGCGCAAAGGTCGAAGTCTCCGTCGAGGCGGGGGCTGGGACCGAGGCGACGATGCTCGATTCGCTGCGTCGTGTCCATGCGCTGTTCCGTTCGCTGACCTCGGACGCCGACTTGGCTGAGTTCGCCTTCATCCTCGACTGGCCGGACAAGAAGCCCGAAGAGAAGTTGAAGCTCTACTCCGAACATGCCTGTCATGAGCTCCACCTGTTCTTGTACGAGAAGGATGCAGACTTCTTCCGGCAAGTCGTCGCGCCCTATTTGAAGAACAAGGCGCACAAGACCTTCATCGACGAGTATTTGTTGGGCGTCGACCTGTCGCGCTACTTGGAGCCCTTGCGCTTCGAGCGCTTGAACATCGTCGAGCGCATTTTGCTGGCGCGCCGTGTTGCGGGTGCCGGCGGGGCACCGGGAGCACGGGCGGCGATGGCCCGGCATGTGCGAGAACAAGTCGAGCTCTTGCCCTTCGATGCGGAGCGTGATTTGCGCTTGTTCACGGCGGCGCTGCGCAGTCGAGGGCTTGACGAGGCCGTTGTCGAGATCGAGGACGAGCTCGAGGAGGTCTCGAAGAAGGTCGAACTTGCGCGCAAGGCGGGCAAGGACTCGAGTCCTGGAAGAATGAGCGTGGGTGGACCTGCGGGTGTTGCTCGACGAGCGGGTCTCGGTGGGGCGGACAAAGCCAAGGGCGAAGGCGGCGACATCGCAATCGGCCGCGGGGCAGCGCCGGTCGATCGGTCTCGAGGTTTGGCGACGGAAATGGACGACATCCGCGCCGAAGAAGAAGTCGTCGAAGAAGACCTCGAACGCCGGAGCGAGAACGCAGCACGGCTCTTCCGCGATCCCGATGCGACGCGTCGCTACATCGAGAACGACTACTGGCAGCGTCTGCCGAAGGACGCTGGCGCGACGCTGATCACCGCCAACGCCTTTTGGGCGGACTATGCCGCGCATGCCGACGGGACGCGCTTCGTCTCGGGTCACGTCGCCGAAGCGAGTCACAACTTCACGGAGATGATGTTCGCGCTGGCCGTGCTCGACCTGCCCTTTGTGGCAGGAAAGCACAGCGTCGAGAGCAGTGACAAGGCCGTATCGATGCAAGCAGCGACCCCGCTGCTCTTCGTGCGGAAGGAGGTCGTCGAGGCCAAGCCTCACGAGGGCGCGTCGACGATCCTCGTCAGCCAAAACTACTACCGACTCGACGAGCGCTATCGGCAGGTTGGCAATGAACAAGTCGATGCCTGGGTCACCGACGAGTTTCTCGTTGGTGTGGCCTACGGCTGTCAAGTCGTGGTCACGAATCCCAGCTCGAGCGCCCAGCGCTTGGAGCTCTTGCTGCAGCTCCCAGAAGGCGCGATGCCTTTGCAGAGCGGCTTCCGGACTCGTGGGATGTCACTGGCGCTCGCGCCGTACGCGACGCAGGCGATCAGCTATGCGTTCTACTTCCCACGCGCGCTCGAAGCCGATCACTATCCCGTTCAGGTGACGAAGGACGGCAAATCCCTTGCGTCGGCGCAGGCGATGAACCTCACGGTGCGCACCGAGGCGACGAAGGTGGATACGAGCTCGTGGCAACACGTGAGCCAGAACGGAACGCACGAAGAGGTCTTGGCCTACTTGGCGGCGGCCAATCTCGCGCGGGTCGACCTCTCGATGATCCTGTGGCGCATGCGCGACCGACAGTTCTACTCCGGGATCATGGATCTGCTCCACAAGCGCCATCAATTCGATGCACGGCTGTGGTCTTACGCGGTCTTCCACCGTGATGACACGGGCGCGCGTGAGTACTTGGTGACGCATGATGGCTTCGTCGGCAACTGCGGCCCGGTCCTCGCTTCGCCCTTGCTCACGATCGATCCGATCGAGCGCCATGCCTACATGCATGTCGAGTATG
>CALLZN010000351.1 GCA_937858895.1 uncultured bacterium | reverse complement strand
AGGCGGCCATGCTCGTTGTGCAGGGTGTGTGGGGTCGCGACGTAGATGGCTTCGACATCGCCGTCGGTGCAGAGCGCCTCGTAGCTGCCGTGGGCGCGCGGTTCGCTGCCGGACGTCCCGCGGGGGGCAGCGAAGGCCTGTGCAGCCGGGGCATGCCGGCTCGCGACCGCCACGAGGGCCTGGTGTTCGTGTGCCGCGAGACCGCGAGCAAAGGCCTCGGCGATGCGGCCGCAGCCGAGGATGCCCCAGCGAAATGGCTTCGTCATGGCCCCCGTCATACGTGGCGACCGGCCGCGAAGAAAGCGAGCCTCCGCCACGCTGCTGTCGATAGACTCCGCAAGCGATGAACTCTCGAAGCCCCTCTCGCAGACCCTCTCGAGTCCGCATCGCGGCGGCGCTGGCCGCGATCGCGGTTGCATCGCCATCTCTGCTTGCCCAGCAAGACAAGCAGCAGGACCAACGCGACGGCAGCTACCAGCCCGCCATCCCGGTCCAGCCAGCGAGCGAAGAAGCGCGCAAGGCCATCGCGCGCTTCCAGCTCCCGAAGGGCATGCGCGTCGAACTCTTCGCGGCCGAGCCCGCGCTCGCGAACCCTGTGAGCTTCACGGTCGACAGCAAGGGCCACGTCTACGTTTGCGAGACCTTCCGCCTTCACAAGGGTGTCACCGACAACCGCAACCACGGCGGCACCTGGCTCGACGAAGAACTCGCTTGCCGCACGGTCGAAGACCGCGTGGCGATGTACGAGCGCAAGTTCCCAGGCACGATCAGCGAGTGGAAGCGCGAGCACGAGCGCATTCGCCGCCTCGTCGACCGCGACGGTGATGGTCGTGCCGACCAAGACACGGTCTTCGCCGACGGCTTCAGCCAGGTCGCCGACGGTATCGCGGCTGGCGTCCTCGAGCGCGCGGGCGCGGTCTACTACACCTGCATACCGACGCTCTGGAAGCTCTTGGACCGCGACGGCGACGGCAAGGCCGAAGAGCGCGAGGCCTTGCACAGCGGCTACGGCGTGCACACCTCGCTGCTCGGGCACGATTTGCATGGCCTCATCCTGGGACCCGACGGCAGGCTCTGGTTCTCGATCGGTGATCGTGGCTTCCACGTCGAGAAGGACGGCGTCGTCTACGCTTACCCCGACGAAGGTGCAGTCCTGCGCTGTCGCCTCGACGGCTCGGACCTCGAGGTCGTGCACCGCGGCTTGCGCAACCCCCAGGAGCTCGCCTTCGACGACCACGGCAACTGCTTCACGGGCGACAACAACAGCGACGGCGGGGACCGCGCGCGCTGGGTCTACGTGGTCGAGGGTGGCAACTCGGGTTGGCACATCGGCTTTCAATCGATCGGCGACCGCGGACCCTGGAATCGCGAGAAGCTCTGGTGGCCAAAGCACGAAGGCCAGCCCGCCTACATCGTGCCGCCGATCGCCAACGTGACGAATGGTCCGTCGGGCCTCGTCTGCGACCCAGGCACGGGTTTGCCAGCGCAGTTCCGCGGCTGCTTCTTGCTCTGCGACTTCCGTGGCGCGAGCGAATACAGCGGCATCACGGCCCTGCGCAACGTCCCGCACGGCGCGGGCTTCGAACTCGCATCGACGGAACCCTTCCTCTGGAAGGTCCTCGCGACCGACGTCGACGTCGGCCCGGACGGCGCAGTGTGGATCAGCGACTGGACCGAGGGCTGGAATCAGACGGGCAAGGGGCGCCTCTACCGAGTCGTGACGGAGGCGGCGGCGGACAGCGTCGCGGCAAAGCAGGTTGCTGAGACCGCGCGCCTGCTGCGCGAGGGCATGTCCGCGAAGAGCTCAGCCGCGGTCGCGGCCCTGCTGCGCCATGTCGATCGGCGCGTGCGCCTCGATGCCCAGCTCGAACTCGTTGCGCGCCTAGAAGTCGACTTGCTCGCTTCTGCGACCGCCGTCCACGAGCCACGCCTCGCCCGACTGCATGCGATCTGGGGGCTCGGCATCCTCTCGGAGAGCGACCCGCGCGTGGCCCTGCGGCTCGCGCCGTTGCTCACGGACTTCGACGAAGAGGTGCGCGCCCAAGCCGCCAAGGTCCTCGGTAGCGCGGCCGCGACAGCGAAGAGCGAGGCCATGCAAGGCTTGCTGCCGGCGCTGCGCAAGCTGCTCGTAGATCGATCGACGCGGGTGCGCTTCTTCGCGGCGTCGTCGCTCGGCAAGCTCGGCGACGTTGCTTCTTGGAAGCCCCTCTTCGAGGTGTTGGCCGCGAACGAAGACCGCGATGCCTACCTGCGGCACGCCGCGGTGCAGGGCCTCTATCGCTTGGCGCGAGCCCGCGGCCAACAGGGCGTGGCGGCATTGGTCGCTGAAAAAGACAGCCCTTCGCGCGCGCGGCGCATGGGCGCCCTCTTGGCGCTGCGTGAGCTCGGAGATGTTGGCGCCGCTGCCTTCCTCGAAGACAAGGATCTGAGCATCGTCGCCGAAGCAGCGCGCGCCGTGCTCGATACGCCGATTCCTGCCGGCTTCGACGCCCTAGGAGCCGTGGTCGAAGGTCCGCGCGCGCGCGACCTCGACGCCATGACCTTGCGTCGCTCGCTCACCGCCAACTGGCGTCATGGTAGCGAAGCGAGCTTGCTGCGCCTGATCGCGTTCGCGTGCGCCCAGGACGCGGACAAGGAGTTGCGGACCTTCACGATCGACCTCCTCGAAGACTTCGATCGCCCGCGCGCGCGCGATCCGGTCGTCAACCTGCACCGTCCGCTTCCCCCCCGCCCTGACATTGGACTTGCACCGAAGCTCGAGGAAGGCTTGCGTCCGGTCCTTGCGGCGCCGAAGGCCATGGCCTCGTCCCTCGCCGCGCGAGTCGCTCGCCTCGCCGAGCAGCGCAAGCTCGTCGGCCTGATCAAGGAGCTCGTCGATGTCGTGCGCGACGAGGCCGCCGACCCGGGAGCGCGCCGGGCGGCCTTCGGCGCCCTCGTGGCCTTCGGCGACGGGGCGCCGCGCATCGGTGATCTCTGCGAACTCTGCGTCCAGTCGAGCGACGCCGCGCTGCGCAGCAAGGGCTTGGCGGTCCTCGCAAAGCGCGAGCCCGGTCGGGCGGTTCGGCTCTGCACGCAGGTTGCCCGCGGCAACGTGAAGGGCGCCGACTTGAAGGCCGGAGCCGTCGAGCTCGCCGAGCGCCAAGCGGCGGTCGCGGTGCTCGCCACGATAGATACTCCCGACGTCGCGGCGGACGTCGACCGCGAGCTTGCGAGTCTGCTTGCTGCCCTCCCTTCGCTCGATGCGGGCTTGCGCCTCGACGTCCTCGAAGCCGCCGCCAAGCGCCCGGTGCTCGCGACGGCGCTCGCCGCGATCGAAGCCGAGCGAGCCGGCAAGGGCGTCGTCGCGGTCTTCGCCGAGTGTCTCGACGGCGGCGACGCCAAGAAGGGCAAGACCCTCTTCGAGACGCACGCAGCGGCCCAGTGCACGCGCTGCCACAGCACGGACGGCAAGGGCGGTCTCGCGGGGCCTGATCTACGCGGCGTCGCCTCGCGTCGCAGTCAGGAGGACTTGCTCGAGTCCTTGCTCGACCCCGGCGCCAAGATCACCGAGGGCTTCGGGACCTACGTCTTCGAGATGAAGGACGGCAACGTGCACAGCGGTGCCGTCGAAGAACTCCCGAACGGCAAGCTGCGGGTCAAGCCCGAGACCGGTGCTGCCATCGAGATCGAGGCGAAGGACGTCGACTTCCGCAGCGCGCCGACGTCGGCCATGCCCGGCGTGCGCGGCATCCTCGACAAGCGTCAGATCCGTGACCTCATGGCCTGGCTCCGGAGCAAGACATGATGCGGCCCCGTGTACTTCTTGCGAGTGTCGTCTTGCCCCTGGTCGCCGCTTGCGGCCCGGGTGAGATCGACGGCGAACTCGAGCCCTACCTCGTCAAGGCCCGTGAACAGCTCGAACAAAGCCGCGCCCAGTTACATGCCCGCTGGGGCCGTCCGCTCGGGCCCGACTGGGGTGCTCGTGACGGCGAGACCTGCTACTTCGACAACGAAGCGGACAAGCTCTACTGGCGCCAAGGCGAGACCGTCGTCCTCGTCGCCGACGTGAGCCTCGTCGGCACCTTCGAGTTCGATCCGAAGGCGCCCACCGACAAGCCCGACGAGGCTGGCTCCTTCAAGTGGAGCTGGTTCAACGACAAGGCGGGACAAGGCTCGCGCGAGCGCATGCAAGCCGTGCGCCGCTGGGGCCAAGCGCGTCGTTCGGTCAAGCTGAGCACGGGCGGTTGGATCGGTCATCCGCACTGGGCCGTGGACATGCTGGCGGCTTCCGTGCGCGTGCTCGGAGCGAGCGGCGGCTACACCTTGGAGGTTGGGCCGACGCTCTTATTGTTCATCCTGCACTCGCTGCGCGAGCCCGACGAGGCCGAACGCAAAATCACGACCCAAGGCAAATAGCAGCCTCAGTCGTCACTCGGCACGCGAAGCGCGTCGATGCGCCAACCCGTGTGCCACCAGGAGAAGCGCGCGCTCAGTTCGGCACCCTCGACGGTCCAGGTGATGAGGGCGCGCGCGTCGAGTTCGAGGCTCGTCTGGGCATCCGCGAGCGCGGGGCGCTTCTCTTGCCACGAACGCCGGGCGAGTGCGCGTTTGGCGCGCGTCAGCGCTTCTTCGTCCAGGCCTTCGGCGAGGAAGCTCGTCAAGGCCGTGCTTCCCTGCGCGGCCCAAGCCGCTTCGAAGCGTGCCTGCGCCACCGTGATCGGCGCTGCCTGGTAGTCCGGCAGAGTGATGCCGGTCATGAAGTAGACATCACCCGTCGGCTCGAAGGAGACGTGGACCTCGCGTGCTGCATCGCCGGCCGCTGCGCCTTCTTCCAAGGCGAAGCGCAGGCCGAGCACCGTGTCCTCTTCGTGACGGCTGAGCTCGCTCACGCGCGGCCGCTGGGTCTCCCAGCCCCTTCTTGTGAGCGCCTCGACGAGGCCACGCCCAGCGCCCGACTCCGAGCCGCGGCGGAAGAGCGAAGCGAGCACGACGGCCGGCGCGTCGCTGTTCCAGCTCGAGACGAAGCGCGCCGCGACTTCATCGACCGAGGGCGGTCGCGTCACGTACCAAAGCCCAAGGCCCCCGATGGCAAGGACTCCGAGCGACGTGCCAACAAGGACAGCGCTCTGCGTCCTGCGTCGATGGACGGGACGCTGCCTTCGGCCTGTGGTGTCGGAGGGCGGCTCCGGTCGTCGTGGCGCTTCCATGAGGGTTCAGCATAGTGCGCGAACGCGGCTCGTCTCACGGGCGTTGCAAGACGAGGGCGGTGCCCGCAAAGGCGAGCAGGGTGCCGGCGAGCGCGGTGCGTGTGATGCGACTCCCGTAGGCGATGCGCGCGATCGGGATCAGGTAGATCGGCGTGAGGCTCACGAGGATGGCGGCGATGGCGGCGTCACTGCGCTGAATCGCGACCTGATACAGAAACACGCCGCAAGTCGGTCCGAAGAGCACCGCGAGGAGGATCGGATTGCGCGCTTCTCGCACGCGTGTCGCCGCGATGAGCTTGCGGAAGCGCCCGGCAACGAGCGCAATCAAGAGGACCGAGACCGTGCCGGCGGTCATTCGAATAACGACCGAGGACAAGGGGGCGAGCCCGAGGACCCCACCGGCCGCACCGCGCCTCGACAGCACGTTGCCGAGCGCTTGTCCCAAGGCGCCAAGAAGCCCGAGCACGACGCCGACCACGACTTGGCGCGTCGTCAAGCTGGCGTTCCACTCGCGCCGCCCCCGTCGGTCCGAGAGCACGAGAGCGAGTCCCGTCGACGTGAGAACGAGGCCAAGGACCTGGGTGCTCGAAAGGCGTTCCCCGAGCGTCGCGTAGGCAAGAAGTGCCGTCATGGCTGGCGCCGCGGCCATGAGGAGGGCGCCGAGTCTCGGCCCGAGCAAGGTGATGGCGCGGAAGTAGCACATGTCGCCGAGCGCGAGCCCGACCAAGCCCGAGACCGACAAGTGGAGCCAAGCCTCCCCGGCGACGCCGCGTGGCCACGGCGAGCCGAAGACCACGGTGTGCGCGCCGAGCAAGAGCGGCAAGGCGATGGCGAGGCGCAGTTCGTTGACCGCGTTCGAGCCGACGTGGCGCCCAGCCTTGGCGGCGAGCAAGGTCCCGAAGGCCCAGAGCAGCGCCGTCGTGATGCCGGCGACTTCGCCGAGGTAGGCGGCGATCAAGCGCCGTGCCTTGTGAGCGGATCGCTCTGCACCTCAGTAGCCGAGGTCGAAGCCATAAGCATAGTCGTCGCGCACGAAGGCATTGGCGGCCTCGACGTTGGTCACGCTCATGGCGTCGGCGTCCCACTCGATGGGCGCGCCGGCGCGGATCGCGACGTTGCCCAGCAGGATGGCCTCCGTCAGCGGACCCGCGTAGTCGAAGCTCGACATCGGCGTCGGGCCCGCGCCCTTGCACGCGAGGAGCCACTCTTGGTGAATGCCCGGCGAGCGCGGCAACGAAGGCTCGGGCAGCGGCTTGCCGCGGAAGGTCCCAGCGGCGGCGTCGTGCTGGTCTTGGGGCCAGAGTTCGAACTTCGCTCCGTAGTGCTCGGGCGAGTAGAGCGACCCTTCGCTGCCGATGATGAGCGAGCCGTACGGATGCACCTTTCCATCCTTCAAAGCCGTGTCCGGGAAGAGCTCGGCTGGCGGCAAGGCCCCGCCGTCATACCAAGTGAGTTGGACCGGGCCGCGCGTCTCGGTGGCCGGGAAGTCGTAGCGCACCTTCGACCACTTCGGACCCGAGACAGAGGTCTTGCCCTCGTGCTCGGCCTCGATGCGCGTCGGTTGCCCGAGTTCGGCCGCCATGTAGGCCATGTTCATCGTGTGGCAGGCCATGTCGCCGAAGGCGCCCGTGCCGAAGTCCCACCAACCGCGCCAAACGAAGTGTGCATAAGAAGGGTGATAGGGACGGTGCGCGCGCGGACCGAGCCAGAGGTCCCAGCGAAACTGCGCGGGGATCGGCGCGATCTCAGTCGGTGC
>CALLZN010000350.1 GCA_937858895.1 uncultured bacterium | reverse complement strand
TCGTCCACCGCATTGCTCGGGGTTCACGGTGATTCGATCCAGCAGGGTCGTCATGCGAGCATCATCGCAGGAGGGAGCATGAGCGGCAACGGCGTCCCGCGGTGGGGGGGGGCGTGGCGCGGGGTATCGAGTCTGCGATCTGTCGATTGGCTTCGGCGGTTTGAGCGTTCGATGTCGGCGTTGTGCGGATAGGGGTTGCGAGGAACGACCGGGAGCGTGAACGCGCGTTGCGCTCAGACCGCCAGCAGTCGAGAAAGTGCGATCAGCCGCTCGTGCCAGTCTCGTTTGGCCGCGTCGGCATCCGCCTTGCTGGCCAGTCCGACGTGCTGGACTTGGACCTGACTCTTCTGGGGACCCTTTTCGGTGAAGTAGAGGTGCACCGACGTGCCGCCCGGCCAGCTGATCCGCATCGTCGTGTCGATCGTCGACGTCCGGATCGTCAGCTCGATGCCGGGAAGGATGCGCTCGCGTGTCCGCTTGGTGGCGAACGCCGCGTAGAGCTTCGACACCGGGACAGGGAACGTCTTGCTCTTGTTGGTGTCGTAGGTTCCCGCTTCCTTGCCGTCACGTCGCTGTCCGACCTCACGCAGGCCGCGGATTCGCTCGTAACCCACCGTGACCGTTTGAGCCCACCAGCCACCGATCGGCCAGTTCGCGTCGACGTGCTTGGCGATGTCCTTGTGGAGCAGCCCGGCGGCGCCGACCTTGTCGAGTTCGGCGACCCAGCGCGGCCACGTGAGCCCGGTCTTCTTCGCGACGGCCTCGTCGCTCATCCCGGCCAGTTCGAGGTAGTTCTTTGGGACCGGCTTGTTCCCGAGGACGTGCATTCGGGCGGTCGCGTACGACTCGCCGGTCTTCGCCATGCGGTAGCGAACGAGCTTCTTCAAATCCTTGTTGATCGGCATTGCGGACTCCTGTCGAGGCCACGACGGTCGCATACCCCAGCTATGCCACCCTGTGGCCGGACGAAGTTTGGTGCTTGCCGATCCGGGGGTATGCCCCCCTTTGCCTCACGTGGGCCCGTGCTGGGGAAGGGCCGACGAGGTTGGGCGCGGATGCTCGCCGGCCGGAGTGTGCCACAACTGCCCAAGTCTCACAACCGGAGTCTCAGTAGGATGCCGAGGAGCTTCGCATCGTTCGCGATGCTCACGGTACTCGGTAGGAGTTCCCGCTCACTGTGGCGAGGACGAGGGCCTGGTCCAGCGCGAGCGATGCGTCGCAAGTGGCCAAGGTCGTGAGCGGCGCGGCGGCGCCAAACATCAAGAACCCGTCCCGTCCGAGCACTAGACATCACCGAATGCGATGCGGGCGCCGGATCGGGGCGACGGATCTTGCGCGAGAGGACAAACGACCAAGGCCACGAACATGCCGAGGTCTTACGACGTATCGCGGGGAACGCCCGCGATACGCTCGTGTGCTGTCTCAGAGCTTCGCCCCGATTCGCATGAACGCGGCGTCCGACATCGTGAGACCGAAGCCGTTCGCACCGGGGTCGAGGATGACCCACTGCCAGAACATCTCAAGGCCGTGGAACTTGGCGTCGGGCAGAATCGGCAGGCCGATCAGACCTGCTGCGCCATTCTTGTCCGTCGGGATAACGAAGCTCCAAATGGATTCGACGTATTGGACGCAGCCAGTCATGCCGATCACGTCGAGCGGGATCTCCTGCCTCACGACTCCGAGACGACAGAGCGCCGCCGAACTCTTGCGTGCAGTCGTGAGGAAGACGTTGACCTGACCGCCAGAGCGGGCGTGGGCGCCGTCCAGGTAATCCGGCGCGAGGGCAGTACCGCTCGAACCGAAGATCCTCGGGTAGTCACCGCCGGTGCCCGCACATGTCGCGCCGAATCGCCGCCACGCCGGTGGGTTGGCGAGGGGAGCGCGGTCGTAGCACCACGCCGTGCCAGAGCTCTGCGTCGGCTCACCGATGATCAGGTCCCGCTTCGAATCGCCACCCGTATCGATCGCGGCGACCGAGCGTCCGAAGGTGCTGCCACCATCGAGCTGCGAGCGGAGTTGCACCGTCAAGTTGACGCCGTTCAGGAGTCGTGCGAAACCATTGCCGGACGCCAGGAGATCGACCTTTCCGTCTCCATCCTGGTCGCCCGCGGCCGCGAGAGCCGAGCCCAGTCGACCGTTGACGGGACCCGTTGCAGAAACCGAAGTGACGTTGTTCGTCCATCCGTCGTAGATCGTGACCTTACCGCTTCCGGACGCGAAGCCCGGGCTGCCGACTGCGTAGTCCACCACCCAGCCACCAGTGAAGTTGCCGCCGACGACCGATGCGCCAAGCTCTTCTCCCACAGCGCCGTTGCGGGCGAAGAGAAGCGACCCGTCTCGACCGCTGCGAATCTCGTAGCGACCGCGCTTGTTGGTCGGGTCGTAGTCCGGCATGCCGATGATGATGTCGTCGCAGCCGTCCGCGTCCCGATCTCCGATGTTTCCGAGGGCCCAGATGTTGCCAGTCGGCACAGCATTCAGATCGACGCGCCAGATCAAGCCCGACTTGAAGTCGAGGGCCTGCAGACGGCGCGTTCCGAAATTCGTCACGACATCGGGATACTTGTTCGCATTGAAATTGCCGGCGACCATCTGCTGCGCGATCTTTGAGCTGTCAGTCCAGTGAGGCGTGAGTTGCCGCGTCCTACCGGACAAGAAGTAGATTGCGTTGTTCGCTCCATTGTGTTGTCCCGCTGCGCCGATCAAGATGTCCGAAACGCCGTCTTGGTCGAAGTCCGCACTCGCGATGCTCGTGCCGAGCTGCGCACCCGCAGGACCTTCGGCGTTGTGAAACCACGTCTGCGTCCGGCCTGAGTAGAACGTCACTGCGCCGTTGTTCGGAGCGCTCGAGTTGGACGCGAGGGGTGACGTGACACCGTAGTCTCCGAAACCGTCGCCGTCCATGTCGTCGAGACCGACGACGAGTTCGCCAAAGCCGCGGTAGTGTGCTGCCGCGGCTGGCCAACGCGTGACGCGATTGTCGCTGACCGTCAGACGTGCGATGGACGAGATGACGGTATTGTGCGGCCCCTTGACGACACAATCGTAGTTGCCGGCATCTAAGGCCCAAATCTGCGAGCGCAGGAGGAGCTCCGGTCGCGTTTCGCCGGTGAGGTTCAAGCCGCTCTTGCGCCATTGATAGCTCAAGGCATTGTCCGCCGCGACGCTCATCACCGCGGTTCGCTGCCGGTAGCCGAGGTCGATGGTCGTGTCAATGGGCTGCTTGGTGATCGTGGCGAGCGGCAAGACGACTCGACGATTGCATGCCCAGCCAAACGTCACCTCGCTCGCACCTCTCCACTCGTCGACGTAGACTTCGATCGTGTAGGTCGTATCCGCAGGGACCTGGAAGCGAACGAACTCCTCCGTGTTCCAAGAGAAATTGGACTTGAGGACCTCCTTGGTTCCGTCCTTGACCACCACGTCGATGTCGGGATAGTCCCGACTGTTGATGTCGGTCCGGTGCCAAGCAACGCCGAACTTCAACCACTCGTCCTTCTTGTATTGGACCTGCAAGCGATAGGTTTGCGGAAAGGCGGCTGGGATCGTGACTCGACCGTGCTTGAGGGGGTCGATGGCGATCGTGTGTGCGTAGTCGTCGCGCACGTAGCCGACGCCCAACCCTGTTTCGATCTTGTTCCCGCCGAGCGATGCAGAGGTTCCTGCCATCAGGATGGCCTTCGTTTCGTCGGCGTGAAGGCTCTTGTTCGCGGCGCGAACGATGGACGCTGCCCCCGCGATCATCGGCGAAGCGAAGGACGTCCCACTGGCCGTCCAAGAATAACTGGATCCACTCATGGCCATGGAGACATCCACGCCGTAGCCGACCACCGTCGGAAAGACGCGAGGACGATCTTGAAGGTCGCGCATGTAGCCCCTGCACGAAAAGCTCGCGAGGGCCTTCGACGAGTCGATCGCGCCGACCGAGATCCCGTTGAGCGTCGCATTGCTCTTACTGAGGTCACCGGCTTCGTTCCCGGCGCTAGCACAGACGAGGATGTCCCCGACGACAGCTACGTTGTCCATGGCTTTGGCCAAGCCCGACAGCAGATCCGGGAAGCCCGAGTACGACAAATTGGCGACGCGGATATCGTTGGCCGCCGAGTCCGCGAGCATCGTCTGGAACGCGTTGATCATAACGGCGACATAGGCGTCGCCGTTCGATTGCCCCGCAATCGTATAGGCCGCAATCTTCGACTTGTAGGCATGACCAGGGCCTTCAGGAAACGTAGCGGTGAAGGGTTGTCCGCATCCGGCTGCACAACTCGTCACGGCTGTGCCGTGACGCGCGACATCGTGCGTGTCGAGAACCTTGTTGAACAGAAGTCGAGACTTGCCGCTGAATAGCAACTTGGGATCGTTGTAGTAGGTGGGGTGCATGCGTCCTCCGCCATACTGGGTGTTCTGCCCGGAGTCGATGATGGCGACCGCAACTCCCTCACCGGCGATCCCGCTAGCGTGCAGCGCTGCAGCATTGTGCATCTTGTCGCTGATCGCATGCCTCAAGACGTGCGGCGAGCAGATCTTGGAGGCTTCGACGTAGGCGACCTCGGGCATGTTACTGATCGCGCCGATCTGGGCGGCACCGATGTCCACGGCGCACGCGTTGATGATCCAGTATTGGTGCGTCACGACTCCGCTCAGAGCCTCGACGCGATCGACGAAGGCCGCCTGGTCCGCCTGCATCTTCTGCTCGATCTTGGCGACGAGTCGCGCGACGCGTGCCGCATCGCGTGCGCCCCAAAGCTCGTCGCGCAACTCATCGAGAGTGAACGAGCGCTTCTTGAAGTGCACGATCCAGCGGTTCGACTCAAGGCGCAGACTGGCGTCCGACTCCGCTCGTGGCGGATCGGCTGCGTCTTGCGTCGCAAGAGGAGCATTCGCAGTCACGAAACCAGCGATGGCTACGGCGATTGCGGGTAGGAAACGACGGTGATTCATCGGGTAAACCAAGAGAAGTTGCGGAACGAGCGCTTCTGGTGCCGCTCGGCAGGTGTCGCGCTCAGCCGCCAGAGCGACGTTGCCGCACAGGAACCTTGGTGCTTTCAGTGTTTTTTTCGGGGCTCATGCTCGGCCGTAGACTCGGGCAGGAACGCCAGATCGCAGCGCGAAAGACGCAGCGGTAGCCCGCAGATCAGGACATCGAAGCCGGCCGTCTCTTGTTCTCGCCGGTTCTGGAATCTCAAAAGGTGCGGCGCATCGCCGACGCGCCGCTCGCTAGCCGCGGGTCGTATGTCCTGGTGAACCGGGTGACCTCCTTGCCGCTCACGGAGACCGCAACTAAGGTGGACATCGTCATGACCCATGCCGAACCGCGAGATGGCGCCCAACCGCACGATGGCGCCGCACCGCACGATGGCGCCGCTTCGCTCGAGGGTGACGCTTCGCTCGATGACAGTCGCGTGCTCGTGGACTCCGCGAGTGGTGGCGACCGAGAGTCGCTCGAGCTCCTGCTCACACGCATGCTGCCCAAACTTCGCGCGTTCGTCAGCGTGCGGGTCGGTAATCAACTTCTCGCGCGCGAAACGCCGGACGATCTCGTGCAGTCGTGCTGCCGAGAGGTGCTCGAGGACCTGCCGAGTTTCGAATATCGGGGAGAGGCGAGTTTTCGAAAGTGGCTCTTCCTCAGTGCACTCAACAGAATCCGCGACCGCGCTGCATATCACCGTCGGCAGAAACGAGATCTCGATCGTGAGATCGCTCAGGAAGACATCGGGGCAAGCCCCGCGATCCTCAGCCTCCTGACACCGAGTCGCGCCGCGGCGGGGCGCGAAGAACTCGCCCGTGTCGAGGCGGCGTTCCAGAGTTTGCCCGCGGACTATCAGTCCGTCCTCGTGATGTCACGGATCGCAGGCCTCGACCATGCCACGATCGCCGAAGAACTCGACCGCACTGCCGGGGCCGTCAAGGTGCTCCTCCATCGGGCCACCGCGCGCCTCGGGCGCTTGATCGCGGAGTCCGAGACGACCTAGTGATCGACACTCCACTGGCGAGACAAGCTACTTCGTGCGCTTCAGCGGTGGTCGTGTGATCGCGTCGATGCGAACCGGGGGGCTCGCGCCGGGTTCGAGTGTCGTGTTCGCGCGTGGTGCATCGATGACGACGAGGCGTCGCACCATCGCCGCCGCGACGAGTCGTGTTCCGGTTTTGTCGAGATCGATGTCGAAGAGCGCGCCGTCGTTGGTTTCGAGCTCGAGGAGTTCGCGGCCGATGTGTGGGTCGTAGATCCGGAGCGTGCGCTCGTAGCCACCACAACTGAAGATCCGGTCGCCGCCCTGGGACACGAGCATCGAGAGAGGTGTGCGCGTATGACCGAGAAGCTCCCGGCGGAGTTCGTGGGACTTCGCGTCGACGACGGCGATGCGGCAGCTGTCCCCTGCGTACGCGAACCAGCTTCCGTCGGGCGCGACCGTCACGGTCGAGATCCACGTGTTGTTCGTCTCGGTGCGCCACAGCTCGTCGCCGCTCGCGAAGTCGATCAGCGCGATGTCGCCGTCGATGTCGCCGATCAAGAGCCTTTCCGTACCCGGAACGCGTGCGAGCGCAGTTGCGCTCGCTGACAGGCGAGTGAGCGTCTTTGGAGGACCATCCATCGGGATCACGCAGAGTCGGCCATCCGCGGTCGCCGCAACCGCTCGGTCCTCGTCGTACTTCGCGGTCGCGAGTACCTCACTCTCGAGTGCGCGTGCACTCGCATCGGCCTTCTCCGTTGCGGCATCCCAGGTCATGACACCGCCACCCAGATCGGTCGTCAGCCAGTGCTTACCGTGATCGAGCTCGACGATGCCGACGATGCGGGACGCGTGATGCTTCGGCAACGTGCGGTTCGTCGACGTGCCGCGCTCGCCGAGCTCGAAGACTCGTAAGTTGCCGCGCCAATCACTGCATAAGACGCGTGAGTTCTTCACGTACTTCGTGCGGAATCCGGCGGACGGGAGAACGACGCTCCACGTGAGGCTCTGAGGCTCGGTCGTGTCGAACACGCGCAGTTCGTCGTCCCAGCTGGACGTCGCGATCCAGCGACCGCTCGCATCGAAACGCACGATCTGCACCCCGGATCCATGGCCACTGAAGCGTAGTGGCTATAGGACGTTCGAAGGCTGCTCGGGTATGAATGGCCAGACCGCGACACCGCGTTCGACGTACGACGAGGCAACGCGGTCCCCGCGAGGGCCCATGTCGATCGGTCGTCCACCGCCGAGGTCGGTGATCTTGTACGGTCGGATGAGCTTCGCGGGGTCGTGCGTATCGAACGCGAGAATCCCCGTCGCGGCGCTCGCAACCAGCCAGCGTCCGCTCGGGTCGAAGACCACGCCGTGCACGAACGCGTGCGCGCCGAGGAGGCTGTGCCGCTTCTTGTCTCCCCATTTCCAGAGTTCGACTTCGGCACCGAGATGCGCGACTGCGAAGTGCGCGTCCCCACATGCGAGTTCGGTCACGTGTCGTGACGCGATTCCGATGGGCTCGATGCACGCCTCGTATTCGCTCGAGAACTCGATGCTGATCAATCGCCGGTCTTCGAGGGCGACGAGGAGGCGGGACCCGTCTCGCGTGAAGCACATCGCGACGGCCGGAACCTTACCGAGTTCGAACGTGCGCGTGATCGAGCCGTCCTGGAACGACCGCATCTCGATGGATCCGTCTGGCGTGTCGACGATGAAGGCGTTGCGACCAGGCCACATCCGCACGCGAGTTCCCCCGTGAGCTGGCAAGCGATGCACGATCGCTGCGCTTTGCACGTCGAAGACCGTAAGCTCTAGCGCCATGCTGAGCGATGCGATGTGTGTGCTGTCTTCGCTCCAACAGAAGCTACGGACCCCGCCTTCGTGCCCCGGAAACGCACGCCCGCTCGGGGCTGTCGCGGCAGCCAAAAGATACCACTCGAATCCACGCAGCTTCGCGTCGCAAGCGAGCAGGCGTTCGCGCGCCGCGATGGGGTTGCAGCTCTTCGCGTATTCGACGTGAGCCGCAGTGATGTTGGCCACATATCCGAGGGATCGAGCCCGTTCGCTTTCCGCCTCGGTGCGGAGTCGCGACGAACGTTCGAGGGAGGCGACGACGAACGATCCGACGATGGCCGTGAGTGCGATGAAGACGCCAGCGAACGCGACGCTCGGATGGCGCGCGAGCCAGCGACGCACGCGGAGCGATACGGGCGTCTTGCGCGCCAAGATGGGGCCGTGGTCGCGTACGGCTCGCAGGTCGCGTTCGAAATCCCGTACGGTCGCGTAACGCCGTCGTGGATCGATGTCGAGCGCGGTCTGCAGCACGAGCGCGAGATCCGGTTCGAGACCACGAAGGGCTGCGGGGCGGATCCCGGCCGTGATTCGGTCCCGTGTTTGCGTCGCACCGCCGGCCAAGAACGGGTTCCGGAGTGTCAACGCTTCGAGAAGCGACACAGCGAGGGCATATACGTCCTGTCGCGCGTTCGGAATCGTGCGCGAACCCTGCAAACACTCCGGAGGAAGATAGGGGAGGGAGCCGAGTTCGCTCGTGCTCTTCGTCAGGCGGTCGTCCGAATCGACGAACGCAAGCCCGAAGTCGGTGAGCCATGCGCGGTCGCCGTCGACGAGTACGTTGGACGGTTTGACATCACGATGGACGACACCGCGTTCGTGCGCGTGCGCGAGAGCGCTCGCGACCTGGATCGCGATGCCGAGGCACCAGTCGCGCCATGCGGGATCCGAGGCGACGGGGCCTTCCTTGGCGCGCGCTTCGATACAGCGAGCGAGGGACACACCCGGCACCTTTTCCATCGCGAACCACGGTGCCCCGTCGTGGTTGCCGTGGTCGACGATGCGCGTGATCGCCGGGTGTTCGAGGTCGGCAGCCGCAGCGATCTCGCGCCGGAATCGCGCGCGCGATGCGACGTCGTGGACGACGTCCGCGCGCATGAGCTTCACCGCGGCGACGCCGTTCGTCGTTTCGTGCTCGGCGGCCCAGACAACACCCATGCCACCAGCGCCGATGCGCTCCCGCAGCAGGTAGGGACCGATGCGCTCGACGAGAGGAGCGCCGCCCGACTTCGTGTCGTCGACCATGCCGCTCGCCTGCAGCGTGTCGAGCGCGCTTCGCAGGCGAGTGGCGAGTCGGGGATCGCGTTCCTCGATCGCCGTGAGCATCGCATCGGGGTCGTCACATTCGAGACAATCGAAGAGCGTTGCCTCGAAGTCGTCCCAAGAGGGCTCGTCGCCGTAGGCTTCGTAGGATGCGTTGTTCAAGCGATCGCCCCCCGAGTGCGGCGACTTATTCCCACTGTTGCATTAGGTCCGTCCGAAGTCGTGCAGCGTGGGCATCGTGGCCCACGTTACGCGACTGTGCAACATTGGGGTTATTGCCAAGTGAAGACGCTGACTTCGATGGCGGTCGTCACGCCGGAGAGCGAGCCCGTCGAGCTCGTGACCGATGACTGGAAGAGCTTTCGCATCTTCGGGCGTTGGCCGATCGTCATGCTGCGTCCTTCGGAGAACGTCCAGCCGAAGTTGTTCGCGAAGGCATCGAGCGCCATGGCCTGATGGTAGAGCGTGACGCCGTAGAGCGAGGGCTGATCCGGAATCGGCATCGAGAACGTGGCCGTGCCGGCGGTGTTCGCACCCCGCCCGATCGTCAGCAGTGGGTCGACGTAGAGCTTGCACCCGGTCGCACCGACGCCATCCAGGGGCAACGGCAGAGGAATCGCACCTTGGAACTTCGTATTGCTGAGGCCGACGAACAGCGCGCAGACGGTGCTCGCCTGGGCGTTGGTCACTTGCGGACTCCAGGTTGCACCGTAGGGCGCTCCATTGTCCGTCATGGCCAGTGACTTCGAGTTGCTCCCGGGGCAGGCCGTTCCGAACGCGGTTCGCTTGGACGCGTAGTTCGTCGCGTCGATGTAGTAGTTGAATGCGTTGTTGCTGTTGGTGTTCGCGTAGCACCGGTATTCGACGATCATGTCCTCGTTCGAGTCGACGACGTAGGGCACGTCCAGCGGGAAGAGGACGTAGTTCTTCGACGGCCGGTCATTCGTCGCGGTGTACGACGGCAGATCGTAGATCTTTCTAGTGTAGACCGTCACCGGGGTGCCCTTGTAGTTCGTGTTGAAGTTGGACGTCATCTTGTCATAGGTGCGGCTCGCGGCACTCATGAGGATTTCCATCTGCAGGCGATGCGTCGTCGTCATCGCCGTGCCGCCGTTCTGGCGAAATCCGACCTTCGTGATCTTCTTGCCATTCGGGATCTGGACTTCGGACTTGTCGTGGAGGATCTGCCAGCGCGCCACGCCGTAGGAGAGCGCGCTCCGATACTGCGAAGAGTTGCCTTCGGCATCGGTGTGATCGAATGGGGCGACCGCGTGGTTCTGTGCGATCGCGGAGAGGCTCAACGTGGTGAGGGCCGTGGCGGCGAGAATCGAGTGCTTCATGATTGCTCCGTGCTGAGGGACGCGAGCGGCCGTTGAGGTCCGCTCGATCGGGTTCTGCATGGAGCAGCGGTGTCCCGAGCTGTGGGTTACACCGAGATTATTGGATTCTGTCAGTGTCGCGAGTAGGAGCTGGAAGAGCATCTGCGCGCCTCCGACCGCGAGGGAACGACCCCAGCCGACTTTGATCCACGTTTCTTTGGCGGGGGGCATGGAGCGCGATCACGCACGAGATCGAACCGATCGGGGTCGCGTTTCCGCCGAGAGTGGCGCCGAGTCTCAGCGACCACCATAGGGGTTCGTGGGGGATCCCGTCCATCGCCGGCACCCGCGGGATCATCGTTGCCGCCGCAGGAATGTTGGCGACGATCGTCGTGTCCCGCCTGTTCACTTCTTGGAGTCGGCGAGTTCTCGAAGCGCGTACTCGATCATCGAGTTCTTCCCGGCGCGCAACTCATCCGGGTTCGCCTCCACGATGACGTCGGGTTCGATGCCATAGAACTCGATGTCTCGCTTGATGCCTTTGCGACTCGCGTTCGAGTAGCGCACCTGGATCTTGCCATCCAAGAGGTCGAGCAGCTTCTTGGTCGAAGAGGATCCCGCGGTCGTCTGCCCATAGAGACTTGCCTTCGCGTGCCGAACCAGGTCGCGCGCCATCGTTTCGCCGGCGGAGATGCAGCCGCCATCGATCAGCACCGCGACCTTGCGCGAGCCCTTCTCGAGTTCGGACAACCGGTCGACGAACGAGCGATCGTAGCCTCCGCCGGTATTGCCCCGCAGATCGACGATCCAAGCCGAGACACCCGAGAGCGCCGCAACGGCTTTTGCGAAACCCGCTTCAGCGGTCGCGTCCAATCGCCGGAAGTAGATGTATCCCGTCGTTCCGATCTTGGTGAAGTGCACGGACTTGGCCGCCGCTTCGAGACCTTCGGGCATGTTGTATTCGTGCTGCCAACCGCGGGGCTCGTATTCGGCACGCACGGATCGACGCTTCTTCTTTCCCTCCGAGTCGATCCACTCGAGATCGAACTTCGCATTCTGCTCCTCGGTCATGAGGGCGGTTCGATACGCGAAGAACCGCGCACGCTGGGGGCTAGAGAAGTAGCCGCCGCGCTCCCAATCGTCCGCCGCGCGACCATCGAGAACGTCGCGCGCCGACTTGCCGTCGATCTTCGTGATGACGTCACCGACTTCGAGTACTCCCGACATCGAGCGCGGCACCCCCATCACGACGACACGGTTCTCGGTCGCCGGCAACATCGAGATCCCGGGCCACCAGCTCTTTGGGAACTCGTTCTTCTCGACGTCCGCCTTCGTGATTTGAAAGTGCCCGTCACGCAAGCGCCGGCCGGCCTCGACGACCAGATCGAAGAAGTCGGCCTCGGAATTGCATTTCTTGACACGTGAACGCAGTTCGGCCTTGGCCTTCTTCCAGTCCCTGGAAATGCCCTTCACGTCGAAGAACGGAGAGCCCCGATCCAATTCTTTGAGGAGCGATTCGAACTCTTTGGCAAACACCTTCGGCGACTGCCGTTGTGGAAGCGCCGGCATGTGCCGCGCCGCCCCAGCGACGAAGACCGCTAGGAAGATCGACGGGGAGAGACCGATGGCGTTCCGTACATAGCTGATACTCAGGCGTCTCATGCTCCGGAGTTTCGACAACCCGATTCTCGGAGACAACCCCGCCCACACGGGTTTCGCGCTTCCCTCGAGGAGAGCGTCATGCATCCGCGATTCCGCTTACGGATAGATGAGATGAGAAGGCCAGCCCCTGGCGGCGTACCGCGAGGTCGCCAAACTTGCACGAGCTATCGATTTGCTCACACGGAGGCTGACCATGACGCAGGTTACAACGACGACTACGACCTTGACCATCGGCATCGATCTCGGCGACCGCTTCAGTCACTTCTGCGCTCTCGACGCTGAAGGTGAAGTGCTCGAGGAAGGACGGCTCGGACGACACCGGCTGGCGCAGGGGGTGCTGATGCTGCCGGCGCCGCGATACGCGCCGGCCGCAACTATTGACTCGATCACGCAAGCATCGAACCGAACGTACTGTGAGGCGACGATGCGGAGCACGTGGTCGATCAGTTGTAACCGGCGACGCGGAAGTGCTTGAGGTCGCCGCTGCCGCCCGCGACGTGCATGCGGCGCCACTTGCGGATCAAGGTGTAGCTCGCGTTGTAGTAGTAGTTCTGGCAGCTCGTGACGTTGGTCGACCAGACGGTGTACCAACTACTGCCATTCCAACGCTTGTAGGCGAAGCCGAAGTTGCCGCTCACCGAGGCGACGCGGCCATACATCGCGTGGCAGTACTTCTGGACCCACGGGTTCCCCGTCAGGTTGGTCCAGCAGTACTCGAAGTCCCCGGGGTGATTGCAATACATCCCGGTGAACCAGGAAGCGCTGTTGCACGCCGCGGGACCGACGTTGCCACCTTGCCCGCGGGGACCCGCGACGGCGATGGGCCGCATTCCGGCGATCGGGCCTTGGTCCGGTTTGCGAGTCAGCGTCTCGAGAGTCGAGGCCTGACGCGCGCCTGCCACCGTCACGGACAACTGCTGTAGCGCACTCGGCGCGACCAAGCCGGACAGGGACGTGTAGAGCTCGGCGGCCGTGAGCGTTCCGCTCTCGTAGCGCGCGAACGCATCGCGCTGCGCCTTCGTGCCATCGAGCGCGACGATCAGGAGTTCGCCGGGTTCGGGTTCGACGAAGCGGATGTACGAACCGCCCGCTCGCACGACCGCGATCACGCGCTCGTCCTTCGCAGCGTCATGCACCGCCAGGCCCTGCGAGCCGACGAACCGCTGCTTGCCCGCGTCTTGCGCGATCGCCTGTGCGAAGAAGCTCGCGAACGTGCCGGGCAATGGGATCTCGAGCGATGCCGCACCACGCGCGTTCGCGATCAACGGCACCGAGAGCTGCGCATCCGTGAGTAGTCGACACGGCGATCCTGGCAACGCCAGACTTTGCGCATGCGAGCCGAGCACGATCGCGACCGGTTGACTCGGCAGTGCATCCGTCACGGTGATCGCGAGCCGCCTCGTCGCGATCGAGCCACTTAGCTGAGCACCGCAGCTGACGCCGTAGCTCTCGATTTGTACGGACTCCGTTCCATCTTGTGTGTGCACGACGCCAGCAGCGGTCATCGCGACGATCAGGGGAAGTGTCATGGGGAAGGTCTTCATCTCGGTTTCTCCTTGGTTGATATCTCGGACAGAGACCTCAGCGCCGGCCGCGCTGTGAATCGCACAGGCAAAAGCGACGTGGAGTTCGCGTAGTTCGCAGTCGTTCGTTTGCAAGCTGCAAGTCGTGGAACGGAACGATGCGCTTCGTCAAGCCTGCCTTCTTCATCCTGATCGTGGGCTGCGTCGGCGCGCCGGCACTCTTGATCGCTTGGTCTTCGCGCCCGTCGTCGTGATCGGCATCCACGATCTCGCACAGACAAAGAAAGCGATCCTGCGCGATTTCCCGCAGATACGTGCAACATGGCGCGAGGCTTCATTCTCGCGCACGGTTGCATCCAGGACCGTACTCGAGCTTTCCGCCGCATGCGGCGTGCAAGATCCGCGTGCGATCACGCTCGAGCGTTTCCTTCGCGTACGTGCAACGGCGGCGTCGCTCGGTGGACGCGTCTCCTGGAAGCGCACGAAGCCGTCGCTCTCGACGAGAACCGCGCCTGGGCTCCCGACGAACCCACGCATTCCGCTGAACTTCGACGCTTGGACAGACCTGGGCCTCGCGCTCGCGGGCACCGCGATCTTCGACAAGTTCGTCGGCTTCCTCCCCGCGAGCGGCAAGCAGACCGTGACGTTCCAGCTGCCACAGAGCCTCGCGCCGCAGACGGCCGGCACGCGCCTCAACTTCACGACGGTCCTGACGAAGCCGGGCGGAGGCTTCGACGTCATGAACCCCGTGACGCTACGTCTGTTGCCGTAGCGCGCGTTGGGTCACGGTGACCAGTACGACTCTCGAGTCCGCGAGCGCCGGATGTCCGGCGCCTTCGCGGCCTCGATCTTGATGACGAGCTTCTTGTCGCGCACGAGCGCCGCGATCTCGTCGTCGACGCTGCCGCTCGTCGCGCCGCTCAGTCGAGCGATGTCGCCCTTGAACTTGTCGTAATTGCCTTTGCCGTCGCCATCGTCATCGTTGTGTGGATACGAACGGACTTCGTACGTTCCGACGACTTGACTAGTGACGGTGATCAGAACCTGGCGCAGTCACATGTGCTTCTCAACGCAATCCGTTCGGCGTGCGTTGCAATCCTACGGCAACATGAGTCGCAGCCCGTTGCTGGTCCGCCAAAATGCCCCCTGCTGCCACGGGCGTTCCGAGCCCATGAACTGCACGTTGATCTTCAGGCCCGGAGCGTAGGGCGCCGCAAGATCGACGTTCGCTTCCCCTGTGCGTCGATCGGCAGCGGCAGGACGACGGGGAAATCCGTGAGGAGGCGACAATCACTAGGCGGAAGGGGAATCGACACCTGTCGTGTGCCGACGAGGAGGAAGGTCCAAGGCGTCCGCGGCGCGCGTGTCGTTCGAAAGACGAAGCGATGACCGCTTCGCGCCGCGTGCCAGGCGCCTTGGAGTTCCGCGTCACACGTCGGTCCGTAGAATTGGATCGCGGACGCCGTCGACGCGACGAACGTGGCGGTGATGCTCGAAGCGCTGCTGTAGCTCGCAGCGCAGGCAAGACGGAACTCGAGCCCGTCGCGCCCGACGGACACCGGGATCTCGAGCCCTTGGCGCGGCGGGGTTTCGAAGTTTGCGGTCCCGATCGCGATACTGCCCGAACCGCTGACGTGCAGGAAGCCGTTCGCATGCTCGAGCGCGGAGCTCAGGCGGAAGCTGCCCTGAGCCGTCGCGTACGCGGATCCGACACCGACGAACGAACAGCTCGCGCTCGTCGACATGGAGACGCTCAGCCCGTTCAGTCGAGCGCTCGCGGTCGCTCTGCAATACCCCACATCAAGCGCAGCTTCCCAGGATTCGCGACCAAGACCTCGTGACCGGCATCCTGCA
>CALLZN010000349.1 GCA_937858895.1 uncultured bacterium | reverse complement strand
CCTCGTCTAAGACCCGCGGATCTCGAGGGCCCTCCTCGCGGGGCTCTGGTGCCGCCGCCGTCGCCCCTCCGATTTCACGTCGGGGGGACGGGGGTCCGGTTTGTGGCGCAGCCACGATGGCGGCGAAACGTGGACGCGGGTCGAGAAAAAGGACGGCTTGCCCGACGGCGAGCTCGGGCGCATCGGGCTCGCGATCGCAGCTTCGGACCCGCGACGCGTCTACGCCCTCGTCGAGGCGAAGAAGAACGTCCTGCTGCGCAGCGACGACGGCGGGCACAGCTTCCGAGAGGTCAACAAGGAGGACGACGTGTCACCGCGGCCCTTCTACTACTCGGACATCCGCGTCGACCCGAAGAACGCCGAGCGGCTCTACCGCCTCGCTTCGATCGTCTCGGTTTCGAACGACGGCGGCCAGCACTTCGAGACCCTGGTGCCGTGGAACCTCATCCACCCCGACCACCACGCGCTGTGGATCGATCCTGCGGACCCGACCTACCTCATCGACGGCAACGACGGTGGCATCGCGATCAGCCGCGACCACGGTCGGACTTGGCGCTTCGTCCGCAATCTACCGCTTGCGCAGTACTACCACATCGCGGTCGACGACGAGCGCCCCTACCACGTCTACGGCGGCATGCAGGACAACGGTTCGTGGCGCGGCCCGGCCTTCGTGCTCGAGAACGGCGGCATCCGCAACCACCACTGGCAGGAGCTCTTTTTCGGCGACGGCTTCGCGACCGTCCCGGATCCTGACGACAGCAACCGCGGCTATGCGATGAGCCAGGGCGGCTGGCTCGGGCGCTGGAACCGCTTGACCGGGGAGCGCAAGACCATCCGGCCCTTTCCGCCGCGCGAGACGATCGCAGGCGAAGACGGCAGCGGCACGACCGAGCGCGAAGTGAAGCTGCGCTTCAACTGGAACGCCGCGATCGCCCTCGATCCCTTCGATGCCGCGGGCGTCTACTACGGCAGCCAGTTCGTGCACTACAGCGCCGACCGTGGCGCCACTTGGAAGCTCTTGTCGCCCGACCTCACGAGCAACACGCGAGCGTGGCAGCAGCAAGACGAGAGCGGCGGTCTCACCCTCGACGTGACCGCGGCCGAGAACCACTGCTCGCTGATCACGATCGCGCCTTCGGCCGTGCAGCGCGGCGTGGTCTGGAGCGGCAGCGATGACGGCCGCGTGCACGTCACGACCGACGGCGGCAGCACGTGGACACGCATCGATGAAGCCATGCCGGGGTTACCGCCCTTCGCGTGGTGCGCGCACGTCGAAGCGAGCAAGTTCGACGCCGCCGCGGCCTGGGCGGTCTTCGACGACCATCGTCGCTCGGACTCGAAGGCCTACCTCTTCGCGACGCGGGACTTCGGCAAGACATGGCAGCGCTTGCTCGACGACGCAGCGGACGTGGCGAAAGTCAAAGTCGAGGGCCCCTGCCTCACGATCGAGCAAGACCCGGTCGACGCCGCCGTCCTCTACCTAGGTACGGAACACGGCCTCTGGATCTCGCGGGACAGCGGCGCGTCGTGGCAGCGCTTCACGAACGGCCTCCCGACCGTCGCCGTCCGTTCACTCGTCGTGCAGCGACAGATGCACGACCTCGTCATCGGCACGCACGGTCGCGCGGCCTACGTCATCGACGACATCCGTTGCTTGCGCGGGACCGCGGCCCTGTCCGAGGTCCCGCTCGCGCTCCAGGAGCCCTTGCCCGCCACCCTCGACCGCATCGCCCAGACCGGCGAGAGTCGCTTCCCCGGCAGCGAGGAGTTTCGCGGCGAGAACCGGCCCTTCGGCACCTTGCTCGACCTCTGGGTCGCGCCGCGCGTGCACGCGCAGCTCGAGGAGGGCGCGAAAGTCGAGAAGGCGAAAGCGGACAAGAAGGACGGCGCGGCGACGAAGCCACCCTTCGCGCTCGCAGCCGACGAAGTCGAGCTCGAGATCACGCGAGCGACCCTGCCCGAGGAAGGCCGCCTCGTGCGACGGCTGCGCCACAAGGTGAGTCGCGGTCACAACCGCATCGTCTGGGACCTGCGCGAGGACGCCCCGCGACCTGGCACAGCGACACCCGTCGGCAGCGGCGGCGGCGGCGAGGTCTTGCCCGGTCGCTACCGGGTGCGCGCACGTCTGCTCGACCACGAGGCCTCGACCATGCTCGAGGTCCTGCCTGATCCGCGCATCGAAGTCGCGGCCGTCGATCGCGAGACCAAGCACATGGCGCTCCGGCGCGGCGAAGCGCTCGTTGCAGCGACGAGCGCCGTTCTCGAGCGCCTCGAGGCTGCACGCCAAGAGAGCAAGGCCATCGCCACGCGCCTCGAAGAGCTGCGCAAGCGCCGCGCGCACGAAGCGAGGCTCGCGAACAACGAAGCCGTCGTCGCGACCTATCCGAGCGACGAGGACATCGTCGCCGGCCTGCAGCGTTGCAAGGACTTCGACACGAAGCTCGACGAAGTCGAAGCGCGCTTCCGCACGCCCGCCGGTGGCAAGCAAGGCATCGCGGACCGCGACACGCTGATGTCACGCGTCTTTGGCCTCGTCTCGCGCCTGCGCTCCTCATGGGAGGCCCCATCGACCCAAGAGGTCGAGGCCCTCGAGCGACTGCGTACTGCAGTGGAGCCAGCCATCGACGCCTGGAACCGCTTCGAAGGCGAAGACCTCGCGCGGCTGCGTGAAGACGTCACCGCGCTCACGCAGTGGCTCGTGCCGCGTCCGCCGATCCGCCTGCGCTGAGCTGTCGCCACGAGTGCGGCAACACGACACGAGAGCAGCTTGATCCAAGCGACGCCGCCGAGCAAAGTCGCAGCATGCCCCGCAAGATCCTCACCCACACCGTGGCGCTCACCTGCACCGCCCTCCTCGCTTCGTCCTGCATCCTCTATCGCAACGACAAGAACGAGCCGCTCGATGGCGCGGCCATAGAGGGCCTCGCGAACGGCAGCACGACCGCCCAGCAAGCCCTCGACTTGCTCGGCGCGCCGAACGACGTGATCCAGCTCGGCAACCGCAGCGCCTGGTACTACGAGTTCTCGAAGAGCAAGACCGCGGGCATCTGGCTGTTGCTCGTCGTGATCTCGGGAACGGACACGCGCACCGACCGGCTCTGGCTCTTCTTCGACGAGAACGGCATCTTGCGCCACCACGGCGCAACGCTCGCGGCCGGCCGCGCAGGCTTCTCCTTGCCTTGGTCCGATCCGCACAGCAACGTGCCGCGCGTCGGCACGGAGCAGGCGCGCTGATGCGACCCTGTCGTCG
Source organism: uncultured bacterium (assembly GCA_937858895.1). Classification (GTDB taxonomy): domain Bacteria; phylum Planctomycetota; class UBA1135; order UBA1135; genus JACKHW01. The sequence continues at coordinate 6,963 of CALLZN010000349.1, read as the reverse complement.
TCCGTGGATCGCATGGCTCCTCTTGGCGCCCTGCCTGTCGCTGCCGAGCTGCCTCAGCGTTGCTTGGCACGTGGACTGGCAAGAGGAGCCTCTACCAAGCGCGCACGAAGCGAACGACATCGCGGCCGGCACCTCGCTGGACGTCGTCCTCGCCCGCCACGGAGCCCCGCACATCGTGCGGCGCTCCGTGCACGGCGGCGCTTGGCTCTATTGGATCGCCGCGCGGAACGCCGACTTCGGCCTCGACTTGTCGATCCCAGTCCGCTTCACCAATCTGTCCTTTCGTTGGCAGGACCGGGCTGCGCAGTATCGCGCGTTCGCGCTTCACCTGGATGCCGACTTTCTCGTGCTCGAGCGACGCGAAGGTCAGCTCGACGACCTGCTACGCGGCGCCGTCGACCCAACCCGCCGCCGCCGACGCGCGAGCGGCGGCTTGTCCGATGAACTCGAGGCAATCTTCTGATGCATGACAAGCGACACATTCTGATCATCGCCTCCACCGCCACCGTCGCGCTCTTCGCTTCGTGTCGCGGCACGGAGGTCGCTCGCACGATCTCGACCCCGATCGAAAACCAGGACGCGCGCATCGCCCGCCTGCTGCGCCAGGTGCCGCTCATCGACGGTCACAACGACCTGCCATGGGAAACGCGGCAGCAGTCCAAGCTCAGCTTCGAGGGCTTCGACCTGACGAAGTGGAACGACACGCGTCACACAGACATCCCCCGCCTGCGCCACGGCGGCGTCGGTGCGCAGTTTTGGTCGGTCTACGTTCCGGTCAACTTCGGTCGAGACGAAGCCGTGACGGCGACGCTCGAACAGATCGACTTCGTGCGGCGCCTGATCGCGCGCTACGGCGAGGTCTTCGAGTTCGCGACCGGGCCCACGGAGCTACGTCGCATCCACCGCCAAGGCAAGATCGCCTCGATGATCGGCGTCGAGGGCGGACACCAGACCGGCGGCTCGCTCGCGGTCTTGCGCCAGCTGCACGCGCTCGGCGCCCAGTACATGACTCTTGCGCACGCGACCAATTCGCCCTTCGCGGACGCAGCGACCGATGAACCCGAATACGGCGGGCTCAGCGCTGCCGGTCGCGAGGCCATCGCCGAGATGAACCGCCTCGGCATGCTCGTCGACCTGAGTCACGTGACGCCGCAGGCCATGCACCAGGGCCTCGATGCATCGCGAGCACCGGTCATCTTCTCCCACAGCTCGGCGCGAGCCTTGACCGACCATCCACGCAACGTGCCCGACGACGTGTTGCAGCGGCTGCCGGTCGAAGGCGGTCTCGTCATGGTGACCTTCGTGCCCGCCTTCGTTTCGCGGACGGCCGGCGACTATGGTCTGCGCCAGATCGCCGAGCAGCAGCGTCTGCGCGAGCTCTATGGCGCCAAGAACGACCCCCGCATCGAGAACGGGCTTCGCGTCTGGGGCATCAAGAACCCGCGCCCCAAGGCGACACTGCGAGAAGTCGCCGACCACGTCGAGCACATCGCGAAGGTCGCCGGTCACGACCACGTCGGCATCGGCGGTGACTTCGACGGCATCGCCGACGTCGTCGAAGGCCTCGAAGACGTGTCCAAGTATCCGGACCTTCTCCGCGAGCTCGCGCGTCGCGGATGGTCGGACGACCAGCTGCGCAAGCTCTGTGGCGAGAACTTGCTGCGCGTCTGGGAAGCGGTCGAGGGCGTCGCGCGGGCGACTCAGCGCTAAGCCACGCAAGCGCGTTCGCGCGCGGTTCAGCGGCTCGCGCTCTTCTTCTTGGTCGGTGCGAGCCGCGAACGGATCTGCTCGCCTTCGCGCTCGAGGATGACCGTCGCGGAGGCCTTGTTCGAGAAGGCTTCGAAGAGGGCGTCTTCGAGGTGGAGGGCCAGGCGGGCGCGCAGGCCGCGGGCGCCGGTCTCCTTTTGGATGGCCTCGCGAACGACGAGCTGCGCGACGGCGTCTTCGACGACGAGCTCGATGCCCGCCAACTCGAGTTCTTTGCGCACACCCTTCAGCACGTTGTCCTCGAGGATCTGGTGCAGGGTCGCCTCGTCGAGCGGCGAGAAGGGCACGATGCGCGTGAAGCGCCCGATGAGCTCGGGCAGAAAGCCGTACTCCTGGAAGTAGACGACGTTCTCGACCTCCGCCTGGTCGTAGGTGACAGCGATCGACTCGCTGCCGCCGATCACGCCATCGTCGCGGCCAAAGCCGATGCCGAAACGCCCCTTGGCTTGGCTGATCGACTTGAGCCCCGAAAAGGCGCCGCAGCAAACGAAGGCAATGTCGTGCGTCGGCACGAGCGGCTTGCTCGAGTAGCTCTCGTGGCTGAAGTGCGTGGGCACCGGAATGGTCGCCCCGTCGAACATCTTGAGCAGCTCGCGCTGCACGCCAAAGCCGCTCACGTCCTTGGTCGTGCCCTGGCCTGCAAAGACAGCTCGATTGCTCGAGCTCGCGAGCTTGTCGAACTCGTCGATGCAGATCATGCCGACGCGCGTCTTCTCGAGGTCACCTTCGGAGGCAAAGAGAAGTCGCGTCACGAGCGTGCTGACGTCCTCGCCGATGTAACCGCTCTCCGAAAACGCCGTGATGTCGACCGTCGTCGTCGGGATGGCGAGCACGCGCTCGAAGAGCGTCTCGGCGAGGAAGGTCTTGCCACAACCCGTCGGGCCGATCAGCAAGAGGTTCTGCTTCGGCGGCAGCTGACGGCGGGGTACCCCATCGAGGTAGAGGTGGCGCAGGCGGCGCAAGTGCCGATGCGCAGCGAGGGCAACCGACTTGACGGCCGCGTCCTGGCCGCGGTAGCCGTGCTCGCGCAAGCCGGCGACGATCTCGAGCGGCGTCGGGAAAGGCAGTTCAGCGAGCCAAGCCCGAAAGGCCGGCGAAGGCGGGGCATCGGGTGAACCCGCCTGGCCGCCGTCCTGCGGCGACTCGGGCCCGACTTCGTCCAAGTCGTCCGCATCAAAATCGTCCGCGTCGAAATCGTCGTCGTGCTCGTCATCGGGCTCGTCGTCGAAGCCCGTGATATCGATTCTCGTCATGCTCCCCCTGGGGTCCTGGCGCCGCCTCGGTCCATCGAAAGCGCCATATGTCAATGCGCCCGCTTCCCCAAGACAGCATCCATGTCGGACAACAATTCTTCGAGGCGCCCCATATTGTGGTCGCCCATGTGGCCGATGCGGAAGGTCTGTCCCTTGAGCTTGCCGTAGCCGTTGCTGATGAACTTGCCGCGCGCGCGCAGCTCCTTGACGAGCCACGCGACGTCGATCGTGCCCGCCGCGATGCAGCTCGTCGTGTCGGACTCGAAGCCCGCCTCCGCGAACATCGACAGACCGTGGTCCTTGGCCCAGGCGCGCGTGCGCTCGGCCATCGCGCGGTGGCGCTCGAAGCGCGCAGCGAGCCCCTCGGCCTCGATGCGATCCAACTGCAGCTCGAGGGCATAGAGATGCGGGATCGATGGCGTCGCGACCGACTCGCCGGTGCGCAGCCCTTCTTCGGCACGCACGAAGTCGAGGAGCCAACCGCGCCCTTCGACCCTGGCTGCGCGAGCGAGTGCACGCTCGGACACGGCGTAGACCGTGAAGCCGCCGGGCAAGGCCAAGCACTTTTGGGCACTCGCGAACGCCAAGTCGATGCCGAGCTCATCGAAGTCGAGCGGCAGGCCAGCGAAGCTCGTGACCGCGTCCACGAGGACCAGAGTCTCAGGGTGCTCGCGCACGACCCCCACGAGCTCGCGCAGCGGGTTCGTCACCCCGGTCGCGGTCTCGTTGTGGATCAGACAAACCGCGTCGTAAGGCTGCCCGGCGAGGGCCTGCTCTTGGAGCTTCGTCCGAAGCGTGTCGGGCCGGTTCGCCTGTCCCCAGGGAACACTGAGTTCATCGGCCTCGCGACCACAGGCGCGGGCCACCTTGGCCCAGCGCTCGGAGAAGGCGCCGCAGTGCACGTGCAGCGAACGCCGTGGCACGAGGTTGCGGATCGCTGCCTCCCAGAGCGCCGTCGCCGGCACGCTCTCGAAGAGCACGTGCTGGGTCGTACCGAAGACCGGCGCGAGGCGCTCGCGGCAGCGCAGCATGAGGTCCTTGCAAGCCTGCGAGCGGTGACCGATCGTCGGCCGCGCAAGCGCCGCACGAATCTCGGGTTCGATCTCGGTCGGCCCCGGGATCCACAGGATCTCGTGCTCGCCATACAACAAGTCTTCGATGTCGCTCATGGACGTCCTCCTCGGACGAAGTCGATGCACGCGATGCGTTGCACCGCGTCGATGTCCTCGAGCTCGCGCACGGCCTCGTCGTCGAGCGGACTGTCGACCGCGAGCAAGGCCATCGCGGGCGCGCCCGAATCACCGCCGAGGGCGACCTGCATGCTCGAGATGTTGATGCCGCGTTCGCCCAGCAAAGTGCCGATGCGCCCGATGACGCCTGGCGCATCCTCGTGAAAGGTCAAGAGCATGTTGCGCGCCGGATGCGCGTCGAGGCTCGCGTTCTCGAGTTCGAGGATGGTGAGGCCGCCACGGCCCAGCAGCGTGCCCGACGCGCTGCGCGCCCGCCCGTCGAGCACGGCCGTGACCCGCACCGCATCGAGGTAGGCGCTGTCGATCTGGAAGTGCTGCGTCGTCGCAGCAAGGCCACAGCGCTTGGCCGCGGCCCGCGCGTTGACGGCCGTGACCGTCTCGCCGACGCCGCGCAGGGCCCCGACCAAGGCCGCGACTTCGAGCGTCTGCTGGTGGCGCTGCGGGCGCTCGCCTTGCAGGTCCAAGCTCAGCGACTCGAGCTTGCCGGGGAAGGCCTGAGTCAAGAGCGTCGCGAGGCAGGTGATGAGGTCGAGCCAGGGCGCGACTTCCTCGGCGAGCTCGGGGGCGATGCGCGGGACGTTGACGCCGTTGATGACCGTGCCGAACTCGAGGCAGGTCACGATCTGCCGCGCGAGGTCGACGCCGATGCGCTGCGAGGCCTCCTTGGTCGACGCGCCGAGGTGGGGCGTCAGGACGAGGCGTTCTTGGCGGCGCAGCGGTGAATCGACGGGGAGCGGCTCGGTCTCGAAGACGTCGAGGGCCGCGCCTGCAATGCGACCCGCCTCGAGGGCCTCGCAGAGCGCCGCTTCGTCGACGATGCCGCCGCGCGCACAGTCGATGAGGCGCGCGCTCGGCTTCATCTGCGCGAAGGCCGCGGCATCGAAGAAGTTGGCCGTCGCCTCGATCAGCGGCACATGCACGGTCACGAAGTCGCTCTCGGCGAGCAAGCGTTCGCGAGTCACGAGCTGCACGGAGTCAGGCGCGCGCTCCTTCGGCAAGTGCGGGTCGTAGGCGATCACGCGCATCGCGAGCCCGCGAGCCCGCTCGGCGACGATCGTGCCGATGCGCCCGAGGCCGACGATGCCCAAGGTCTTGCCGGTCAGCTCGACGCCGGTGAACTTGCTCTTCTCCCACTTGCCGGCGCGCATCGATTCGCTCGCGAAGGGAATGTTGCGCGCGAGCGAGCAAAGCAGCGCGATCGCGTGCTCCGCCGTCGTCGTCGCTCCGGACTCGGGCGTGTTCATGACCGCGATGCCGCGCTCGGTCGCCGCTTCGACGTCGACGTTGTCGACACCGATGCCCGCGCGACCGATGATCAGAAGGTCGGACGCTGCCTCGAGGACTGCGCGCGTGACCGTTGTGGCCGAGCGCACGACCAGGGCGTGCGTGCCTGGCAGCTCCTGGAGCAGCTGCTCTTGGGTCATGCCCTTGAAGACGCGAAGGATCGCCTTGTCGCCGAGGATCTGCAGGCCTTCCGGCGTGAGATCATCCGCGACGAGGATGCGCCACGGCTTCGTATCGTCCTGCTTCGTATCGTCCTGCTGCATACAGCGTCTTTCCTCGTGTGGTCGCCCTGCTGACTCGATCGGGATGGCCTCGCGGCGCGTGCAATCCTACGCAAGCGCCAGCGAGGAAGTAGCGTCGACCATGGACCATCGTTCTGGACCTTGCTTCGCGACCGCGAGGCTGCATAACGAGAAGCTTCGCCTTGTCGGAGGCCTCTTGGTAGTGAGCGCAGCAGCACGTCCCGGGCTTCGAAGTCACGCGCCCGCAGCCCTCGGCTGGCTCGGCATGGGTCTCGTCGTCGCCGCCTTCGCGGCCGCCAACTTGTCGTGGATCGACCGTGGTTTTCTTTACTACGTGGCGACCGCCCTGGGCTCGCTCTTCCTCTGCGCGAGCAACATCGCCCGCAGCAATTATCCGTCGCTCGCCCTCAACGCGCTCTGGACCCTCATCGCGATCGTCTCGCTCGCCGGGATCTTCGAAGCATGAAGGCCAGCGCTGCGCCAAACGCCACGCGGCCCAACGCTAAGTCCTGGCGCGAAGTGGGCGGCTGGCTCGGCATGATCGCCGTCACCCTCGCCTTCGGCCTCAACGCGGCGCACGTGATCGACGACGGCCTGACCTATCAGCTGCTCAACGCGGGCGGCGCCTTGGCGCTCTTCTTCGTTTGCCTCGAGAAGCGCGACTGGCCGACGCTCGTGCTCGAACTCATCTGGTTCGCTGTCTCTTGCTGGCGCCTCGTGAACTGACGCTTCTGTCGGCTCAGCGAACGTCGATCTCGATCGCCGGTGACGAGACCAGCGGCCCGAGCTGGACGCAGTTGCTGACACGCAAAAAGTAGGCTTGGAGCGCAAAGCGCAGCGGCTGCATCGGCAGCGGCAAGCGCAACTCGACGTTGCCGAGCGCATCGCTCGCCAGCGGAAACGTGAGGATGGGCAAGGCCGGATCGAGGTAGGCGACTGCACCCAAGATCGGCAGCCCGGTGCTGGTCGGCACGCCGAGCGCGAGGATGCCCGCCGAAAGCGGCGGCAGCCCGCCGCTGATCATCGCGAAGCTCGTCGCTCCACGCCGCGCATCCTCGCTCGGCTCGAAGGGCAGCTCGTCACGACAGGGCGACGAGCGGCCGTAGCGCGTGCAGCTCGCGGGCAACAAGTCGAGGCGCGTGACCATGGCCTCCCCCGTGTTGCCGC
>CALLZN010000348.1 GCA_937858895.1 uncultured bacterium | reverse complement strand
GGGCCGCCTTCGCGTCGTAACACCGGGCGAGAGCCCCCGCCGCCCGCACCGCCGCTGTCGTCGGTGTGCCCCTGGATCGAGTCGATCGACAGCCCGCTCGCGAAGCCGAAGCTCACGCTCGGGTTCGCGGTGAGCGTGGACCGCCAGCCCACGTACGGGCCGGTGCCCGCGGCGTGCACGAGGTCGCCGCGCTGGCAGACGACCTCGTCGCTGCGCACGAAGCGCGGCGGCACGAGCGGATCGAGTTCACCACCGACGCGCGGCTCGAGGATGAGGTTGATCGGCTCCTTGGGCCGACTGCCACGCTCGGTCACGACGCCCTCGAGGTCGCCGTTCGCGCCCAGTTGGACGCGCAGCGGGATGCCCTTTTGCACGGGCTCTTTGACCTCGACGACCGCGAAGGCGGGGTGGCGGACCGCGAAGCGCGTCGCTCCGACTGGCACGCCGTTCGCGACCAAGGCGCCGGCTTTGTCGGTCTTGCCCAGCACGACGGGGATCGGTGAACGTGGCAGGTTCTTCTGCTGCTCCTTCGGCGTGCCGCGCCGCGAGTTCCAGTAGACGCGCGCGCCCTCGACAGGCGCGCCTTCGGGATCGACGACGACGAAACTCGCGACACACTGCTCGCCGAGCGCGATCGTGGCCTCGGCCTTCGCGCCTTCTTTCACCACGAGCTGGCCGCTGCCGAAGGCGTAGCCATCGGCGCGCACGCGGACGTTCCAAGTGCCTGGCACGAGCCCCTCGATGGCCCAAGCGCCGACGACGTCGGGCAAGGCGCGAATCTTGTCGCGCGTGATCTTCGGCAGCAGACCCGAGATCGGAATCTGTTCGCTGACACCCCCGAGCGTGTAGGTGACCGACATGTCGAGCCGAGCCGAGATGGGCTGGCCCTTGTCGTCGACGACCTTGACGACACCGGTGAGAGCTGCCGGCACGACGATCGTCTTTTGCTCACCGTCGTTGAGCGGCCCCTCGAGCTTCCAGGGGGCACCTACTTCGCGTTGCCAGATCGCGTAGAGCTTGCCGCGCGTGAGGCCCGTGAGCTGGAGCGTCCCGTCGGCAGCAACCTTCGAAGGCGCGTCGGTGAAGCCGAAGGGGGCCATCGCCAGCAAGCGCCCTGCCGCTGCGCGCGCGCTCGCGACGGGCTGGTTGTTCGTGTCGACGAAGCGCAGGTTGAGCGTCGCCGGCCGCGCAAAGCGCACGGTCCCGACGTTGCGCTCGGCGTCCGGTTTGATGCGCGTGCTCTGAGTCGCCGGAACGTAGCCGAGCTTTTGAGCAAGGACGGTGACCGCACCGGGGCGGACACCTTCGATGCGGAACGAGCCATCGGCCTTCGTGACCGACTCGGTGAAGGGCAGCATGGCGTCGAGTTCGGCGAGCCAAGGCGGAGGCGAGAGCACGAAGGCCTGGTCTCCGAAGGTCACGAAGACCCGCCCATCGGGCCTGAAGTCGCCAGCACCTGCCTGGATGGCGATCTGCGGGATGTCGAGGGCGCGAACGCGCGCGCCCTCGATCGGCTGGCCGACGGAGTCCTGGAGGACGCCGCTCAAAGATCCACGCGTCTCGATGACGATGTCGCCAAGGTCGCTCGTCTGAGCCTTGCCCGGTCCGTTGTCGACGAAGCGCAGCGAAGTATCGGGCGTGCGCAGACCAATGCCGAGCAGGTGGATCGCCCGCGGGTGAACGCCTTCGAGGACGAAGCGCCCTTCGGCGTCCGTGCGCGTGCGCACGCGGAAGGACAGCGGGTTGGGTGCATCGAGCAGCTCGAGGGCCTGCTCGATCGTCGGCAGGACGAGGTCGACGCGAAGCTCGATGGCGATGACTTCGATGCCGGGGATCGGCGTCATGCCCTTCTCCCGAACGACCCGGCCGCGCAGACCGCCGAGCGCCGCACGGTAAGAAGCGCTCTCCCCGAAAGTCTCGATTTCTTCGACCTTGCGCTCGCCGACGGAGCTCGCCACGACCGTCCGCGGTTCGCTCGGGTCGCGCATCAACTCGCCGCCGCGTTCTTCCTCGGTGAGCTCGATGCCAGGGGTCTCGACGATGTTCACAGCCGGACCGAAGCCCTGGAACAGCCACAGACCAGCCGCTATCGCGAGGACAAGGAGGGGGAAAATGACCTGGCGTGGATTCTTCATGGACTTCCGCGGCAAAAGGCGACGAGTGACTGCGCCAGCCTACGGCGGAGACGGGCGATTCTTGAGACTTGGCATGGTCTAAAAGCGCAGGAGAAAAAACCACGTCCTCATGCGTGCCATCCGGGCACGCGCGCCGGATCATGCGCAGATGGCCCGAAGCATCGCCCTCGCCTACTCCGGCGGTCTCGACACATCGATCATCATTCCCTGGCTCAAGGAGCGCTACCCCGGCTGTGAAGTCCACGCGGTCGCCGGTGACGTCGGCCAAGGGGCCGACGAGCTCGCAGGCCTCGAGGACAAGGCCGCTAAGAGCGGCGCCGCCTCGTGCTACGTCGCCGACTGCCGCCGTCCCTTCGTCGAAGAGGTCATCTGGCCCTGCCTCATGGCCGGCGCCATCTACGAGCGTCGCTACTTGCTCGGCACCTCGATGGCGCGGCCCATCCTCGCGCGCGCCCAGGTCGAGTATGCACGCGAAGTCGGCGCCGATGCCGTCTGCCACGGCTGCACGGGCAAGGGCAACGACCAGGTGCGCTTCGAGCTCGCCTACATGGCCTTGGCCCCCGACCTCGAGATCATCGCGCCGTGGCGTGAGTGGGACATCAAGTCCCGCGAAGACGCGATCGACTACGCCTCCGCGCGGAACATCCCGCTCAAGGTCACGAAGGAGAAGATCTACTCACGCGACCGCAACCTCTGGCACATCTCGCACGAAGGCGGCCGCATCGAGGACCCCGCCGCGCCGCCGGCCGACGACGCTTGGATGTTGACCGTCGATCCGAAAGACGCGCCCGACCAGGCCGAGACGGTGACGATCGGCTTCGAACGGGGCGTGCCGGTCAGCGTCGATGGCGCGAGCCTCGACCCCGTCGCCCTCATCGAACGGCTGAACGGGATCGCCGCGCGCCACGGAGTCGGGCGCATCACGATCCTCGAGAACCGCCTCGTCGGCATGAAGAGCCGTGGTCAGTACGAGACGCCTGGTGGAACGGTGCTCTACGAGGCAATGTCCGCCCTCCAGGCCTTGGTCCTCGAACGCGACCTCATGCACCTCCACGACACGCTCGCCCATCGCTTCGCCGAGCTCGTCTATTACGGCAAGTGGTTCACGCCCGAGCGCGAAGCCCTCGAGGCCTTCTTCCGCAAAGCGAACGAACTGACGAGCGGGCAGGCCACGGTCGAGCTCTACAAAGGGCGCGCGAGCGCGCTGAGCGCAACGTCACCCTATGCGCTCTTCAGCGAGGACCTGGCGACCTTCGGCGAGAGCCACGGCTACTCACAGAGCGACGCCGGCGGCTTCATCCGCCTCTACGGCCTGCCGGCGCGCGTCGCGGCGGCCGTACGTCGCTGACTGCCGACCGTCGCTGAAGCGATAAGCTGCGGTGATGACGATGCAGTTCACCCTGCGGCAACTCGAGTATGCGATCGCCGTGGACAAGCATGGTGGCTTCGGCGCGGCGGCCAAGGCCTGCTTCATCAGCCAGCCGGCCTTGAGTGCTCAGGTCGCGCAGCTCGAGAACTCGCTCGGGACTCAGCTCTTCGAACGGGGGCCGCGCGGCGTGACGCGCACGCCCGCGGGTGAGAACTTGCTCGCGCGCGCCCGCGCCATCCTGCTGGCGGCGAGTGAACTCGAGGCGGCGGCCCAGGCTTGTTTGGAGCCGCTGAGCGGCGACCTGCGCATCGGTGTGATCCCGACGGTCGCGCCCTTTACGCTTCCGCGGCTCGTGCCGGCCTTGCACGCGCGTCATCGCGCAGCGCGCGTGACCCTCGTCGAGGCCACGACCGAGGCGCTGCGCGAGCGTCTGCTCAGCGGTGAACTCGACGTGATCCTGGTCGCGACCGAGGCCGACCTCAGCGGTTGCGAGGTCGTCGAGGTCTTTCGAGACTCCTTCCTCGTCGCCTTGTGGCGCGGGCACCCGCTCGCGAAAGAGGAAGGCGCTCTTCACCTCGAAGACATTCCGAGCGAGGAGCTGCTCCTTCTCGAAGAAGGTCATTGCCTGAGTCGACAGGTTGCCGCGGTCTGCCGCCTCCAGGAGAAGGCGACGCGCACGGACTTCCGCGCCTCGAGCCTCGTCACGCTCTTGCAGATGGTCGCGCTCGAGCGCGGGATCACGCTCTTGCCGGCCATGGCGCGCACGAGCGAGATCGCCAACACCGCGGGCATCGTCCTGCGCGACCTCGACGCCGAGGCCTACCGGACCATCGGCCTCGCGTGGCGGCCCAACTCGCCGCGCCGCGTCGACTTCGAGCTGCTCGCGAAGTTGGTCGACGAAGCCGCTTCGGCCGATGTAATGCGGCCGACGTGATGCGGCCGTGTGAGCTTCACAACAGCTAGGTTCCGTCCTCCGCGACGAGGCCCCTGGCTTCCTCGGATTCGTAGGGACGCGGGCTCGCAGGGCGCGGCGCGCGCGCTTGCAATCGCGCCGTGGGGCTCTGCGCCAAGTAGCTTCGCGACAAGTCGATGACCGGCGCTTCCTTCCACAGGCGCTTGAAGCGCGCGACGGCGAGCAACTCGTCGAGGGCGCGCGGCCGCGCGCGTTTGACCTCGGGTGAGGCGACGAGGATGCACTTGCTGCGCGCGCGCGTCAGCGCCACGTTGAGGCGCCCGGGTTCGTAGAAGAAGCTCGCTCGCTGCGCGAGGGCATCACGGTCACTGGAGGCGAGCGACAGCAAGACGACCTCACGCTCCTGCCCCTGCATGCGCTCGACGGTGTCGATCACGAGGCCGCGCTCCCCGGCGAGGCCGAAGGCCAGCGCGAGGCCACGAACTTCGATCTCGTGACGCAGGGCGCGACACTGCGCGCGGAAGGGCGAGAGGACGGCGACCTCGCTCGGGTCCACGCCGCCACCAACAACGATGGCCTCGAGCAGGTCGACGACGCAAGCGACCTCTTCGGCCGACCGCCGACGGCGGCCGAGATGGTCGATGCGCGCGATGACCAGCGGGAGCTCGGGATCGAGAACCGCCGCCAAGGGCCCCTGTGCTTGCTCCGCTAGCTGAAGACGACGGCCGGCCGCCAACGGCGCGGCCTCGAGCTTGCTCGCGTAGAACTCGCGCGAGACGAAGCGCACGAGCTCGTCGTTGAGGCGGAAGCTACGGTCGAGGAGCAGCGGTGCTATGCCTGGGGTCACTGCTTCCAAGTACGAATAGAGCGAAGCGCCGAACTCGTCGTCACGACCTTCACCCTGGCGCACGGGCGGCAACTGACGCGGATCCCCGCAGACGATGTGGCGCCGCGCGGCGGTCAGGGCGATCGCACCATGGACCACGGGCATCTGACCGGCCTCGTCGACGAAGACGAAGTGAAAGCGCTTGTCGGCCGAGAAGCGCCGCACACAGAAAGGTGTGCCGCCGACGACGACCCCACCCGAGGGCAGGGGCGCGCGTTCCAGATTGCGCAAGGACCCGACACGCTGCTCCCGGAGCTCCGAGCACTCTTCCCGCCCCGATCCGCCGACCTTGAAGAGGGGGACCTGGGCATCGAGGGCGCGGATCGCGAGCAGGAGGTTGTCGACGGCACGATGGGTGAAGCCACAGACAAGGATGCGGCAACGCATGCGCGCCAAGACCAGGGCGGCCTCAGCGAGCACGCGCGTTTTGCCGGTGCCAGGCGGCCCTTGGATCATCACCAAGCCGTCGCTCGAAACGGCGCTCACGAAAGCCTCTGCTTGTGCGTGCGTGAAGCTGGTCGTCGCCGCATGAGCGATGGCCCGCGAGCGACGCGCGGCGTCGCTCGCGAGGCTGGCCCTGCCGAGCAAAACCTCACGCGTGACGGCGTTCTCGGGCCGGAAGACCGTGTCGAGCCCCTCGGCCAGCAGACTCTGGAGGCCGAGGCCACGCCGATCGAGGCAGTACTCGATGCCCGACTCCAGACGCAGAGGACCGTCGCTCGCGCGTGCACCTCGATAGCGATCGCCGTGAACGGTGACGCGCGACGTGGCGACATCGAAGCCCGAGAACGACACCGGTAGACCGGCCGCGATGTCGTCGCCGTCGCTCAGATACAGTGCTTCACCGTCGCGAAACTTGGCGAGGAACTCGGGCGCCTCGAAGACGAGTCCCCCATCGCCCTGCGTGCAGACCCAAGTGAGGCCGGCCACGCATTCGCCCGCATCGACGCGCTCCGCCGTGCAACGGGCCCAGACCTCCTGGCGGCCGCGGGCCTCGGAGGCCTGCTCGTGCGCGATGAAGGCGTGCAAGCGCTCGCGCAACAAGATCGCAGCGTCGCCTTCGAGGCCGTGGCCGACCATCACGCGCCGCTCCAGAGTCGCTTCGCGAGCGCAGCTAGCGCCGCGAGCTCACGGCGCGCGACCTGCTCGAGCGCGTCGAAGTCGCCGACTTCGAGCAAGAGCGGAACGGCGGCCGGCGCTTCATCGGGCAACGCCCCTTCGAGGTAGGCCAGCGCTTCGCTCGCGTGCTGGACCGGCTCGGGGAAGATCCAAGTCCCGCGCACGGTGCTCATCAGATCGACGTAGCGGTCCTCGAGCGCGTCGAGGGTCGCAGCCAGACCTGGGTCGAGTGCGGAGCGTAGGCGCTGTTCGTACACGCGGGCCGGAAAGCCGCCACCGTGGACGATTGCGCCGCGGGTGGAGCGGAGCGCGAGCAGCAGGTCCTTCCACATCACGGGCTCGTCCGCGCGGCTCGCGGCCGTCGCGACGCGGACGCGCCCGTCGCTTTGCCAAGCGACGAGTGGCACGCGCGCATCGAAAGCGTCGTAGAGCGCGACCACGACCGTCGCTGCCTCGCGCACATCCTGCAGGCGCGGCTTGCGCACGAAGACCGGCCGCCCCGTCGCCACGGCTTGCGCCCCGAGCTGGGCGCGTTGCCAAGTCGCCTCGGGCAACACGCCTGCGCGCCCTTGCTGGCGCGGCTCGATGAGACTCAGCGCGTCGAGCGAGGTGAAGCCACGACCCGCGAGGACTTGGCGAACGCTGCGCGTGAGGCCCGGCACCCAATACACGTCGCGCGGCTGCGAGCACACTGCGCGCCAGGCGCAGTCGCGGCAGGATTCGCTGTGATGCGGGCGACTGTTGTCTGGGTCGTCGGGACCACGCGCAAGGACATCGACCATCTCGTCGAGGACCTCTCGAAGCACGACGTCGATCGCCTCGAGATCGATGCGCTCCTCGCGACCGTCTTGCAGGACCAAGAAGCCATGGTCAGGGCGCCGCCCTTGGACCCCTTCGAGGAGCAGAGAATAAAAGGCAACCTGCAGTGCCTGGTCGGCGCGCGGCTTGCGCGAGGACTTGACGTCACCGACCACATAGTGAAACGGACCGAGCGCGCTCTCGCCGTCATGCCGCCGCAGCAAGTCCGGGATGCCGAGCCAAGGCCCTTCGAGCAAGACGCCTTGGCGCAGACCATCGACGCCGGTCGCGAGCAGCGAACGCGTCTCCGCAGCGCCGATGTCGAAGCGGCCACGCTCATAGCGCGGCTCGTCCCAGCCGAGCGGCGCGACGAGGCGCTCCTCCAGGTCACGGCCGCGGCGCAAGAGCTGCTCGAGGGCGGGGCTCGGGCTCAGCTTCTCGGTACGGGGCCCGAAGAAGTCGAGCCAGACTTTGTGCTCACAGTTGAGGAAGCCATAGACGTGGGACGCCGTGATCTGTGCGCGTTGCGCGCCGCCAGCGAGCCGCACCTGCGGCAAGCGCGTGTTCCCGACCGTCGTCTCCATGCCCCTGCTCCAGAGGCATGACTTAGCAGCTCGCTCGAGGACGACAAGCGCGGCTTCGAATGCCGCATCGGCGCGCCGACTGCTCCACCCTCCGAAATGAAAGCTCTACCTAACATGAGGCGAACTTGCGCGAAGTCTCAGACGCGACATTTTTCACCTTGTGGTGGTTGACGAGCTTCCTAACCTTCGCTCCATGCGACTGAGCTTTCGGACGGCTCGGCCGCGTTGTCACTTTCCTCATCAGACATTCTCGAACTGCATGCGCTGCATGCCCGAGAGCACAGCTTCCGATTCCCTTTCACGGAGAAAGACGATCATGCGATCACGCACCGGCATCAGCCTCCTCGCGATGGCAGCCATGGCCCCTCTCGCCGTCGCCAACGGTAACGGCAACGGCAACAACGACCTCGACGGCATCAGCCTGCCCTCGCTGCGCGGCGACGCCAAGGTCACCTTCAAGCCGGGTCACGGCTTCAAGGTCGACGGCGGCGAAGAGTACAGCCTCAACATGATCAACCGCATTCAGGCCGGTTGGTACTACTCGAACAACGACGGCGCCCAGGACATCATGACGTTCTACGGCCGCCGCGTCCGCACGCAGCTCGACGGCCACGTCTTCAGCAAGAGCACCCGCTACTTCATCCAGCTCGAGTGGGCCGCGGGTGGCGGCAACACCCTCGACGTCTTCATCGAGCAGGACCTGTGGTCCAACGAAGAATGGTCGCTCATCGGCCGCGCCGGTCACATCAAGCCGAACTACGGCAAGGAAGCGACGGGCTTCGGCACCTACACGTTCTTCACCGAGCGCTCGCTCGCGACGCGTAGCTTCACGAACGAAGGCCGCTCGACCGGTGGTCTCGTCGAGTTGACCGGCATGGACAAGCACCTGCACGTGCACGCCGGCATCTTCAATGCCGACTACGCAGCCGGCAGCAACTTCGTCGGCGGCCACTGGCAGCAGAACAACGACAACGAACTCAACTACACGGCGGGCTTCCGCTACGAGTTCGGCGAAGACATGGGCGACTTCTGGTTCGAGCAGGGCGACCTCAGCCGCTCGGAAGAAATGCGCGCCTCGGTCCACGGTAACATCTGGCTCGGCAACGAGCGCAGCACGGCCCCCTCGGGTGACGTCGACGTCTTCGCGTTCAACCTCGGTGGCGCGGTCAAGACGGGCGGCATCAGCGCGCTGGCCGAATACTTCAGCTGGACCGGCGACCCGGACATCTCGGGCGCAGCAAACCGCGATCAAAGCGCCGACGGCTTCAACGTCCAAGTGACCTACACGGCCGACGCCAACTGGGGCTTCGGTGGTCGCGTCTCGATGGTCAATGTCGACGCCGCGTCGAGCATTGGCAACCTCTTCGCCCCGATGCCGACTGGCGGCACGACCTTCACGGGTGAAGGCGAAATCACCGAGTTCAGCCTCGGCGTCTCGCGCTTCTTCGATCGCCACGACCGCAAGGTCCAGGCCGACATCACGTTCCAGAACACCGACCCGCAGGGCGCTGGTAGCCAGGACAACGTGATCTTCCGTGTCCTCGCGACGCTGAGCATCTGATTTAGATCGACTCGATCTACACGTGTGCTCGCGAGGGCGCTGGGTCCAGAACCCAGCGCCCTCGCTGCGTTTTGAGCGGAGCTGCCGTAGGCTGTGCGGCGATGCTCGCCGTCGCGCTCCTGTCGTCCGTCTTCGTCGCTGTCACGCCGCAGCCGCCGCAGGCGACGCAACACGAGGCCAGGCTCTTCGTGGATCGTGGCCCCGCGGGCTTCGAGTTGCGCATCACGAACGGACGCGACATCAGCGTCGTGCTCGACGCAACGACCCTCGTGCTCGCCGGTGCGGACGGCATCGCGAAGCGACATCGACTGCCTTTCGAGCGCGCTCAGTGCGTCGACGGCACTTGGGTCTTCGAGTCGAAGCGCGACCACGAACATGCGATTCGCATTGCTGCGACGCAGTCTGCCGCTGGTGTCCGCATCAGCCTCGTGGATCGCCTCGAGGTCGCCACGTCGGTGCAGGAGCTCTCGCTCGAATGGCAGGATCGATCGAAGAGCGCCCTGCGCTGGCGCCTGCCCTACTGGACCGAAGAACAAGAGGACATCGCCCCCGACGTCACTTGGGCGTTGCCGGCCGCGGTCGGGCATGCCGAGGCGAGCTTCGTGTCGATCGAGCCGGTGGTCGACGACGTGACGCGCGTGCTGCCGATGTTCTTTGCTACGGCGAAGCAGAGCTCACAAGGAGGTCGGCCCGAGCGACAGGCGTGCGTACTCGGGCTACGGAACTTCTCGACACGGGCGGGAACGCTTTTCTCGCGCAGCGCGAACCGAACGACGACGCGGGTCGACGAACTGCGCTTCGATCACGTCGTGCGCTTCGGTCGTGCTGGCGACATCGACGGCGCCGTAGCCAAGACGGCCCGGACGCTCTGGGAGGCAAGGCCGGCGCATGGCCGTCCGTTCTCCGTGCGCCGCTCGATCGACGACACGATCGACGCGGCGCGCCGCAGCCTGCGGTCGATCGAGCCACCGAAGCCGCTCGCGGCTCCGAGGACGCCACGACCACGCCTCGCATGCTTTGCCAGCGAAGGCGCCCGCCGTGGCGGCGAGGTCGTGCCCATGCAGCACGGCCGACGCAGTCGGCCTCTCGACGCCGCGCTGGCGGTTTTCGAGAACGCGCAGCGCCGTGGCGATGTCGAGGCCCAAGCCCTGGCCCGCGGAGTCTGCCTCCTTTTCCTCGCTGCACCCGAGCGCGGAGGTCTGTTCAGGACGCGAGCCACCGTCAATCTGACGAGCGGACAGATCGCTTGGGACTTCGACGAGCGCGGCTGCTACTCGAGCCAGGACTGCGCGCTGGCGGCGCTCGCGCTGCTCGAGTGGGCGGACGCAGATGTCGAGTTGCGCGCTGCGTGCCTCCAACGCGCACAGAGACTGGGTGACTTCTTCGCACGCAACCGTCAAGGCGACGGCTCCATTCCTGCGCGCTTCGATCCGGAGCTCGACGGCTACCGCGACGAGCTCTGGTCGGGCTCGGGCGAGACCGCCACTTGCGGCCGCTTCTTGCTCGAACTCTGGGAGCGCATCCCGGAGCCACGCTACCTCGAAGGCGCCCAAGCAGCGCTCACGGCGCTCATCGCCGCGAGGCTCGGCAAGTCGACCAGCGACCGCGAGACGCTGCGCTTCGCGCGTAGCGACGCTGCGCTTCCACCGCGGAGCACGAGCAGCATTGTCGAGGCCGCACGCCTCGCCTTCGAGCTCGCCGAGCGCAGCAAGAACGAAGCGGCACGACGCGCCGGGCAGAAGTGGCTGGACGAGGTCCTGCCTTTGCAGCAGCACTGGAACCCGTCCTTCTTCGATGCCCGCCTGGACGGCGGTGTCATGCGGGCGAACTTCGACAGCATCTGGTCCGATGTCCTCTGTGTGGACGCAGCCCATGCCTTCTGGCTCGGGTGGCAAGTGAGCTTCGACCCGCAGCTCTTGCAGCGCTCGGCGGCCGCGCTCCGGGCGCCCTTCGCTCATGCTGCGAGCGGCTGGGGTCAGCATGGCCAAGACGTCGCGTTGAGCAACCCGACCACCGTCACCGACCGAGCTGCGGCCGCGCGCGCTGCGGCAGTCTTTTTGGAGACATCTGGCGATGTGATTGTCGACACGGTTGCGTTGCAAGCGAGCGCCTTCGGTGATTGCATGATCGAAGGGCTCGAAGCGAGGGGAGGTTCGAAGCTCGCCTTCGTGCTCGAGCAGGAGGCAGAGGCTGGACGCGGACCGCTACGGGTGCGCTTCGCACGCGCGACGAGTCACTATTCGATCTCGTGTAACGGAGGCGATGTCGGCAGCTTTGCGCCACAAGAGCTCGACATCGGCCTGAGCCTCGAACCGCGGCCGCGTGCCCACGTCGACTTTCGGCCGCAACCAGCGCATGCGCGCGAGCGTGATCTCACGATCCAAGCTCGCATCCACGGCGTGCCGCGTGACGTCATCCTCGACGTGCACGCCGAGGTCGTCACGGACGAAGCGCGAACGCGCTTCGCGATGCCGATCCAGGCCTTCGATCGCGCGACGATGACGGACTTGGTGACGACGACGCTTCCGGCTTCGTTCTTTTCGCGCGCTGCGGAGATCGAGGTCCGCGTCGTCGCCGCCGGCCGAGGCATCGACATCGCCTCGCCGACGCGCAAGCTGCGCATCGGCGAGAGCAGCGTCGCCGACTGCGGCGACGACGACGAACGCTGGCTCGTTGATGCCGGTGCATCGAAGACGGGACCCTTTCCCGACGGCAATGGGCGTGGACGCTTCCTCGACGCTCGAACGGCACCCACGCTGACCTACGCGCTGCCGGTCGATCCGCGCGCGTTGACGATCGCCTTGGCGCTCCGCGTCAGCGGCAGCGGGCGCGTCGAAGCCACCGATGGCTCGACGCTATGCACCCTGCAACGGCGCGACGACGCAACGTGGTCGGACCATCGCTTCGCGGTCATCGATCGTGCGCTCTTCGAAGACGGTCGGCTCTCGCTGCGCTTCGTCGCCGAGGGAGAAGGGCTCGGCATCGACTGGATCGAGTTCCGAACCTATGGCCGCGGCAGCCCAGCGTCCTCGATCGGCCAGCGCGTCACACCATCCGCTCCTAAGACCAGGCTCGTCGTACAAGTCTTGCCGACAGCGATCGACGAGGCGTTCCGTGTCGACCGCGAAGCCCTACGCCTGGCGATCTTCGGCAGCGGCTCCAAGCGTTCACGTTTTCATGGCGGCGCGCCGAACTCGGCCAGGAGCCTCGCTGACTACCTCGCCGCGATGTCACAGCACGGCTTCGACCTCGTCGGCGACGTCGAAGCCGTGCGCGCCTGTCCGAAGCCTGCGCGAGCCGAGAGCCTCGACGCCTGGACGAGCGCGGTCTTCGAGGCACACCGCGAATCCGTTACGGCAAACGCTTCGCCTCCGGAAATCTGGCTCGTACCACACTCGGAATGGAGAGCACCGCTTCGCGCGGAAGGCGATCGCCCCTTCGTTGCTTCGACCCATGAAGGGCGACCAGTTCTCTTCCTACCGACGACCAAGGATGCCGCGAGGCCGCTTTCGCTGGCAAAGGTCGCGCTCGCGATCATCGACACGATCGCCCACCGCGACTCGTCGACGTCCGCGAGCCGCTTCGGATCGACGGTACTGGCTGGCGCGAAGGACGCGGACGCGCTCCCGCCCGCGCCGCTCGGCCCGACGCTGCACGCGCTCGGCTGGCGACCTGCCGTGCGCGCAAACGCGACCAACCACGTGTCCATTCGCCTGCCACCGCTGACCCGAGACGGCTTCCTGCTCCTGCTGCCGATACCGGGCTACGACGACGAGACGCTCTACCTCGAGCAGCGTGAACGCTTCTTCGCAGATGCTACGAGCGACGATGAGGCGCCTGGAGCCCTACTCGGTTCGTGGTCCATTCCGCGTGGTCGTGTGCAACTGCGCGCTGCCGAAGAGAACGTGTCCTCGATGCCGACCCTCTTGCCCTTGCAAGTCGACAGCTGGAGCATCGGCGCTGCTGTCGGCTCGAAGCTCGAACCCGTTCGCGACATGAAGGTGGTCACGGCGCGCGGCGAAGAGTGCTGGAGTATCGAACGAGTGCGCGTGCAGAGCGACGGTGTCGCGACCTTCGATCTCGGGTTCAGCGGTAAGAGCTTGCTCGGCTCCGACGACATGCTCGTTCTCGGCTCCGCAGTCGGGCGGACGGCCTGGGTACCGCTCGCGGTCGGCGGCGCGCGGGGCAGTTCGGGCGTGGTGACGCGCGTCGGCGCGGGCGCCGTCGGTCGGCTGCGCCTCGAGTTTCCCGAACGCAAGGAGAGCCGCATTCGCCTCGCCTGGGATCGCGTTACGCCACGGAGCGGATCACGCTTGCTCGGTCGCTTCAGGACGACGGACTCCGTGATGCGCGTCTTCGTCGAGGACGAACGCAAAGAGTCGTTGGTCGCCGAGCTGCGCTCGCGCTCGGGGGCGAGCTTCGAACCCTTCGCTGTCACCGTCCCAGGGTCGGCCACAGCAAAGGCTCGGCTCATCATCGAGTTCGAAGCTCGGGTCGCGGGCACGTCGATGGCAGAGTTCGATGGCGACGTCCAACTCCTGCCCTTGAGCCCTGCCGCCGTCGAGTGCATGGACTTGGCTGCTGACGCCCTCGATCGACGCGCGGTTCATGCAAGTGACGGCCGCGCCCATGCCCCGACGCTCAAACTCGGTGAGCGAGATGGTGACCGCATCGAGCTACCGCTGCGCGTGCCAATGTCGACGAGTCTCTTGCGCCTCTCGTGGACGCTCGGCGAGCGTCAGGCCGAGGCGAACACCGAACCCAGGTCGCGGCGCTTCCGTGTGCGCTTCCGTGATCCACGCAAGGCGACCATCTCGAGCGTCCTCGAAGAAGTCGTCGTGACGGATACGGCGCTCGAGCCGAGCTGCATCGATCTCGGCCCGCTGCGCGGCAGGACGGGTATCCTCGTCATTGAAGCTGGGGACGCTGGACCCGCTCTGCACTTCACCGAGGCCTCGATCCGCTATCGATGAGAGCACGACCACCCATGCACGACCGAAGAGAACGAACGCTGCTGGCCGCCTACGCGCATGCAGTCTTGGGCCTGCTCATCGCGTTTCTCGCGCCTGCGACCTTGCATTCACAGACGAAGGCCAAGTCCACCATGCCCGCGGATCCATGGACGCGGGACTCAGAAGAGGACGTGCGCAAGGCCGGCTGGATCACGAAGGAGATGCTGCAGTGGGCGCCGGACCACGACGTCGCCGCCGTGCGCCGCTGCTTGACTCCGAGGCCGGTGCTGGCACTCGAAACACCGCACTTTCGCATTCTCTCGACGCTCGCCGAGCAGCGTGTCGACACCAAGGACAAGGCCGGACTCAAGCTCCTCGAGGCCGAGCTCACGCTGCTCTCGAAGCGGCTCGACAAGGTCGAAGCAAAGCGCGTGCGCCGCCTCGATCCGTGGCTGCGCGTCTACCTGTTCGCGCAGCGGCTCGAGGACTTGCGTCGCAACTTCGTCGACTTGCTCGGGCCGGACGCCGCGGCGTCGATGGCGGCGAAGACCAACGTCTTGCTCCTCGAGCGCACGACCGAACTCGATCGCTATGCGGCGCAACACCTGCAGCGGGCGTCCGCGAAGATGTCGCTGCGTCACGTCTTCGATGACCGCACTCCGATCATCGTGACCGCGGCCGAACTCGGCGTCCTGCAGCAAGACCGCCAACTCGCGGGCAGCGTTGCGTTCAACGTCACCCACTGTCTCTTCGACACCTACAAGAGCAACCTCTACGAACTTCCCGCGTGGTTGCGCGAAGGCCTCGCCCACTGGTTCGCCCAAGCCATCGATCCGGACGAAGTCAATCGCACGACGAGCAGCAACGAAGACATCACGATGTTGCTGCGCCAGGACTGGGCTTCGCTCACGAAGAAGATCCTGCAGTCGAAGGCGATGCGGCCCCTCGACGAGATCTTCGTCGACACGAACTTCGACTGCATGAAGTTCCGGGACCACATCGCCTGCTGGTCGCGCGTCGATTACATGGTCAGCGAACATGGGGCCGCCTTTCGTAGCTTCATCGACGGCATCAAGGGGCAGTTCGACGCCCGAGGCCACAGCCTGCCGCAGAGCGAGGTTCCGGCACGCTTCCAAGAGGCCTTCGAGAAGAGCTTCGGCCAAGGTCCGACCGACTTCGACCGCGACTGGGCAGCGTGGGCCAGCGCCAAAAAGGCCAAGCGGCGCTGAAACACGGGGCGCTATCCGACGCCGCCGGCCGCGTCGGGCCTTTCCGAAATGCTGGCGCGGTGCGATGCTATGGTCACGCTCAGACCTTGAACTCCGAGGGAGTCCCCTATGCGAATCGCAATCGTCGCCCTGACCGCAGTGGCTTGTGTGGTCCACGCCGATCCCCTCGCCCAGCGAGGCGGCAACCCGTGCGCGCCGCCGAGCTACACCGGCCCCGATGGCCCGCGCGCGCCCCAGCCAGCGCCGGGCACGCCGAGCAACGACACGCCCGTCCCGACCGGCGACACGGGCCGACCGAGCACCCCCACGGATCCGGTCACCGGGCCGACGACAGACCCGAGGCAGGGCCCATCGACGCCTCGCGGCGGCATGCCCCTGCCGCTGACGCGCGGCAAGACCGCCAAGAAGCGCCATGTGATTCAGTGGTCCTGGCCCAAGCCGGCGACGGAAGCCGCTGAAGAGCGCCTCGACTACGAGGGCGTGCTCGCGACCGTGCGCGGTGAGGATCCCCGCCCGCTGCTGATCTTGCGCGAAGGCTCACAGTACGGCCCCGGCTACGACAAGATGCTGAGCCAGAAGTTCGAGAACGAGAGCATCGCCCTGCTCGCGCGCTGGTTCCACTGCGTGCGCTTCAGCGAATCCATCATGGACGATGCGCATCCGTGGCGCGCGCTCTTCAGTGGTGAGTACCCGCCGCAGTGCTTCGTCGTGACCTGGGACGGTCACAACAACGAGATCCTGAGCGGCATCTTCTCGATCAGCCGCATCCAGACCTCGATGCGCAAGATCCTCGCGAAGGAGTACAGCAAGGACGTCGACCAGGCGCTGACCAAGTGGAAGCGCGTTCTCGACAAGTTCGACACCCTCGACGCCAAGGTCGGCGACATGCGTGAGCGCATCGAAGCGCTGAGCATCGAGCGCGGACCAGACTCAGCTCAGGTGCGCACGATGAAGGCGCGCCTCGCAAAGCTCGAGAAGGAGCAGAGCGCCATAGAGAAGGAAGAAGCCGCGGTCCTCGACCTCGGCCTCGCGCGCAAGGCCTCGGACGGCAAGAGCAAGCTCCTCGACCGCTTGCGTACGCAACGCTGAGCCGCCGCCGCCCGGGCAAACTTCGTTCATAGACTGAGCGCGATGCTGATGGGCTTGTCGGCATCGCGCGTCTCGAGCAGCGCGTTGCCGTAGTGATACCGCTCGCCATCCGTCTGCCACGAGGCGTTCAAGGTCCAGACCGGCACGAAGGCCGGCAAGTCGATACGAAAACGCCCTTGGTCGTCGGCGCGCCAGGACTCAGCCGCCACCCGCACCCAGCGATCGAGCATGCGCGGGTCGAAGCTCCTGAAGTCGGCGCGGATGCTGAGCGTCGCCGGGACACCGTGCTCGTGCAAGGTCACCTTGCCCGTGAAGGTCGCGTAGGGCTCGACGCAGACTTCGTATTCCCCTGACTTCGCCAAGTCGATGGAAGCGAGGACCGCACCTTGGCGCGAGCTCGCGACGTAGATCGAAGCCCGCCCCGGTGGCATCCGCAGCGAACAGCGTCCTTCGTCGTCGGTCACGAGACTGATGGCTTCCTTGAAGGTCGAGCGATTGCCGAGCACGACCTCGACCCAGGCCCGAGGCAGGACGCGCTCACGGTTCTTTGCGACGATCGTGACATCGATCAGATCGTCTTCTACGTGGACCGCGAGCTTCGATGGTAGTTGACCGATGTGCAGCGGTCGCAGCACAGCTCCGCGCGAGAGGAAGGCATGCGTCTCGGCGGCGAGCGGGCCATCGAAAGACGGCAAGGCAGCGGTCACGTCGAAGTCGTAGACGACTCGCTCGAAGGAGCCGATCGGTATCGGCGTCGTCACGACGATGAGGCGGTCGCCCGGCGCGGTCCCCTCGATGCGCCACGATGTCTTTTCACCGACCTCGAGCTTCAACGCGAGGTTTGCTTGCTGGGGATACTCCGCAAGCGGGAGGCGCCCCGGTCGGTAGCCGGGCACGAGCGCGTGCACTGCGAGCGCGAGCCAGCCCGTACCCTTCGTGTGCTTTGCGAAGAGGAGCTTCGCTCGACCTTGCGCATCGAAGCTGCATTTTCGCTCCAGCTGGCACCCATCGTAGGGGTTCGCGGCCCGCACCAAGGCTTGGCCCAGGCTGAAGTCGGCACCCTCGGCACCCTTCGGGATCGCGACCTCCAAGTTCCGCTCGATCGGTTCGCCATAGTAGATGCGCTTCAACGGGACATCGCGCTCGTAGAGCTCTTCCACCTGCGGGCTGCCGTTCATGAAGGCCGGGCTGTAGTAGCGAAGCGACAGAAGGCCAGCCTCGTCGATGAGGGCGTTGAAGTAGTTGCCGTAAGGCAAGTGGGGCAGGTCGAAGACGTGACCCGAGTCTTCTTGTCCTTCTTGTCCTTCTTGTCCTTGTCCTTCCTGTCCTTCCTGTCCTTCGCGAGGAGCGGGCGTGTCGAGGGCCGCCACGTCGAAGCGCGCATGCGGCGGCCCTTCGCTGACGAAAGCGTAGGAGAGCTTCGCCCCCTCCGGCAGGAGCTTGCGCCAAGCGGCGACGCTCATGACGCGCACTTTGGGCACGGGATAGGGATGGACGACCAGGGTCTGGGGGCGACCGGAGTCGTAGAGGCAGCGTGCGATCGAGGCGAAGCGCAGCGAATCGCGCTCGACGACGGCCCAGATCCATGTCGGCTTTGTCTCCGACACGACGAGTCTGGCGCGACCCTGCTCGTCGCACGCCGTCCTGATCGCCGCCCCCGACCTCGGAACGTGGAAGCCGTCATAGCAGAGCGAGTAGACGCTCGCCTTCGCGACCCGCTCGCCATCCTTGTCGACGACGCGCACGAGCGTTGCACGCGCTTCGCCAGCGTCTCTGCCTTCCTGCCCGCGCGCAGGCCTCGTCGTTGCGACGACGAGAAGAACGCCGACCAGACAGATCTCGATCAGGAAGCGCGACATGATGGATGCGATACTATCAGGCTCGCCGACTTTTTAGCGCTGGAGCACACCCGCATGCGAGCCAAGAGCCTCTTCGACGCGCAGGACTCGACACGGAGACTCCGGCCCTGGCGCTGGGCTGCGCTCGTCGCTTGTCTGCCGGCTCTGGACCTTTCGGCTCAACGAGACGAGTTGCTCGAGCGCGCTCGCTCCTACCTGCGCCGCCAGCACGAAGTGACCGGCCGCTTCGAGCTCGCGGAGGTCCGGACGGAGTTTCGTGACGGCATCCGCGCGCTCGTCGTCCTCGCCCTCGCGCACGACGCCAAGGCACGCAACATCGTGGTCGCGACCTGTCGGAGCCTCCTCGCAATCGATGCGCAGAGCTTGGAGCAAGCCTACGCGCGGGTTCACGTCGCCCTGGCGCTGACCAAGGTCGGGACCCTGCCGCCAAAGGACGACCAAGAGAAGGGCGAGTTCGCGGCCTTCGCGCAGCGCGGCCACCAGCTCGCCCTCGCTTGCCTCGACGCCACGGACTTCGAGAACCGCGAGACCTGCGCGCGGGCCATCGCCCTCACCGCGCTAGCGAACGCCAAGCGCAGCGGCGTCGCCTGCGACGAACGCCGCATCGAAGCCGAGTTGCGCAAGCTCGTCGAACGTGCGACCGCTGCAGGGGCCCTGCACGCGAGCGACTTCCCCTCACCGAGTCACGGCGCGACCGCGCTCGTCTGCGAGGCCCTCGCCGCGTGGGAGCGAAGCGCCTGGCCCGAGCACGCGAAGGCCATCGCTTGGCTCGAAGCCCAACGCCTCACCGAGGCCCTCTCCGAGCAGCGAGCGGTCGTGGGGCGCGTCTACCTCCGAGGCCTCCATCTCTTTGAACTCCGCGCCCACTGCGGCGCCTTGCGCGCCTCGCGGCGGCCGTCTCTCGATCGAACGCTCGCGCTCTTGACGAAGCACTTCGCGACAAAGGTCGACGAGCGGGGCGGCCTCGCTTCAGGCTACGGACCGGTCTACGGCACGGCCTTGCTCGCCTTGATGCTCGCCGAGGATTGACCACAGCGACCGGAACCGCAACTCGGAGTCTTCGGCGCGCCTATGATCGACGCCGTGCCCGAGCTGCCCGATCTGACCGTCTATATCGATGCCATGCGGGAGCACATGGTCGGTCGCGTCTTGGCCGAGCTGAAGCTCTACAGCGTCTTCGTTCTGCGTTCGGTCGACCCGCCCGCCGATGCGATGCGCGGGCGCACCGTCGTCGGCGTCGAGCGCCTCGGCAAGCGACTCGTGATCGAGGTCGAAGGGGACGCCTTCCTCGTCATCCACTTGATGGTCGCTGGCCGCCTGCATTGGAGTGACGCGGGCGCAACGAAGCCGCCGCGCCAGCGCCTCGCGACCTTCGTTTTTGTCGACGCTCACGGCAGCGCGCACGGCAGCATGCATCTCGACGAGGCGGGCAAGAAGAAGCGCGCCTCGATCCACCTCGTCGCGGGGCGCGCTGCGCTGGCCCCGCACGACCGCTCAGGTCTCGAGGTCGAACACGCGAGGCTCGAGGACTTCGTCGCGCGCATGCGTGAAGAGCGACACACGCTGAAGCGCGCCTTGACCGATCCAAGCATCTTGTCCGGGATCGGCAACGCCTACTCGGACGAGATCCTCTGGGCGTCACGCTTGTCGCCCTTCCGGCGTACCGATCAGCTCAGCGACGAGGAGTGGCAACGCCTCCACGGCGCGTGCCGCGAAGTTCTCGAGAACTGGACGCAGCGCCTTCGCGACAAGGCTGCTGGGTCTTGGCCTCGCAAGGTCACGGCCTTCCACCGAGAGATGGCTGTGCACGGCAAGTATCGAGAGCCCTGTCCTCGCTGCGCATCCGAAGTGCAGCGCATCGTCTACGCCGAGAACGAAGCCAACTACTGCGCGACCTGCCAGACAGACGGCAAGCTGCTCGCCGATCGAGCGCTCAGCACCTTGCTGCGCGGGGACTGGCCACGCAGTCTCGAGGAGCTCGAAGCCATGCGCGAGCGCCACCGACCGAGTTGAAGGCCCGCTTCGACCAAGCTCTCGCTCGTGGCGTCACGCCTCGGCGAAGACCAAGAAGGCCAACACGAAGCGCCGCTCGGCCTTCGGATCCTCATCCTCGATAGGCAGGAGCCACGCGAAGGCCGGACGCGGCCCCCAAGTGACGCGGGCGAAGATCACGTCGCGATAGGCCGCCACGACCTCGACGAGCACGGTCGCCGGCAAGCCGTCCCGCCCGAGCGCCTCGAGCCACTCCATGCGATTCCAAGTGCGTCCGCCCGGCGTCGGATCCGACACGCGGAGCAGCGGGTGAAACTCGCGATCGATGCGCTCGAGCTTCGTGAGGAGCACGTCCTCGGACTTGCGAATGCCCTCGAGACGCTCGACGAAGTCCCGCGCCTGCCCCCGCGCTGCATGCGGGATCACCTGCCGCGCGCCACGCAGCGGCTCGACGACGGCCTCGAGCAAGGCCGTGTGCACGTGCAGCATGCGACCGAGTTCTTCTTCCATCGCCTGGCTCTGCTGCCGGCCGAGCGGGTCGAAGCGCTTGCCCTCGCTCGCGTCGAGGAAGCCCATGGCGCCCAGGACCAGGACACCGAGGAGGGTCGAGGCGATGAGGATCCAGAGGCCCGCGCGGCTCTTGGTTGTCGCCGCCTTGCTCTTCAGCGACGGCAACGAGAAGCGAGCCGTGGCCTGACGCCAGCTCGCTCCAAAGCGCTCGGAGCACGGCTCACAGCCATGGAGGTGATTCGCGAGCGCATGCCGTTCGCGCTCGTCGAGCCCACCCGCGATGTATGGAGAGAAGAGCCCTTCGTAGTAACGACAGCGGTCCTTGTCGGGCCGGAGGTCCATCTACCTCCGATCGGACCGGCGAAGATCCGCGCTGAACGCCTGCTCGCGAAGAATTCGACGAGCTCGTAGCGAGCGCGCTTATGGGGCCTGCGGCGCGGCACCGCCGTCAGACCGGACCGGCGTCAGTCCGGACCGGCGTCAAACCGGACCAGCTGCCGAGCGGCCGAGGCGGCACGCGCGACGGAGCCACAGCATGGCTCGCTCGACTTCGCGCGGCGTCAGGACCGGGATCTGGACGAACTCGCGCGCGTCGGATTCTTCTCCGGTTTTCACGCGCTTGGCATCCTTGATCTTCAGCGCTTCCGACACTTGCGGAGGCGCCAGTTTGACCACGATGCCCTTGCGCCCGAGGAAGGCGAAGACCTGTCCACGAACCAGGAAGGAGTCACGTCGGTTGATCTTGTCCCGCGAGACGTCTTTCCAGGCTTCGAGGCGTTCAGCGATTGTCGCAAGTGGATCCATGGGGGCGGGCATGATAGCGATCGCACGAGTCAGCGGAAAGGCTTTCCTCGATCCCTTGGCGCTTTGCGCGCCGAAGAACGGCGTTTTGACCGTGTTGATGCGGACCATGGCCGTCGACGCAAGCGCGCCCTTCCATGGTCAGCGCCTGAAGGTGAGCACCCGCGCTACGTTCCGCGCGACGGCCGTTGCCATCGACGGATTCTCGAGCAAGCGACGCCGACAGTAGGCGATCGCGTACTCCCACGACGTCGCAAAAGGCACGTAGAGCCGGACCTTGACTGGCCCCTGAGGGCCGACCGTGCCCTTCAGGAGCTCGTTCTGGAAGGCCTGCATCGGCACGCCATAGAGCATCTGCACTTCGAAGTTGGCGGGCGTGGCCGCGGTCGCCGGCACGACCTCTTCGAGGAAGCGCCGGACGTAGCGCTGGTCGTGCGTCGCAAACTCGACGTAGTGGCCGCGCTCCAGCAGCGTGCGGGCATGACTCAGCAAGCGCTCCTTCATGACGGCCTTGTCGAGGGTCGCGAACTCAGCGGCTTCGTTGTAGATGCCGATCACGAGGCGCACGCGCATGCCCTCCGGGAGGGCGTCGATGTCAGCCGCCGTGCGCTCGAGCCTCGTCTGGAGGACGACGCCTACGTGGTCATGCCCCTCAGTGTGCAAGCGTCGCGCCGCGTCGAGCGTCCACGTCGTCCAGTGCCGGTCCTCCATGTCGATCGTCAGGTTGACGTTGCGGTCGCGCGCGAGCTGCGCGAACTCGCGGATCGCCTCATAGCTGCCGACGGGCTCGCCCCCGGGAAAGCGATCGAGGGGGCGCTTCGTGTAGGAAGACGGCTTCAGCGACACCGTCGGCCGCCCCGGTCCATCGAAGCGCTTGGCGACCTCGTCGATCATGGATCGGTAGACAGCGCTCACCTCTTGCAAGGCCTCGTCGTCGTCGACGCCCTCGTAGAGCAGGTCGAGCGTCGTGAGGACCCCCCGTTCTTCGAGCAAGGACTTCGCCGCGGTAAGCCCGCTCTCGAGCGAATCACCCGCCACGTAGGGACGAGCGAAGAACTTGACGAGGAAGTCGGGCAGCCAGCCTATCAACGCTTTCACGGGGGTTTCCGAGCCATCCGTAGGGGGAAGCGTAGTTCTGGCCGCTCGCCGGCCTGCTGGCAAGAGCGCTACTCGCGACTTTGGAGCACGCATGGCCACGGACGCGCAAGTCCGCGGCGGCGAAGTGCCGATGACAAGACAGTCGTTCCGTCGTGCAGCCATGGCCACCATGCAGATCGTCTACCTCGTGGAAGACGCCGTGCCTCCATGGGGCGGTGTCCAAGTCGTGTTTCGCCAGGCCGACGCTCTTCGTGAGCGCGGCCACGATGTGACGATCCTCTGCCGCTCCGAAGCGCCGACCTGGCACGAGCCGCGCTGCAAGTTCGAGCGCGTCGACGCTTTCCACGAGCGCTACGCGCCACAGACGATCGTCGTCGGCACTTGGTGTCCGACGGTGCCGGCGGCCCTTGTCGACGTCGACGCCATCCCTGTGCACTTCTGCCAAGGCTACGAGGGCGACGACCCCAAGCACGAAGCGAGCCTCGCGACGATCGAACGGATCTACCGTTTGCCGACCAAGAAGCTCGTCATCTCGCCGTTCTTGGAGCGACGCATCGCCCGCCTCTTCGGGGCCAAGGACCTGCACCGCGTCCCCTATGGCATCCGGGACGAGATCTTCGCGCCGGCGAGTGGACCACGCTGCGGATCCAAGCTTCGAATCGGCCTCGTCGGTCCTTACACGGTGCCGTGGAAGGACATCCCGACGGGCCTCGAGGCACTCGAGGTCGTCACGAGACGGCTCGCGGGCAGGCGCGCGATCGAAGTCGTGCGCATCAGCCCCGTTCCGTTCACCGACGAAGAGCGCCTCGCGTGGCGCAGCCTCGATGTCGAAGCGCACTGCGCCGTCTCACAGGACGAGATGGCGCGCCTCTATCGCAGCCTCGATATGTTCCTCGGCACGAGCAACGGCGGGGCCGAGGGCTTCTTCTTGCCTGCGATCGAGGCCATGGCTTCGGGACTGCCTTGCGTCCTGACCGACATCGACTGCTTCCGTGACTACGGCAGCGCAGCCGATCGACAGGGTTGCACCTACGCGCGCTTCACGGCGGCCGGCGATGCTGAGGCCATGGCTTCGGCCATCCTCGAGGTCGCCCTTGACGAGGCCGAGCGAGGTCGACTCGCGCGGCGCGGCCTCGAGGTCGCGCGTGAGCATCGTTTCGCGGTCCACGTCGACGCCGTCGAAGCAGTCTTCACGGCCTACGTCGACGAAGCCAGGTCGGAGTCGAAGGCAGCGCGCGAAGCGCGCCGTCTCGAACGTGAGCTCGCGAGCATCGCGTGGCGTGGCATCGACGCCTTGATCCTCCGCGCCCGTGAAGGAAGCACGCGGGACGTCATCGAAGCCGCCGAAGCCCTCTGCACGCTCACGCCCGAGCACGCCGACGCGTACCTCATGCTCGTTCGCTTGCTGACGATCCTCCCTGCGGCGCGCGAGCCCGGTGCCGCAGCGGCTGCCGGCCGTGCGTTGAAGCGCGCCCTCGAACTCTGTCCGCTGACACCGGGCCTCGCTCGACTCGCCGCGCAAGTCGCGGTCGCGGAGCGCGACCCCGAGAGCGCGGCGCAATGGTACGAACGAGCACAGGACCTCGGCCATCCTGGCCGGCTCTTCCAAAGCGAGAGAGCGCGCTTCGCCCCATGCGTGTGCTGACCAACCACCCGCTCGAGCTCTTCGGCGCGCGCGATGAGTACCCGTTTGCGTGGACGAGCTTCGGTCCTGCGGCGGGTCATGTCATCGGCGACCGCACGGTCCCGTACGACCTGCCCTTCGACGCCTCGCGCGGCAGCATCCACGAAGTGCTCGCCTTGGCCGGCGAGCCGGCGCCCGATGCCATCCTGCTGTTCTGGCCCGACCAAGAAGCGATCCCGCGCGACCTCGAGAGCGTGGACGTGCCGGTCATCGGCGTGTTCTCGGACTACAACCTGAGCTTGGCGCTGTGCACGGGGCTCGCGCCCTTCTTCGACCTCGTGCTCTGCGACCACTCGGCCTTGCCGATCTTTGGCCGCCTGCCCTTTGCGCGAATCGAGCCGTGGTGCCAGTTCTCGTTTCGCCCGAATGTGCATCGGCCGCGGACCGCCGTCGAAGGCATCGAAGGCCTCGAAGGCCTCGAAGGCCTCGCGAGCGGGCGGGACATCGACATCGCCTTCATCGGCAACCTGAACCCAGTGGTGCAGCGCGACCGCCTGCCCTTCCTCGAGCGCATCATGGCGCTCGGCGAGCGCTACCGCGTCTTCGTCGGCAGCGCTCAGCAAGGCGCGCCCTACGCTTCGGTGCTCGCCCGCAGTCGCATCGCCTTCAATCGTTCGGTGCGCGGTGAGGTCAACCTGCGCTGCTTCGAGGCCGCGGCCTGTGGCGCGCTACTGCTCTGCGAGCGCGAAAACCTCGAGATCCGCCGCTACTTCCGCGAGGACGAAGAGGTCGTGCTCTACGGTCCGCACGACCTCGAAGACAAGATCTGCTGGCTGCTCGAGCACGAGAGCGAGCGCGCGCGCATCGCGGACGCTGGGCGACGTCGCGTGCAAGACCATCGCCTCGCGAAGCACTGCAACGAGCTTGCTCAGTGGATCCCTACCCTCGACCCGACGCGACGTCCACGAGCGGACGCCGTCAGCGTCGAACTCGGGCGCGCGACGTCGATGCTCCTCGGTCGCGCCGATGCGACTGCCATTCTCGAAGCCTTCCTGCGCTGCGCGCGGGCTGAGACTTCGGCCCGCACGCACAATGCCCTCGCCGTCGCCATGATGACGCGCGTCGGTGCGACGATGCAGCAAGAAGCCCTGCGCCTCCTTGGCGGCGCGCGCAAGCTCGACCCGCTGCACCTGCCGACTCTCGCCAACTTGCGCCGTCTGCGCTTCCTCGCAGGGGACCTACGCGGCGCGGCGGAGATCGGTACGGAGCTCGCGGCGCACGCGCGCGCGAGCACGCGCTTCGCGGACTTCGAAGGCCTCGTGCTTCCGCTCGGCTTCGAAGCGCGAGCGTTGAGCCATGCGCAGGCCATCGCCGCGACCTTGCGCGGGCTCGACCTCGAGCCGCTGCGCGCCTTCTTCTTGCGCTTGGCGACCGACGAAGACCCACAGGGAGCCATGCCGCTTTGGTCGCAGGCCATCGATCTCCGCGACGCCTACGCCACCGGCACGACGCGTCCGGTCGCTCTCAGTCGATCGAAGGTGTAGAGGCCGGTGCCATGCCCGTCCGAGAAGCGAAAGCGAAAGGCGTAGCGACCGATGATGTCGGCATCGACGATGCCTACGTCATCGGGCACGGTCACGGGGTCGAGGATCTTGCGCCCAGTGATTTCGTCGACGCAGGTCGCGCACGGGCATTCGACGCGGAGCTCGCGGGCTTCGTGCTCGGTCTTGACCTTGTCACGCCAGGTGATGAGCACGCGATTGGGTGCAGGTTGCTCGAAGCGAACGGGTTCGATCATGATGGCGATCATGCCCGATCCGCACGCTGCGCCTAGCCATCGCTCGCTCGCAATCGCGATCCTCGTCGGAGGTCGTTCGAGCCGCATGGGCGCGGACAAGAGCGGCCTCGTCGTATTGGGCGAGACTCTGCTCACGCGCCTCTTGCGCCGCATCGAAGCCGAGCGACACGCATGCTTCGTCCTCGGGCCCGCCACGAACGTCGCAGCCGCAACTTGCATCGAGGACGCGCTTCCGCACGCAGGACCGCTCGCGGCCTTGGCAGGGCTCGAGTCGGAGCTCGGAGCGGACATCGAGCGGGTCTTCGTGGCCGCGGTCGACATGCCGCTCATGGATGCGCGCGTCGTCGAGGCCTTTGTCGCGATCGCCGAGGCGCGGGCGCCCGAGCGAGCGCCCTACGTCGTCCTCGCGCACCTAGCCGGCCACGACCAGGTGCTCGCAGCGCTCTGGTCCAAGGCCGCTCTCGCCGAGGCGCCGCGGCTCGTCGCGAGCGGCGAGCGCAGCGTGCGGGCGCTCGCCGCCGTCGGCC
>CALLZN010000347.1 GCA_937858895.1 uncultured bacterium | reverse complement strand
ATACGAGATTCAAGTGTGACTGGAGTTCAGACGTGTGCTCTTCCGATCTAGCCGCGCAAAAGGCCGGCATTGTCTGGAAGTTCGTCATCGTGCCCGAGCCCATGCAAAACCTCGGCGTGGTCTTCGCCGAAGACCGCTTCGAAGGCTACGCGGCCGAGCGCACGCGCGTCCTTTCCTTCATCCGCAACAAGGCGATCCAAAACGTCGTCTTCGTGTCCGCGGACATCCATGGCACCCTCGTCAACAATTTGACCTACGAGGCAGCGCCGATCGCACCGCGCATCCCCGTGGATGCCTTCGAGGTCGTCACTGGCGCCGTCGCCTACGACGCGCCCCTCGGCCCCACCCTCGTCAACATCGCCACCCAGCTCGGCCTCTTGACACCATAACAAAAAGCCTTCTACGAAACTCTCCCGCGCGAGCAGAAGGACCTCGTCGTCGAATACCTGGTCAACGTTCAAGCGACGACCTTCCTCTACGACCCCATCGGCCTCCAAGGCTCGTCGATCCAAGCAACGCTCATGAAGGGCGGCTACACCGCCGCGCACACCTACGGCTGGACCGAGTTCGAGGTCGACCCCAAGGACAGCAAGTTGACCGTCACGACATGGGGCATCGAACCCTACACAGCCGAGGACCTGAAGAAGGATCCCAAGGCCATCGTGTCGCGCAAG
Source organism: uncultured bacterium (assembly GCA_937858895.1). Taxonomy (GTDB): domain Bacteria; phylum Planctomycetota; class UBA1135; order UBA1135; genus JACKHW01. The sequence continues at coordinate 26,167 of CALLZN010000347.1, read as the reverse complement.
CCGGAAGTGGTCAGCCGCTTCGCGGTGCAGCCGAAGAAGTGAGAGCAGCGGCGACGGACCGAGGGTCCGCCGTCCAACCCTGCGGCCGAGCTCGCCGCTATGCTCCCCGCATGAACAAGATCCGCCTCGTCGACCAGCTCGCGCGCATTCACGAACATTGGTCGCCCAAGATCGTCGGCGAGCTCAACGGTCAGCATGTCAAGCTCGCCAAGGTCGAGGGCGCCTTTGACTGGCACCTGCATGAGGATGAGGATGAACTCTTCCTCGTGCTCGCTGGCGACCTGCGCATCGAGTTTCGTGATGCGGTCGTTGAACTTGGTGTTGGCGAGCTCTTGATCGTGCCGCGCGGGGTCGAGCACCGGCCGGTGGCGGAACGTGAAGCGAGCATCCTGCTCTTCGAGCCGGTGACGACGCGCAACACGGGCAACGTCGTGACAGAGCGGACGGTCGAGGAGCTCGAGCGCTTCGACCGCTGAGCGCTGCTTGCGGCGCGCTGTGCGCTATGCACAAGCGCGCTGCGCGCGCTCAGTTCCGCGACTTCATCGACGGCGGCAGGATGACACTGTCGATGACGTGGATGACGCCGTTGCGCGCGACGATGTCGTTCGCGACGACCTTGGCGCCGGACACGGTCACTTCGCTTTCGCTGCGGCGGATGGCGAGTTCCTCGCCCTGGACGCTTGCGACTTCACTGGCGTCGTCGTCCTCACCAATGAGCGGGAGGTCGGAAGCGAGCACGCGGCCGGCGACTACGTGGTACTTGAGGATCGAGGCGAGGAGCTTGGGGTCGGCGAGGAGCTCGGCGATCTTGCCTTCGGGCAACTTGGCGAAGGCCGCGTCGCTCGGCGCGAAGACCGTGAAGGGGCCCTTGCCCGAGAGCACATCGGCGAGGCCGGCAGCCTTGACGGCGGCGACGAGGGTCTTGAACTTGCCGTTCGCGATCGCCGTCTCGACGATGTTCTTGCGCGGCAGGATCACGCGGTCGACCACGTGGATGACGCCGTTGCCGGCGAAGACGTCGGTCGCCGTGAGCTTGACATCGTCGATGAAGGCGCCGCCGTCGCGCGCTTCGAAGCGCAGGGCTGAGGCCGCGCCGTTGTCGAGCCACGTCATCTTGACGACGTCGCTGGCCGCGAGGCGGCCGGGCACGACGTGATAGAGAAGGACATCGGCCAGGGCCTTCTTGTCCGCGAGGAGACCCTCGAGCGCGCCTTCGGGCAGCGCGGCGAAGGCGGCGTCGCTCGGCGCGAAGATGGTGAAGGGCCCGCCGTTCGCGAGCGTATCCGCGAGGCCAGCGGCCTTGGCGGCGGTCAGCAGCGTCTTGAAGCTCTTGGCGCCGGCTGCGGTCTCGACGAGGTTCTTGCGCGGCAGGACCACGCTGTCGATCACGTGGATGACACCGTTCTTGGCCAGGATGTCCGCCTTTACGACGCGGGCGTCATCGACCTGGACGCCAGCCTCACTGGCGATGACACGCGAGCTCTGACCCTGAGCCGTCTTGGCCCAGATCGCGCCGCTCAAGTCCTTCGAGAGCACGCGGCCGGGCACGACGTGGTAGGTGAGAATGGCCGCGAGCCGCTCCTTGTCAGCGAGCAGCGAGTCGATCGTGCCGGCCGGCAGCTTGGCGAAGGCCGCGTCACTCGGCGCGAATACGGTGAATGGGCCGTCGCCCTTCAGCGTCTCGACCAGGCCCGCCGCCTCCGCGGCCTTCAAGAGGGTCTTGAACGAACCGGCGGCACTGGCGACCTCGACAATGTCTTTGTCATCGCCCGCCTGTTGGAAAGCGGCGCTTGCCACGCTGCTTGTCCAAGGAACTAGAAGAAGTGCAGCGAGCACCGAATGCGCTGAACAAGAATAGACCATGAGTCGCGTCTCCGAACTTGGGAACTGAAGAGGCGACGTGGCTGGTGTCAGCGCGACATGGCTTCAACTACAAAGAAAAAATCGCGCTCGCCCTCGACGTGAGCTTCAACTTGCACCAGTGACATTGCGACGGCGCATCTCGAAGAGCACGAGCGACGCAGCAACCGAGACGTTGAGGCTCTCGACACCATCCGCCATCGGTATGTGCACGCGCTGGCTACAGCGATCGACGAGCGACTGCGGCAGGCCCGAGCCCTCAGCACCAAAGCAGAACGCGAGCGGGCCAGCGCCGCAGTCCATGTCCCAGAGCGACGCTCCACCGCGCATCTCCGTCGCGACGAGCGTCCAGCCCTGCTTCGCGGCGAGGTCGACGAAGGCCGCTTCGGTCACAGCGCTGAGTGAGGGCAGCCGAAAGATGCTGCCGGCCGAAGCGCGCAGCGCCTTGTCCTTCCAAGGATCGGCGGAGCCTTGGAGGGCGACGAAGCCGCTCGCGCCCGCGGCCTCGGCCGAGCGCACGATGGCGCCAACGTTGCCAGGATCGCGCACAGCGGCGACGACGGCGATGAAGGGCCGCGCCCCACGCGCGAGGTCCTCCGGCCGGTGCACCCTGCGCTTGCCGAGCACGATGATGCCTTGCGGCGTCTCGACGCCGCTCGCTTGCGCGAGCACGGCGTCGCTGCAGCGCTTCACTTCACACGGCAGGCATTCGATGCGCTCGAGGAGCAGGGCGCCGCGCTCGCTCGCTTCGAATTTCGGCGAGACCAGCGCCAAACTCAGCCCGATGCCCGCGTCGAGGGCCTCTTCGGCCAGCTTGCTACCTTCGATGCAAGTCGCTTTGCGATCGTCGCCGTTGCGCACGGCGCGCACGTGCTTGACGCGCGGGTTCTTCGTAGACTCGATGTCCATCGCGGGAATGCTAACCGAGCGCGTCCCGAGAACGCGTCGACGGCTTCCATCGCGCAGTGTCGCAGCGACGTAGCCAGACTCATAGCTGCCTCAGCGCAACTCGAGGATCGGCGCATGGCCGATTCGAACCACGCCGTAGGGCATACCCAGCTCGCGCTCGATCGTCGCACAAGCGAGCCCTTGCGCGCCGCGGCTCGGCATCCTCGCGAACGAGGCATTGGTGACGATCCATTGCGCTGCCTGGCTGTCGAAGGTCGCCGCTTGTGTGACGAAGGAGCCGCCCTCGAGGCGTCGATCGTAGGGCAAACCGTAGGCACGCCGCATCAGCCCATTCGCATCCGCAGCGCCGAGCGGCAAGACGACAGCTATCGCAGCCAAGCTGTTGCAGAGCCCCGGCACCGTGAGTTGCCGATCCACGGCATCGAGCAGGAACACGATCGGTGCGTTCGCCGGTGCACCGTGGACGCTGATGCCCACATACATCATTGCCTGCCCGCCACCGCCGTTGAGCAACTCGAGTCCGTTGATGAATGCTATCGTCGCGCCCGTAGCGCGGCAGCTGGCGACACCAAAGCTACCGAGTGCGTGCTCGTATGGCACCCTGACTCCATCCGCAACCACTCCATGGGCCAGCGAGGCTTGCCGCACGGCAAGATGAATTGCCAAGGCATCGCGCCCAGTGTGCACAAACGGCCTGTCAAAATTGAGGACGAAGTCAAAGGCCGCCGGCGGTGAGATGGGCAAGAGCGCCCAGTCAGGCGTCGAGACGAGCTTGCGATCGAAGGTCGTCAATGGCGGCGACGTCCAGTTCTTGTCGATCGCGTCATCGATAACGTCGAGCCGCGCGCTCCCGCAGCGCAGCGTCACCTCGAAGGTCTTGACGCCTCCGATCTGGTGCGTCCTGCTGCTTCTTCGCAGAGCGATGCCGCGCAGGAGCTGGGGAGACGCTAGGCGAGTTCCGTCGATGACCATGGTGTCGCTGTCCACGGAGCCCAGATAGACGACATCGTTGCCGGCGATCGTGTCGTAGCCTGTCGGCGAGGTCTTGCTCTGGGCCAATGCCAGCGACGGGAGAAACGCAACAGCGATCCAGGCGACCGCCTTGCCCAGCGAGTTCGGATTCATGCGCATGCATATCCACGCGCGGCAAGGGCGTCACGCAAATCAGCTGTGGACGCCCGGCGCCTCGCCGCCGTTCTTCTCGACCCAGTCTCCGTAAGGTCCTGGATACACGAAGGGCTGCGCCCCGTTCTGGCACTCGCTCACGTCGAGCACACGGTTGGCGAGCCCGCGCAGAAAGGTCCGGTCGTGCGAGACGAAGAGCATGGCCCCATCGAAATTCCGCAGGGTATCGACGAGCATTTGCTTGGAGACGATGTCGAGGTGGTTCGTCGGCTCGTCCAGCACCAAGAAATTCGGCGGGTCGAAGAGCATGAGCGCGAGCACGAGGCGCGAGCGCTCGCCGCCGCTGAGGACGGAGATGCGCTTCTCGACGTCGTCGCCCGAGAACTGAAAGGCGCCGAGGATGGCCCGCTTGGAGCCGTGCGTCGCGAGCGGAAACGTATACGTAAACTGCTCGAACACAGTCTTTGTGGGATCGAGGAGGTCGAGGGCTTGCTGCGCGAAGTAGCCGAGCTTGACGCTCGGGCCGATCTTCACCGAGCCGTGGTCGGGCTCGAGGGCGCCGGCGACCATCTTGAGCAGCGTCGTTTTTCCAGCGCCGTTGCGCCCCATGACCGCCCAGCGCTCGCCGCGCTTGACCTCGAAGTCGAGGCCATCGTAGACTCGCCGTTTGCCATAACTCTTGGAGACGGCCTTTAGCGTGGCGACGTCTTCACCAACGCGCGGCGGCGCTTGAAAATCGAAGGGCACGACCACGCGCTTGACCGGCGGATCGAGGCGCTCGATCTTGTCGATCTTCTTGGCGCGGCTGCGCGCCTGTGCGGCCTTCGCGACGTGCGTCCCGAAGCGATCGATGAAGCGCTGCATCTTGGCGATCGTCGCCGCCTGCCGCTCGAAGGCCGCCTCCTGGTGCGCCGCCCGCTGCGCCTGTTGACGCTCCATGAAGTCATAGTCGCCGGTGTAAGAAACGAGCTCACCCTGGTCGACGTCGATGATGCGCGACACGACGCGGTTCATGAAGTCCTTGTCGTGGCAGGTCATCAAGACCGCCGACCGCGTGTCCTTGAGGTAGGTCTCGAGCCACAAGATGGACTCGATGTCGAGGTGGTTCGTCGGCTCGTCCATGAGCAAGACATCGAAGTCCCCCAGCAACACGCGCGCGATGCCGACGCGCATCTTCCAACCACCGGACAAGGCACCCGCGTCGGCCGCGATCTGCGTGTCGTCAAAGCCGAGTCCGTGCAAAATCGTTTTGGCTCGCGCCTCGAGCTCATAGCCGCCGAGATCTTGGTAGCGCGACTGCACTTCGCCAAAACGCTGCAGGACGCGATCCATCACGTCGGCCTTCTCTGGGTCCGCGAGGTCTTGTTCGAGGCTCGCGAGCTCGTGGTGCAGCGCTCCGACCTGACCACAACCTGCGATGGTCTCGTCCAGCACCGAGCGCCCGCCGATCTCTTCCATCTCTTGGCGGAAGTAGCCGATCGTCGTCTGGCGCGGCACCGTGACCTCGCCCTCGTCGGCGGGGTCGTCGCCCGTGATGATCTTGAAGAGTGTCGACTTGCCCGCGCCGTTCGGACCGACGAGCCCGACCTTCTCTCCCGCGCCCAAGTACATCGACGCTTCGACGAAGAGCGCCTGGTGTCCGTGTCGCTTGCTGATGTTCGAAACCGTAATCATGAAATCAATATCAATCAGTCAACAGTAAATGGGTCACGCTCGAGCACGGTCTTTTCTTTGGATAGGCGACGCAGGTCGAACTCTTCGAGCAGTGACGACGCAGGTCGCGCCGCCCTCGAGTCGGTGAGGCCACAGCTAAAGGCCAACCAACCGACGAGCTCTTCGCCGCTGATGCCACGACGACGATACCAAGCAATGCGTGTATCACCATGGCGTTTGGCGAGCCTGCGGCCATCGACGCCAACGATGAGTGGAACGTGGACCCAGGACGGCTCGGGCAGCCCGAGCGCGCGCTGCAACAAGATCTGCCGCGGCGTCGACGCGAGGAGGTCGTCGCCGCGCAGGACCTCGGTGACGCCGAAGTCGGCGTCGTCGACGACGGTCGCGAGTTGGTAGGCCGGCTGACCGTCCTTCTTGGCGACGACGAAGTCGCCGGAGTCAGCGGCAACGTCGATGCAGACGCGCCCGTGCACGGCGTCGTCGAAGCAGACCTCGCCATCGTCGACGCGCAGGCGCCAGGCCGGGTCGCGGCCCGTCGCTTGGCGCGCTTCTGCCGCGTTCGCAAAGCGCCCGCGACAGGTGCCCGGATAGCGCGTCCCGTGGTCGAGCGAGTCCTGCGGCGCCGACTGCGAACGCTCGATCTCGCTGCGCGTGCAGACGCACGGGTAAACGAGGCCGCGCTGCACCAAGTGGTCGAGCGCGAGGTCATGTTCGGCAGCACGCGCGCTCTGCAGGATGGGCTCGGCGTCGAAGTCGAGGCCGAGCCAGGCGAGGTCTTCGAGCGCTTCCGCGGTCGCCCCTTCCTTGATGCGCGGCCCATCGATGTCGTCGATGCGACAGAAGAGCACCCCCGCGCGTGACCGCACGCTGAGCCATGCGAGCAGGAAGGTGCGCGCATTGCCAAGGTGCAGCGCTCCGGTCGGACTCGGCGCCAACCTTCCGACGGGCGTCCGGGACATGGTCACACGTGGAAGCTACACGAGGCGCTAGAGTCATGCCATGGACGAGTCAGCCCAGAGCGGCCTCGTCGTGCGCGTCGACAAAAAGCGCTGCCACGTCGAGCTCGACGATGGCTCGCTTCGCTTGCTCGCCCCGCGCGGCAGGCTCTTCGAAGACCGCCGCGGCGCGAAGAACCCGATCGCGGTCGGCGACCGCGTCGTCATCACGCTCGACGACGATGGCGGCGGCAGCATCGACAGTGTGCTGCCGCGGCGCACGAAGCTCGCGCGCGCGAGCGCCGGTGAGGGCACGCGCGAGCAGGTCCTCGTCGCCAACGTCGACCTCGTCCTCGTCGTGTCGGCCGTGGCCGAACCGAGCTTTCGTCCGGCGCTCGTCGACCGCATCCTCGCGGGCGCGGAGCGCGGTGAGATCGACGCCTGCGTCGTGATCAACAAGATCGACTGCGGCGACGCGAGCGAGTGGCTGGAGCTCTACCGCGGCCTCGGCTACACGAGCATCGGCACCTCGACGGTCGACGGCCGCGGCGTCGACGAAGTGCGCGAGCTGATGAAAAACCGCATCTGCGTCGTGAGCGGCCTCTCGGGCGTCGGCAAGTCTTCGCTACTCAACGCCATCCAACCCGGCCTCGCGCTCCGCATCGGGTCCGTGTCCGAACGCGGTGCTCGCGAAGGCCGCCACACGACGACGCACAGCAGCCTGATTCGCATCACGGGCAATGCCCACGTCGTCGACACGCCGGGCATCCGAAACTTTGGCCTCTTCGAGATCGACGAGACGGAAGTCGCGTCACTGTTTCGCGAGTTCAGGGCCTACCTCGGGGCTTGTCGCTTCGATGACTGCAGCCACGAACACGAGCCTGGTTGCGCCGTCCTCGACGCCGTAGCACAGGGCGCGATTCCTTTGAGTCGCCACGCTTCCTACTTGGAGCTCACGAAGGACGCGCGCGGCGGCCGGCTCTGAGCGCGCCAAGCCCCCACTGCGTCAAGCGCCGTTGTTCGGCAAGTCGTTCTGGCTGAGTGGCTCCGCGAAGCGCACCGCGATCCCGAACTCACCGTCGCGCACGGCGCCCACGCGCATGATGTGCCCCTTGCGCGTCGTGCCATTCGGCAGGGTCACTTCGACGTCGAGGTTCTGCTTCGCCGTGAAATAGACACCGTCGCGTGAGACGTTCTCGGACGGGCCCTCGAAGGCCAGCGCCGGCATCGAAATCGTGACGACACCGCTCACGGGCAGCCGGTCGCCGCCACGCCTACGCTCGTCGACGCCCTTGGCACTGCTACGACCTTCGCTCTTGCCCATCGTCATCGGGGTGCCCTCTACGGAGAAACGGACCCCTTTTCATCGTCACGGCGAGCGACGGCGCTTGAGACTGAAAACAGGCTCAGGTGCCAATGCGCAGGCGCAAGCCCTGCGTCAGCACCCAGCCCGCGCTGTTCACACCGTCGCGCCTCACCAAGGCCTGGGCCGTAAAGACCCCGCCGCGTAGCTGCGATTCGCTCGGCAGCCGGAACGTGAGCGCGCCCTTGCCCGCGGCGTCGATCATGATCGGCCAAACTGACGCGTCGAGGGAGGTCTGCAGCATGCAAGTTGGTGCGCCAAGGGGCCCGAACTCGAGAGGCCCACCGCTCGGAAGCTCACGCCAACCGATGAAGACGAGGCCACCGGTCGCGCTGCGCTGCAGGGAGTCGATCGCGTTCTCGACCTCGATGCGGACATCCTGGCCGATACCGAGGCCCGCGCGGTTGCCGCGGATCGTCGGACGGAAGGCATGCGCGCCAAAGCCAGGCAGGCCATAGGCATAAGCGCCGCCGCTCGCCAGCGCCTCGTCGGCGCCGAGGTCGGGCCCAGCATCGGCATCGCGCGCGTCGCCTTCGAAGTCGAAGAGCTGCGCAGCCACAGCCTTGTCGCCCTTGTCGCGACACGGCGAGTTTGGGCCAAGCACGTAAAAGGGACGCTGCAGCCGTGGGTCGCTCTCGAAGTTGAAGGCGCCTGTGACCATGCCGCGGTCGAAGCAGCAGTGATCCACGACCGCGGTCGCCGGCGCGCTGAGCGCCCCTCCGCGGTTCTTGTCGAAGATGGAGTGCGTGACCCGCAGCTTCGCGATCGCCGCGCTCGCCCTCAGGCCGACATCGACCTGGTCGGCGATCGTGCAAAACTCGACCGCACCCTCGACCGAAGTCGCACAATCGAGACCACAGTTGTTACCAGCGAGGATGGCCGAGCGCAGCAGCCACTCCGATGCAGGGGCACCACCGCCGAGGACCTCGACGCCTGTCTTCGTCTGCTCGTGGCAGCGATCCGCCTCCGACTCGAAGGTCCAGCGCACACCCGACGTGTCGCTGGCGCGCATGGCGATGCCGACTTGTCCGTGGACCACGAGGTTGCGCTTCGAAACGACGCTCGCGCTCACGCCAGACGGCGCCGCGTGGCCGAAGTCGTACACGAAGCCGCCACTTGCACAGCGCACCGCCATCGAATCCTGCACGAGCAGCGCATGATCACCACCTGCGAACATGCCTCCGACGCGCAGCCCATGCCCACCGCAATCGATGAAGCTGCACGCCTCGACGACCGTGTCGCTGTTCGCGAAGAGCGCGACGCGCAGCGAGATGCCGTCGTTCGTGCAACGAGCAAAGGTCGACGTGCGCACGTCGAGCTTGGTCTTGGTCGCTCCCGTGCCGGACACGACGTCCATACCATTGCGGCAGCCTTCGAAGCGACAGTCGAGAACGATGCCACCGACCTCGCTCGCGCCAGCTGCGTTGTCGACGATGCGATAGCCGGCCGCGGCGTGCCCGTCGAAGACGCACTCGACGACATCGGGACGGTAGAGCACATCGCCGCCGGTGATCGAGACATCGATGCCGACCGACTTGCCGACGAAACGACACTTGGAGAAGCGCGGATCGCAAATCACGCCACCGCGCACATCGACGAGGATCGCGGTGTGGAGCTGCCAATAAAAATTGCAGTCCTCGATGCGCGGCCGGTGCCGCATGGTCGGCAAGCCGCCGACCTGGACCGCGATGTTGCCACCCTCGAAGTCGAGGTCACTGAGCTCGGCTGCGCGGTTGGCGACCTTGGCCGGGTCGAAGCGCACGATGCGCGCAAGCGACGGCCCGGCGCGCAAGCGCGGCCGGCGCCCAGCGACGACCTCCCCGATGAGCGCGACGTTGTACTTCATCAGGATCTCGGACCGGATGTCGTAGACCTGGTCGCCGACGACGAAGAGGCGATGCGAGTTGGGGTAGACCGGCTCGTCGATGCGCGCGAGCGCGTCGTGGATCGAAGCCCAAGGCTTCACCTTGCTGCCGTCGCCTTGCTGACTCCCCGCCTTTCCATCGACCCAGAAGTCCGTCGCTGCGAGGAGCGAGCTAAGGCAAGAGATGGCGAGGGCAGCGCGAAGCATCATGTGAGGTCAGGCAGTCGGTAAGCCGCGTGAGTCGGCTTGAGGGGACGCAGCAGCATATACGGCCGCCGCGTGCCATCGGGCGATACGCGTCGCGCCGGCCTGGTATCAGCGAGCCACTTGGCGAAAACCGCCTTGGATTTTGCGAGGTCGACCGAGATGTCGCCGTACTGGTCCTCGTCGCGGGCCCGCGTCGCGCGCACGGCTTGGTGCCAGCAGTGCATGCCCGAGATCGGATCGGGGTGGACCGGGAACGTGAGGTTCTGGTGAACGCCCACGTCACTCCAGAAGATGCGCTGGGTGTCAGGGTCCGCGCTCGTCCACGGACGCACGCCTTGCTTGCGCCGCAAGCGCATGCGCGAACCCTCGCGCGACAGCTCGACCGTCGCCATGAGCTGCCTCTGGCCGTCTTGCCCCTCGAGCTTCCAACGCCCCATGTGGTGGCTGCAGGCGACGACGCCCGGCTTGATGCCTTCGGTCACCCAGGCACGCACGACGAAGTAGCCGATCTCAGTCTCGACGCGCACTAGATCCCCGGTGCGCAGATCCTGGAGCCTTTGTGCATCGCGCGGATGGATCCAAAGCGGATTCGTGTGCGCGATCTCGTCGAGCCACTTGGAGTTGGCGCTGCGCGTGTGGATCTGCACCGGCAGACGGAAGGTCGGAATGAGCGGGATCTGGCCAGGCTCGAGGTTGTCGGGATGGATGTGCGAACGCGGATAGCCTGGGATGGCCATCTCTTCCCAACCCCAGCTCGCGAGGACCGGCGACCAAAACTCGAGCTTGCCCGACGCCGTCGGGAAACCGCGCTTGATGTCACCACCGACGCGAATACCGAGCGGCCGGCGACCGTCGGCGTCGCCGGGCGGTGTGGGCAGCGGCACGATGTTCGTCGCTGGCGGCTTGGTGCTCGCGTGTAGATGCGACCGAAGTCGTCTTCGGCGATGTCATCGACCTCGTCGACACCGACCGTCTCGGCGTAGACGCAGCTCACCTTGTGCGCGACCTCGAAGGCGCCGTAGCGGCGCATGAAGTCGAGCGGAGTCAGCCCTTCGCTCGCTGCCCGCTCGGGAAGGCCGGGCACCGAGTTCTCGAACATCCACGCGTAGTATTCTTCGCCCGTGAGCTTGGTGCCGGGTTTTTCTTTGGACTCGAACCACTGACGAATGCCGAGCTGACCGTCCGGGTCGATGCGCCACGACAGCTCGATCCAGAACTCGTTCTCTTCCCAGACCTCGCCCGGATTGACTTCGCGCGTGTCGTTGACCTTGCGCCCTTCGCGCTCGGCATAGGCCCGCATGACGGGCTGGCGGAAGCCGATCCACTGAGCGTCGTGGGTCTCGTAGCTGTAGACGTCGTGGCGCTCGTTGCCGAGCCCCATCGGCAGCACGAAGTCAGCGAAGTAGGCGGTCTCGCTCCAAGTCGGCGTCAACGCGATGTGGCAGCCGATGCGCGCTTCGTCGCGCAGCATGTCGATCCACGAGAAGCCATCGGGGTTGGTCCAGACCGGGTTGTAAACACGTGTGAAATACGTGTCGATCTTGCCGCGCTCTTCGCCCACCAAATGGGGCAGCAAGAACGAGAGCTCGTGAAACGAAAGCGGGAACTCCTGTGGCCACGACAATTCATTCCAGTGGTCCGGATGCGGTGGCCGGTGAATGGGCGCCGCGACAAACTTGTTCCAAGCGTTGGGGTAGGTGCCACCCGGCACGCCGATCGAACCCGTCAAGGCGTTGAGGAAGAAGAGCGTGCGCGACACCTGCCAACCGTGCGACACACCCGAACTCGCCGACCGCCAATTGTGTGTCGACAGCCGGTTGCCGGCCGAAGCGACGATCTGCGCGACCTCGCGCAAGGTGTCGACGTCGATGCCCGACTCGCTCGAGGCCCACTCGAAGGTACAAGCATCGTAGAGTTCGGCGAGGATGCGCTCGAAGGTCTCGAAGTCGTTCGCCTCCTTCGGATGCTCGCTCGCGAGATACTCCGACCAGTTCCACCAGGTCCGCATGTAGTTGCGGTCGTAGAGCTTCTCGTGGATCAAGTGCCTGGCGATCGCGAGGTGGATCGCCGGCTCGCTGCCGGGGTAGGGTGACAGCCAGTGGTCGGCGTGCGTCGCCGTGTTCGACAGGCGCACGTCGAGGACGATGACCTTGGCGCCCTTTTGCTTGGCCTCGATGATGCGCTGCGCGTGCGGATTGAAGTAGTGCCCGGACTCGAGGTGGGCGCTCACCAAAAAAATCACCTTGGCGTTGGCGTGGTCCGGACTCGGCCGGTCGTAACCCATCCAAAAGGCGTAGCCAGCACGCGCGCCCGACGAACAAATATTCGTGTGTGAATTGTGGCCGTCGATGCCCCAGGCCGCGAGGACACGCTCGGTATAGCCGTCTTCACCAGGCCTCCCGACGTGGTACATGATCTCTTGGCGGCGCTCTTCTTGGATGGCCTTGCGGATGCGCGCGGCGATCTCGTCCAAGGCCTCGTCCCAGGTCGTGCGCTGCCAGCGCCCTTCGCCGCGCGCGCCGACGCGACGCATCGGATAGAGGATGCGCTCGGGGTCGTCGACTTGATTCTTCGAGGCTGGCCCCTTGGCACAATTGCGCCCGCGCGAACCAGGATGCTCGGGGTTGCCTTCGAACTTACGAATCAGGCCAGTCTCTTTGTCAATGTATGCCAAGAGGCCACAGGCTGACTCACAGTTGAAGCAACCGGTGGGCACCAGCGCAAAGCGCCGCTCGACGCGCTCGGGCCAAGACTTGGAGTCGAGTTCGCGCCAATCGTCCCACTGGTCTTTCGGCGGGTAGGCGCGCAGACGCTTGGACTTCGTGTCGGTGTTCATAGGGCTGGAGGTTCAGGCGAGCGGCACGGCCTGGCCGGCCTGCACGTAAGCGTGTTCGAAGGCGAGAAGACCAAGGAGCGCGCCGTACTCGACGGGCGCGATCGGCGCGAAGCAGCCGAAGCCGACGAGGATGACTCCAGCCCAGAAAAACATGCGGTAGCGACCCTTGACCATCTCGAAGGTGGCGAGCTTCGCGTGCGCGGTCGAGTGCGTGAGCGTGACTTCACCGAGCGTCATCAAGAGCTGGGCAGCGCAGGCGATCGCGAGCGTCCAGCGCAGCGCGGTCGCGACGGTCACGTTGGCGCCAACCGCGAACTCAGCCTCGGAGACGAAGGGCAAGAGCCCAGCAGCACCCGCAAGGACCGCCTGCACGAGGAGGAGCGGCGGCAGCAACGGACTCTGCCAGAGGTCACGCGCCTTGGCCTGCGCGAACAAGAAGGCCGTGTAGACCGCGGTCATGACAGCGATCGGAATACCGATCCACGCGACCACACGCGTGAGCGCGTCGAGGTCGAAGACCGAGCCGAGCAAATGCAAGCCGAGCACCGCCGAGAAGCCCGCGATGATGAAGGCCCCGCGCACGAGCCAGCTCTTCCATTGGGGCTTCAAGAAGATCATCCAGAAGCGCTCGGGTCGCTTGAGGTCCCAGATCAAGAGGCCGCCAGTTGCAGCGAGCCAAACGCCCGAGAGCAACGGCACCGTCCAGCGCCAGAGCGTCGAACCGCTCGCGAGAACACCAAGGACGAGGCACATCGCAGCGACGAGCCAGACGCCCGAGGCGAGACTCTTGGTCCAGGTGTAGAGGCTGACGCGCGCGTCCCAGGGCGCTCGGTGGGGAATGTCCCAAGCCAAGATCGCAGCAGCCGACGAGTTCGGCGACTGGGGATGGCCGCCGAGCGAAGAGTTGACCGGTCCCTGCTCGCTCCACATGAAGAGGCCCCCCTCGGGTCGCCTCGCTGCGAGCGGGTCGAGCGTCGCCTGATGGGCGCCCTTGTAGTAGACCTTGGGTCGCGTGTCTTTCTCGGGGCGCCGCACCGCGACCGGCTCGCGATGAATGATGCGGGTCACCGGATCGGTCGCGTCGTTGAGGTCGCCGACCAGGATCGCGTTGGTCGGGCAAACGACGACGCAAGCGGGCTCGAGCCCTTGGTCGATGCGGTGCGCGCAGAAGTTGCACTTCTCGGCGTTGCCGTCGTCCGGGTTGATGAAGATGGCATCGTAGGGACAGGCCGCGATGCAGGCCTTGCAGCCGATGCAGATGGACTTGTCGAAGTCGACGATGCCGTCGGGCCGCTTGTGCATGGCCGCCGTCGGGCAGGCGTCGACGCAGGGCGGCTGTTCGCACTGGTTGCAGCGCGTGACCTGGAAGGCGCGACGCACGTGCGGAAAGACCCCGACGTCGACCTGCTTGACGTAGGTTCGGTGAACGCCGAGCGGGACCTCGTTCTCGGACTTGCAAGCAGTGCTACACGCGTGACATCCGATGCATCGCGTGTGGTCGAGAACTTTGGTCCAACGAGGTTGCGCGGCCGATCCTGGCTCGATGTCGGGCATGGCCGAGCAAACTACGGGAGCGCGAGGTCGAGCGAAAGCCTCAGCGCGGAGAGGTCCCTAGAATCGCGATTCCACACATCGACGATCGACGTCGCGCCCAGTCGGCGCATGATCGCAGCATGGAGCGACGCAGCTGGCGCATCCTTCACGTCGGAGTCGGGGCCCTCAGCCTCATGATCCTCGGTCTCTCGACATCCTGCCGCAGCGCAGGCGATGTCCGACTCTTGGGCTACGAACCTGACCCAGTCCCCCTCGAGGCGCGGAGCGGCTGGGCGTGGTTTCGTGTTCACATTGCGTCCCTCGCGCGTGAAGCCGTGCAGCTGGGGCGCGGCGGACCGTGGCTCCCAGGCGGCGCGAGCACGTGGCTCGACGCCGACCTGCCGCCGGGCACAGACACGTGGAGCCTCGAAATCCTCGATGCTCGAGGCCGTCGCGTGACCCTCCTCGACTGTCGCGTCGCGTCGCGAGCAAGCACGGTCGCCGACGAGGCGATGCTCCCCCTTCCCAAGCTCGACGGTCGTGAAGGCCGGGTCGTCGCTGGCTTCCACGCCGCGAACCACCGCCATGCCGGGCGGCGCCTCGCCGTCGACATCGCGGCGCAACCGCCCCACCGGACCCTCGACGCGGTCGTGACGAGCCCCGTTGCTGGCACGGTGCTCGCGCTCACCGACGACGCGGCGGACGAACCGAGTGAGCGTGCCAACGAGATCTTCATCCGCGCCGACGACGGCAAGACGTATCTCTATGCACACTTTCGGCGGGCCTCGATCCCGTGGCGACCCGGCGAGCGGGTCGAGGTCGGCGCAGTCCTCGGCCAGGTCGGCCTGTCGGGCCCCACGAGCGGGCCACACTTGCATGTCGAGGTGCTACCAGGCACCTGAGCGCTCGCTGTGACAACTCGCCAGAATCAGACTCTCGATGCCCACGGGACAGGCGCCGACCCTGCTATGCTGGGGTCACCAGCCGTTGCCCACCATGCACCGCAGAGACTCGTCCAAAAGCAGGAACAGCCCATGAAGCAGACTGCAAGATTCACCCCCCTTCTCGGCCTCGCGGCTTGGGTCGCCGCGACATCATTCGGCCACGCACAGACACGGCTCTTCATCGCGCCACCGCCGGCCGGCGGAGCCTTTGGCATCCAAGCCGTCGCCGCTTGCTCCGCCGACTTTGACAACGATGGTCGGGGCGACATGGCCATCGTCAACGTCCCGTCCTACAGCGTGCGCATCATTTTCTCGCGCGGGCCGAACGAGTACGTCGCGCGCGACAACCCTGGCCTCGTGGTTGGTGATTACCCATGGCTGGAGGCGCACGACTTCGACGGTGACGGCGATGCTGACCTTGCCCAGCTCGTCCCCGGCAGTTCCGTGATCAGCCTCCTGTTCAACACGGGCGGCGGGTCCTTTCCTTATAGCGCGAGCCGGGTCGCCACCGCGCCAAGTGACAGCACCTGCATCGCCTACGGAGACGTCGACAGGGACGGCGACGTGGATGCCCTCGTCGGAACGAGGAGCTCTGCGGCCCTGCTACTGAACGACGGCCGAGGGAACCTCACGAATGCTGCTGGACGCTTGCCGGTCTTGAACTCCGTAGCGAGGGCTGTCTCGCTCGTGGATGTCGATGGAGATGGCGACCTCGACTACGTCCATCACGGCACGATCAACCAGATTTGGCTCAACGATGGCTTTGGCTTCTTTCCGACCGATGCTTCGGCTGGATACCCGCCGTTCAAGTCGACGCACAGCGAGTTCGTCTTTGGAGATGTCGACGGTGACTTCGACCTCGACGTCATCGGCAACCTGCCGACGGAACTCTGCCTCAACGATGGTAGCGGCAGATTCAGCGCTGCACCCGCCGGGCGCATGCCGACGTGGAACGGCGCGAGCCTCATCCTGGCTGACTTCAATGGCGACCGCGCTCCCGACCTAGCGTTTGCGAACGCCGGCTACCAGAACCAACTGTGGCTCAACAATGGTCGCGGGACCTTCACGAACACGACTTCGAACCTGCTCCCCTTCGATACGCTCCATACGACTCGCCTCATGGCGAGCGACATCGACGGCGATGGCGACCGCGACATGTATGTCGCAAATCGCAACCCTTTCTATCTAAAGCCGGCGCCGGCAGCTGCCATGTTGAATGATGGCAGCGCCAAGTTCGCCTTCGTCACTGACGTGTCAGCGGACCAGCCTCTGCCCTTCATCAAGGAGAAGTCCCATGGCTTCGTGTTCTTCGACGGCAACGGTGACGGCTTCCTCGACATGATCGTGGCGCGCAACAGCGGGCAGCAGAACGCATTTTATGTCGATGACGGCTTCGGTCGCTTCCTCGATGCGACTGCGCAATACCTACCAGCCGATACGGACCACACGAACGCGATCGCGCTCGCAGACCTCGATGGACAGGGCGGACCGGAGCTCATCACTGTCAACTGGCTCGCACCACATCTGCGTATCTTGACCTGGACGGGGTCCAAGTTCGTCCACTTCGGCGAATACGCGTTGCCGAGGAAGCAAGGGAATGCGCTCAGCATCGGCGATATCGATGGCGACAAGGATTTGGACATCGTCGTCGGCCACTACGACGATCGCAACAGCGTGCTGCTCAACGACGGCAGCGGTAAGTTCCAGGATGTCACTTCGACCCACATCTGGCCCATTTTCGCCAAGACGACCCAAGTCGAACTGGTAGACATCGATCGCGACGGCGACCTGGACCTCATCGAGGTCAGCGGCAGTCAGCACGTGCAGCTTTATCGCAACGTGGGTGGCAAGCTGACCGACGCAACGACGCAGATCGTCGTCGGCGCCGTGCCGACTTGCATCGCGCCGTTCGATGCCGACCGCGATGGTGATGTCGACTTCTTCGTCGGCACGGCGACAGGAAAGGACATCGTCTTGGAGAACCTTGGCGCGAACTTCCAAGAGATCGCGCTGCCCAAGCCGGTGTCGGTGCCGAATTCTTCCGACACAACAACGAGAGCGATCGCTATCGACATCGACGGCGATGGCGATTCGGACATCTTCAGCTCGGCGGACCCGGTTCAATATTGGAACCCCAGGTACATCAATGGCCGGGACCGCTGGTGGCGCAATGACGGACTCGCGGGCTTCAAGGTCATCGAGATCGAGACGCAGGGCTCGGAGTTCAGCGACCTGACGACGGCGATCGCGGTTGTCGATACCGACGGTGACGGCGATCCTGAATACATCGTCAACAGCTACGACGACTATCCTCGCCTCTTCCGCAACCGTCATCGCCAAACGGAGACGCTCGGACAGGCGGCGGTCGGCCGCAAGTTCTATCTCGGCGCGTTTTCGATCAATTACTCGTTGGTCGAAGAGTCGTTCGGCGGAGCTGGTTTCTTGTCTCTCGGGACGACGCGCATCGACTTGCCACCCTTGGGCTTGTTGCGGCTCGACCCGGCGACCTTGGTCTCGTTCTGGAACCCCGTGACGGTGCGCGGTGAGCACTACATCGAGCTCAGTGTCCCCAATGACCAGAACCTCGTCGGACAGAGTATCTACTTCCAAGCCCTGATGGCCGGGCGCGACGGGCAGCAGAACCTCGCCCTGCGCTTCACGAACGCGGTCAAGACAACCATCGTGCGCTGAGGCTCGGCCGAGGCGACGCGCGCCGAGAGATCGCCGGGCAAAAACCGGCACTTTTCGGCGTGCTTCGTCGAGCCACGGCCTGGCGTGGTCTAGGATCCGCGCATGCCAGGCTTCCAGGTCGTCCTTGCCAGCCCGCGCGGCTTCTGCGCGGGCGTCGATCGCGCCATCGAGATCGTCGAGCGGGCGCTCGAACGCTTCGGTCGGCCGATCTACGTGCGCCACGAGATCGTGCACAACGCCGTCGTCGTCGAGGACCTGCGCAAGAAGGGCGCCATCTTCGTCGATGAACTCAGCGACGTGCCGGCCGACAGCTGGGTCGTCTTCAGCGCGCATGGCGTGCCGCCGCAGGTCGTGCAAGAGGCCGAGGCGCGCGGCCTCCGCGTCGTCGACGCGACCTGCCCACTCGTGACCAAGGTCCACGTCGGCGCTCGCGCTTGGAACAAGCGGGACTTCACGATCTTCTTGGTTGGCCACCGGGCCCACGTCGAGGTCGAGGGTGTCGTCGGCGAGGCACCCGAACGCACGATCGTCGTCGAGAACGTCGCCGAGGCGGAGCGCGTCGAGGCGAGAGACCCCGACAAGGTCGCCGTCCTCACGCAGACGACCTTGTCCGTCGACGAGGCGCGCGACATCATCGGCGTGCTCGAACGACGCTTCCCCAAGCTGCGCCTGCCGCTCCAAGACGACATCTGCTACGCGACGCAGAATCGCCAGGACGCCGTCAAGGCGCTCAGCGACCAAGTCGATCTCTGGCTCGTCATCGGCGACCCGACGAGCTCCAACAGCAACCGTCTACGGGAGCTCGGCGTAAGCCGCGGTGTCGAGAGTCACCTGATCCTGGGCGCAGATCAAATCCAGACGGCGTGGCTAGAAGGCAAGACGAGGGTCGGCGTGACCTCAGGCGCATCGACCCCTGAGGTCTCGGTCCGCGGCGTCATCGAACGCCTCCGCGAAGTCGGCGCGACCGATGTCATCGAGAGCGACGGCCCGGTCGAAGACATCGTCTTCACGCTGCCCGAAGCCGTCCGCTGAGCGTCAGTTGCGCCCGTAAGTGCGGTCGAACACGACCTCGAAGGACTCGCGGAGCGAGCGCGGCCGCTCGAGCGACACATCGAAGGCGAGCCGCCCCTTGTTGGCCTCGAAGTTCGGCAGCGTGAGGAGCTTCTCGACGTGCAACTTGGAAGGGTAGCCGTAGGCCGAAACGACGCGCAGCAGGTCGACCTGTTGTTCCGCGCCGAGGATGGCTGCGTCGGGCAACTCACGACCGACGAAGATGAGCTCACGCAGCTTGCCACCGAACTTCGGATAAGCGAAGCGTGCCCGGGTCCCGCCATCGAGGATGCCGACGACCGAGGTGCGGCGCGGTGAGACCTGAAAGTAAGTCGTCAGCAGCGCCATCGCGCCTTCGAAGTAGCCGTGGTCGACCGGCTCGTGGGCGAAAGCGACGACCGCGCCAGGCGTCGTCTGGATGCGCCCGAGGTCGACGCCGAGGCCATCGATCACGTAGTTTTCGTCCTGACCACCGGGCGGCAGCACGACGAGCAGGCGCGCATCGATCCCCGTCGTGCGCGGTCCCCAGATGACCCGCAGCGGTTGCACGCGGCGAAGCTCGTCTTTGCCGGCGACGATTCCGAAGACCCGATCCCCGGTCGGCGGAAACTCGGCCAAGGGCCCGTCGGCCTTGCCAGCGCCGTCGGCATCGCGCGCCAAGATCGCCTCGACGAGCCGCATTGCCTCGCCAAGAGCTTCGGTCGGCCAGGAGCGCAGCAAGTACTCGCGACCGAGCAGCGGCCGGAGGATCTCTTCTTGGAGGACAGCGAGGCGCGCCACGTCGGTGTCATCTGCTGCGGCGTCGACGAGACGACGCTGGCCAACGACCTGCTGCAGCTTCTTGAAGAACTCGAAGGCGCGCTGGTGGTAGCCGGGCGCATGCCAGAAGCGCTGCTCGTCGTAGGGATCGCCAAGGCGCGGCCACGAGCCATTGCGCCCGATCTCGAGCTTCGCCGTGAAAGGCCCGACCGCGCTACCCTTCGGCAACGGAAACGACTCGACGAGGTCATAGAGCAACCAGCCACGCGGATCTTCGGCGTCACCGCGCGTCTTGGTCGCGAGCACGTCCTCGCCGTTCGAGATCGAGAAGCGCAGCTCGAGGTCTGGCGGCTTTGCAAAGCCGAAGACGCTCCGGCCGGTCAGGTGCACCACGTCTCGCCCTTGGGTCGGCGCTTCTGGATCGGCGACGACGACGGGCCGCAGGAGCGGATAGAGGCTGCGAGTGATCTCGCCGACCTGAACGCGATCGCGCTCAATCATCTTGGTGTCGATGATTTCGGGCAAGGCGAGCAAAAACCAATCGAAGCGCTCTTTGCACGCCGGGTCGTCCTCACCGAAACCCGACAGCGTCGCCCACGCCGCCGCGAGTCGGAGCGCGCGCGTGCCGGAGAGGCTATCCGCGTAGCTGCGGATCTCGACCGCGTGACGGACCTTGCGCATGGCCAAGTCGCGCAAGCGCGAACCAGCAGCTGAGAACATGCGATCGAGTTCGACCTCGCGGCGCGCGAAGTGCACGCGTTCGAAGTCGCGGGGCAAGGTCGACTGCGCGCTCGCAGCCATCCCCGCCCAGCCAGCGAAGGCCAGCGTGAGCGCGGCCGTGCTTCGTGCCCTCAACGTGTCGGATATGTACGCAGAACCCATTCCTTCCATTTTTCTTCGAGGCTGTTGCCGGTCCAGCCATAGACATCACGCAGAGCCTCGCGCGCTTCTTTCTTTTGTTTCAGAATGCGAAGCACGCGGGTCAATGCCTTGCCGCGACCCTTGCCGTCTTCGACCTTTGCTTTGCTCGACTCCCAGTCGCCTTCGAGCAAGTAGTGCACGTAGCTGAATGCGAGGGCGTGCTCGCGCGGGTCGAGGCCGTCAGTGTTCTTGGTGCAGAGCGTTGGGAACGATGTCAGCTTCCGATCGGACGCCACCATCTTGCGGATCGGAACGAGCCACTTGCCGCCCTTGAAGTCCATCTGCGTCGCGACTTCTTGGTAGCAGTACGTCGTGCACTTTTCGTCGAGCTTGAACTCGAAGTAGTGCGCGAGGCCTGCGTCGAGCCAGCCACCACCGAGCTGTCCGATCCACTGCGCGGGCGTGAGCTGCGCGCTGAGGAGGTGGGTCACGTTGTGCACCATGTGCCGGTGTAGGTCTTCGTCATCCTTGACGTAACGCTTGTCGAGCAGGAAGGAATAGACCGAGCTCGCCCCCATCAACTTGATGCCCGAACCGCTCGATCCCATGCCCGTGAACTTGGGAGCCGCGATGGCCTGGTCACGACCATCGCGCCACATGTAGAGCTCGCAGCGATCGGGCACGTCCGCGTCGCTGATCTCCATCGTCTGCTGGTAGAGCTTCCGGAAGTCCTCCATGCGCTTGATGTAGAGGTGCATGAGCTCGTAGCTGCCAAGGCGCTTCTTGTCGACCATCATCGGCTTGAGGTCGAAGGTGATGAAGAACCAGCGGCTCTCGGCGTGCATGCACTCGTGCGCCACGAGTTCATCGACACGGGCCTGCTGCTTTTTGAGCCAGGCGTCGAGCGCTTCGATGCGCGCCTTCTGCGGCCCCTCGCTGGCGGGGTTCTCGCACTTCGAGCAGTCCTTCTGGAAGGAGCCCGAGCAGGACTTGCACTTGGGGAGCTCGGAGTCGAACTTGGCTCCGCTCGCCTCGAAGGTCTCCTTGCGCGACTTGCACGCCGTGCACTCGCGAGCACCGGTGTGGTTGCAGGTCGTGCAGTTGACGTAGCCGGGCTTGTTCGCGTCTTCGCTGCCACCTTGGCCTCCCGCTCCCTGGCCTCCCTGCGCAGGCAAGGACGCCAAAAGCGCACTCTCGAACAAGCCCGCCAGAACGGGCAGGATGAGGGCGATGAATAGGCTCCGGGCGCTCTTTCTCGATGCTGGCAACACGATCTTGGCCATGGACTACGGTCTCTTGAGCCGGTGGGCGAGTATGGCGGGTCTGCTGATCGAAGCGGAGATCTTGGCGCGCGCCGAGCCCATGGCACGGCTGACACTGAATCAATACCTCCGCGAGGGGGCATCGACCGAGGCAGGCTCTACCTTGTCAGTCTATGCGCAGGCCATCCTCGACGCTGCAAGCGATCTCGACGAGGAGACCTTGCCGCTCGAGCGAGCGCGCGCGGCCCTGCCTACGCTGCTGCCCATCCTACAGGACAGCAGCAACTGGGACCGCCTCTGGAGCAGGGTGCCGGCTGGCGTGCCCGAAGCGCTCGCGCGCGCCAAGCAGGCGGGCTTGCGCCTCGTCGTCGTGAGCAACTCGGATGGTGGCATCGACAAGAAGCTCGCGCGCGCCCGCATCGACCACTACTTCGACGCCATCGTCGACTCGGGCTCGGTCGGCGTCGAGAAGCCGGACCCACGCATCTTCGAGATCGCGCTCGAGCGCGCGGGTTGCGCGGCCAGCGAGGCGCTGCACTGTGGTGACCTCGAGGTGGTCGACGTGCGGGGCGCCGAGCGCGCGGGACTGCGCGCCGTCCTCCTCGACCCCTACGGCGATTGGCTCGACACGAAGCTCGGCTTCGAGGTGCCGACCTGCGAGACGGTCTCCGACGTCCCTACGCTGGTCGCGCGACTGCTCGCGGAATCTGACGCCGAAGCGTGAGCTGCGCATGACCACGATCACGCGACCACGCAATCGTCCAGCTTCCTGACTCTCCGTCCAGATTCAATCCCACTGTCGCATGACCGCCCCCCCATCTGGCGTCCAGCGACAGACCAGAACAGCCGCGCAGCGTGGGCCACGAGGCCCATGATGCGCGACGTTGGGCAGATCTCATACGACAGCGCGGTTGCTAGCCCGGGTATGCAACTTGCCCTCTGGCCCCAGCGATCAACCAGAGCACTGACATGAACTACGGAATCGAACTCGCTCTTCTGCTCGTCGTGACGAGCACGCCTGCCCATGCTCAGTTCGTGCGCCAAGCGCCGCATCCTCGCCCCAATGTGCACCAGCCAACCAAGGTGGCGTTCGCAGGCCCGAGAGGCTTCATCACCGGCATGAACAACTTTCCGTTCGGCGAGCACGTGTTGTCATCCGCGGACGCAGGCCGAAGCTGGAGCAAGGCGTTCGATGCCGCCGTCACGACTGTGCACTTCGCCGATGCGGTACACGGCTGGATGGTCGGTGACGCAGCATCGCGGCGCACGACCGACGGCGGCGTAACTTGGCAGCCGATGGCATCTTTCCCGAAGACCTCTTACCGGACGCTGCGCTCACTGAGCCCGACTTTCGTGTGGGCAATGAACACTCCCTGGGCATCTGGCTATCCGCTGATGATCAGCGATGACGGCGGCGTGACCTGGCGCGCCGCGCAAGTCGGCAACGAAGAGCTACGCATCGGCGACTTCATCACACCCTCGCTGGGTATCGGCGTGACGGCGAACGGGATCGCTCGCAGCACCGACGGCGGGCACAGCTGGTCGATCGTCGACACAGCGACGCTCGTCCAGGACATCCGCTTCCTGTCGTCATCTGTCGTCATCGCGATCCGGGACGCCGGCCTGTCGCGGCCCGGTGACTTGCTGCGCTCCGTGGACGGTGGCCAGACGTGGAGCGTCGCTCACAGCTCGCCAGCACTTGGTCGCGGGGACGACCTGGTGCCCATCGATGGGACGCGCTGTCTCGCCGCGGCCGGCACGAGCGCGCTGCGGACGGTTGACGCCGGACGAACGTGGCAGCCGGTCCCGGCCTTGTCCTTCGGCGCAAGCGCCTCGGCCATCGTGCACGTAGGCGTCGGACGCCTCTTCGCCAGCTCTTCGCCGGGCCAAATCTTCCGATCGCTCGATGCCGGCGCGACGTGGACCGAAGTCTTCCCTGGCTATGGAGCGCCCTTCAATGACTTTGCATTCGCCGACGCGAACGTTGGCATCGCAGCTGGCAACTATGGCGGTCTCGTCCGCACGACCGACGGCGGCCAGACCTGGAGCTACGTGAGCAACGGACTCACGCTGCAGAACTTCGAGCTCGGGATGTGGGACCGTCAGCGCGGCATCGTGATCGTCGACCAGGGTTTCAAGCTATTGACGAAGGACGGAGCAACCTGGATTCCGCAGCCTTACACGTCGGGCATGCAGCAAAGTGACGTAGCGGTCAGCCTCGTCACCGGCGGCTTTGCGGCAACGATTGGCGCCAACCAGGTGCACGTGACGACGGACTTCGGCAAGACATGGACCGCGCGCACACCGGTCAACGGTTACAAGAACGATGTCGTGTTCTTGACGCCATTCGAAGGCTGGGTCGTCGGGGATGCGATGCGGATCGAGCACACGGCAAATGGCGGCCAGACTTGGACGACGCAGCACGAACAGCCGGTGCGCAATACGCTCTACAGCCTCGACATGATCGACGTCAGCCACGGTTGGGTCTCGGGCTCGGGCGGGGCGATCCTGAAAACGACCGACGGCCGAACTTGGCAAGGTGTCCAGACTGGCCTGCAGCACAGCGGCGCGAACAACGGCATCCTGCTCGACTTCGTGACAGCGGATCATGGTTGGATTGTCGGCGCGTTCGGCTTCATCGCCCTGACGAAGGACGGTGGACGCACTTGGACCGACCGGAGCTTTCCGAGCTTCGACGAGAGCGTGTTCGCAGTCTGCGCAGTCAGCACGGAAGAAGCATACGTGGCGACCTGGAGCACTAGCGCGAGCACGGCTCGCCTGCTGTTGACCAAAGATGAGGGACGGACTTGGCAGCAGCTCTGGAGCGGCACCGACACGATCGCCCACATTGAGAGGAGCGAGGCCGATGAGTTGTGGCTCTGCGGCGAGCGTGGGCTGATTTTGCATCGAGATCCCGGCGGAGCCTTCGTGAGCTTCGGCAGTGGCTGCAGTGGCGCGGGCGGTCATCCGACGCTCGGAACGAATGCCCCGCCGCGGCTCGGTAGTCCGTTCGTCGTCCAGGCCAGGAACTTCGCGCCGAGCGCGAGCTTGGCCGTCTTGTTACTCGGCACGTCACGCTCCGTTTGGGGAACCGTTCCGTTGCCGCTCGACCTCGCCGGGCTCGGGATGCCTGGGTGTGCCTTGCGCGTCGCGGTCGACATCCTCGGAGGAGCGCCAGCACAAGCTGGCGCAGCTTCTTGGTCGCTGCAAGTGCCGGCGAGTCCCGGTTTGCTCGCGGCGCAGCTGCATCTGCAAGCGCTTGCGCCCGACGCAGCCGCGAATGTTGGCGGCATCGTGCTGTCGAACGCGGCGACCGCGTGGATCGGACGCTGAGGACCCGAGTCCGACGCTACGGCGCTTGGCTTGACCCGCGCCTCGGCTTCGCTCTGGCGCGTTTCGAGTTGGCCTCGGCCACGGTGACGCTCTGGTCGCGTGCGAGCGCTGCCTCGGACACCGAGTTGCGATCCGGCGCGGCGAAGACGAGCTCGCGCTTTCCGTGCAGCACGCGCTCGCCTTCGGCGATGAAGGCGACGCGCTCCAAAACCCGCCGTGACGGCAGGTTTTCCGGGTCGATGTAGGCGTAGACGCGAGCCGAACTCACGCTGCGCCACCACGTGAGCAGCCCTGCGAGGGCTTCGGTCGCGAGGCCGCGCCCGTGAACGCGACGCGAGAAATGGTAGCCGACGCTGACGCTCTCTTCGTCGGGGCTCGTGCCCGCGGGGCGCAGCGTCATGAAGCCGATGGCGTCGTCCGGATCCGTCGCGAGGACGACGGCGAGCTCACACTCGTCGCCACCCAGCGCGTTGCGCGCGATCGCTGCTCGCACGACCTCGTCGACGTCGGCTTCCTCGACGAGTTCGTAGTCGTCGAAGCTCGCGATGGCCGGATCGCCGAAGACCTCGAGATACGACGAACGGTCGTCGCAGCGAAGTCCTCGGACGATCAAGCGCTGCGTTCCCACGAGCGGAACGCCCTCGGCAACGGTTGGTGGAAGTGCCGCGCGTGCGGGAATCACGTCGACCGGCTCAGGCCTTCTTGAAGGCCTCGGCCTTGGCATCGAGGTCGGCCAGCTGCTTCTGCATACGCTGAAGAGATGTCTCGATGCGCTCCTTCATGGCGGGGGTCTTGGTCATCATGTCCTCGAGGCGCTTGACGGTTTCGGCGGCTTGCTTGCGCACGTGAGGATAGGCGACGAGGAAGGCGGGTCCGTCGTCATTTTCTTCGGCGATCTTGACGAGCATCGCCATGTAGAAGGCCTCTTGCGACGCGCCTGCTGCCGGGGCACGCCCAGCCT
>CALLZN010000346.1 GCA_937858895.1 uncultured bacterium | reverse complement strand
GCTCGCCACCCGAGAGGGTGTAGGCCATGCTCTTGCGGAGGCGGGTCAGGTCGAGTTCGGCCAGCAGTTCTTCGAGTCGCGTTCTTCGCTCCCGCCGCGGCACGCCATGGGCCTCGAGGACAGCCAGCAGATTGTCCTCGACGCTCATCTTCTGAAAGACCGACGGCTCCTGGCTGAGGTAGCCGATCCCCGCGCGAGCTCGCCGATACATCGGACGCTTCGTGATGTCGTTGCCGCGGAAGAAGACCCGGCCCGCGTCCGGTCGAATCATGCCGACGAGCATGCGGAAGGTCGTCGTCTTCCCGGCGCCGTTCGCGCCGAGGAGGCCTACGATCTCACCGGGCCAGACCTCGAGGCAGACGCCATCGACGACGCGTCGACGCTTGTAAGTCTTGACCAGGTCGGCGGCTTCGAGCAGCGGGTCGTCGCTTCGCTGCGCCCTGGGCTGGGACTTGGGGGCTGGATGAGTCGTGGTCGCCATCATCGGCACTGTGCGAGCGGTTGTGGATAACTCGTGGAAAGGTCCGCGTGGTCGTGCTCTCAGCCGGCTCGCGCGGCTGACTGGACGACCACGCGACAGCCCGTAACCTTGTCGCGTCCTTCGGCAAGGTCATATACCGGTGGGCCGCCAAGTCCGGTCGCAAGAGGCCTGCGATTGCAGTGGTCATGGATCGTAGTGCCCGCTCCCTGGTCCTGCGTGCGCCCGCCCGCCGCACGGCGGCGGTCATGGACGGCGTGTACCGAGCCTTTACAGGCTGTGCACAGCCTGTGGATAACTCGGGGAAAAGCCCGTGCGGCGCGGTCGGTCACCGGATCAGCCCAATGCGGCTGAACGGATAGAACGTGGCGAAGGCCCGGCCGACGAAGAAGCGTTCGGGCACGAAGCGCGCATTCTCTTCCTGATCTTCCTGCCGCCACGAGCGGCCGCTGCGCATGAGGTCTTCTGGCGTGCCAGCAAACACGTGCTCTTCACCAAAGAGGTCGGTGAAGACGATGCGCTCTCGCTGAGGCACGACGACCGGGTTCTCATCGACGCCGAGCTGCGTTGGCCGGCCTTCGTACTCGAAGCGCGCATTGCCGACAACCGCGGTCCCCTTGCCCGGCGCGACGAGCTTGCCGTCTTGGTGCCAGAGCTTCATGCGGCGCCACGTGCGGCCATCGTCCGAGTTGCGCTGGTTGTCGCCGAGCATCCAGCAGTGGCCCGGTGGCACGTGGACGACATCGTTGCTGTAGCGCCCTTGCTCGTCGGTCCAGCGCTCGTAGGTGTTGTCGCGCGCGATCGTCATGTCACGCAGGTCGGCGCCGCCTTCGATGACGACCTCCATCTGCACCCCGATCGTGGCTTCGAAGCCGCTCGCATACTCGATCGGGCCGAGCGCGATGCCGCCTGCGGACGCGAAGCATTGATCGTCCCAGTTGGCGAGGCGCAGGTCGATGGATGCGCCGGGGCTCATCGAGAGGCTGGCTTCGCCGACGAGGCTCGACGTCGCGGGTTTGCCGCGCAGCAGGTCGGCGCTCACCGCAAAGAAGTCGTGGGTCACCTTGCCCCGACCGTCGGCACCACGCTCGACGCGCAGGCGCCAAGCGCGGGAGCTGTTCTCGCTCGTCAGCTCGACGACGCGGAGCTCGACGGCCTTGGTCGCATCGAGGATGCCCGCGGTCACTCGCCAATCGAGGTCGCTCACGACGAGGTTTTCGCCGCTCCCCGCCTCTTCGATGATCTTGGCCCGCAGGTGACTGGGGTAGCCGTGGGCGTACTGGTTCTCGGGCTTGGTCAGCTCGAGCGTCGTGCGCGTGACGGCGCCGCCGCTCGCTTCGGCCCGCACGACACCTTTCTCGTCGATCTTCCAGGTCCCGCCGAGAGCGCGCTTCAGCTCGAACATGCGTCCGATCGAAGAGCGATCCTCCTCGCTCTGCGCCCAAATCTGCTTCCACAGATGGTCTTGCAGGCCGAGGGGCTTGCGGAGCGTTTGCCACGACGGTGCCTTGCTGTCCTCGCCCGGCATGAGCTTGTAGACGTCACCGTTGAAGATGCGCAGCTTCTCGTCGCCGAGGCCGACGATGCGCTTGACGTAGTTCTGGCTCTGGTTGTGCGGGTAGCGGAAGACCGCGACGTGCCAGCGTTCGGGTGCCGAGCCGAGGTAGGCGGCCTTGTCGACGAGGATGCGGTCGTGGACGCCGGTCGCCGGGCTCCCCATCAAGACCGGCTGCATCGACGGCGTCGGGATCTGGAAGGCTTCGACTAGGAAGTACTTGAGCCCGATCGCCATCAAGATCGCCATCGCGAAGGCTTCGATCTGGTCGCGGATCGCGTGCGAAAAAGGGGAAGGCGCAGTGTGGATCGGTTTGCTCACGACGTGAGCGAAAGGCCGAGCGGCCCAAAGGTCAACCCCGACGTTGCGAATCCCCGCCGATGGCCACGACGAGATGTCACTCGTCGCTACCCAGAACAGCGAGGAAGGCCTTCTGCGGGATCTCGACGTTGCCGACCATCTTCATGCGCTTCTTGCCGGCTTTCTGCTTTTCGAGGAGCTTGCGCTTGCGCGTGATGTCGCCGCCGTAGCACTTGGCCGTGACGTTCTTGGCCATCGCGCTGATGTTCTCGCGCGCGACGATCTTGCCGTAGATCGCCGCTTGCAAGGGGATCTGGAACATGTGTCGCGGGATCTCCTTGCGCAGCTTTTGGATCACGGCCCGACCCCGACGCTCGGCGTCGTCGCGGTGCACGATCGTGCAGAGCGCGTCGACTTCGGCTCCGTTGACGAGGATGCGCAGCGGCACGAGGGGGGCAACGCGATACTCGATGAACTCGTAGTCCATCGTGCCGTAGCCGCGCGTCGCCGACTTCAGCTTGTCGTGGAAGTCGAAGATGATCTCCGACAAGGGCATCTCGAAGACGATCATCTGACGGTCGTTGCCGACGATGTCGGTCGTGAGGTAGCGCCCGCGCCGTTCGGTGCCGAGCTTCATGACGGCACCGATGGCGTTCGTCGGCACGAGAATCGACAGCTTCACGATCGGCTCGAGCAGCTCGAGGATCGTGCTGCCATCGGGGAGCTCGGACGGACTGCGGATCTCCTTGAGGGTGTTGTCGCGGGTCCGGACTTGGTAGACGACCGTCGGCGCCGTCTGCACGAGGTCCATGTCGTCTTCGCGCTCGAGCCGTTCTTGCACGATGTTCATGTGCAAGAGGCCGAGGAAGCCACAGCGGAAGCCGAAGCCCAAGGCATCCGAAGTCTCGGGTTCGTAGCTGAACGAAGAGTCGTTCAGTTTGAGCTTGTCGAGTGCCTTGCGCAGGTCTTCGAAGTCGCCGGCGCTCGTCGGGAACAAGCCGCAGAAGACCATGGGCTTGGGCATGGCGAAACCCGGGAGCGCTGGCGCGCGCTCGCCCTTCTCGTCGAGGATCGTATCACCGATGACGACGTCCTCGAGGCGCTTGATGTTGGCCACGATGTAACCGACCTGGCCGGCGCTCAGCGAATCGCGGGGCGACATGCGCGGGGTCATTACGCCGACCTCGATGACCTCGTAGGCCGTCTCCGTGCCCGGCATGAAGATGCGCTGCCGCTTCTTGAGCACGCCGTTGACGATGCGGCAATAAATAATGACGCCTCGGTAGTCGTCGAAGTAGCTGTCGAAGATGAGCCCCTGGAGGGGTTTGTTGACGTTGCCGCGCGGGGCTGGAATGCGAGCGACGATGGCTTCGAGCAGGTCGACGACGCCAAAGCCCGACTTCGCGCTGCAGTGCAGGATTTCTTCGGCCGGGATGCAGACCGTGTTCTCGATCTCCATCGCGATCGCGTCGGGTCGCGCGGTCGGCAGGTCGACCTTGTTCATGACGCCAATGATCTCGAGCTTGGCCGCCTCGGCGAGGTGAGCGTTTGCGACCGTCTGCGCTTCGACTCCTTGTGCGGCATCGACGAGGAGCAAGGCCCCTTCGCAGGCTTGCAGGGACTTCTCGACCTCATAGCTGAAGTCGACGTGACCCGGCGTATCGATCAGGTTGAGGTTGTAGTCCTGGCCGTCCTTGGCGCGATACGTCATCGCGACGGCTTTCGCCTTGATCGTGATGCCGCGCTCGCGTTCGAGGTCCATGTCGTCGAGGAGCTGAGCGTGCATTTCGCGCGCCGTGACGGTGCCCGTCAGCTCCATGAGGCGGTCGGCGAGCGTCGACTTGCCGTGGTCGATGTGCGCGATGATGCAGAAGTTGCGAATCTTGTCGATCATTCCGGTCTCGGCGCCGTGCTGGGCCGATTCTGCCGCTATCGGTCAGCCTTGTCTTTCGTTCCTGTCGAGCGCGCTGAACAGAGTCTGCTTGCTCAAAAATCTCGCGAGCGCAGCTAGCGCCTTGCCGCGGTGTCCGATCTTGTCTTTCACGGTGGCTCCCAACTCGGCGAAGCTGCGTCGATCCGACGGGCTTGCGAGGCCTGCGTCCGCCAACTCGTGTGGCGCAGGGGCGAAGATTGGATCGTAGCCGAAGCCGTCGCTGCCACGCGCTTCTTCGAGGATGTCACCGACCACGCTGGCCTCGTGCTCGAAGATCGGCGTGGTCGAAGCCGGATCGCCGTCGCCGACCATGGCGACACAGAGCGCACAGACGAAGCGCGCTCCGCGGTCGCTGCGCCTCTCGAGGGCTGCGAGGAGCTTGTCGATGCGCTCGCGGTCGCTTGCGTGCGGGCCGGCGTAGCGCGCCGAGTGCACGCCAGGCGCGCCATCGAGCGCGTCGACGCAAAGGCCGGAGTCGTCCGCGAGGACGAGGTCGCTCGCCGCGACGCCGAGCGAACGCAGATGAGCGGCGGTCTCGACTGCCTTCTTGCGCGCGTTTCCACAGAAGGTGGGCTGGTCCTCGACGACCTCGAAGTCGCTGGCCCTTCCGGCATGCGAGACGACGGTGTCGAGCTCGGCGAGCGTCGCGATGCGCATGAGGCCAGCCTGCATGCGCGCGAGCTCCGCGCCCTTCTTGCGGTTGCTCGTCGCCAACCACAGCGTCCTCGAAGGCGTCGGCGACACGTGGCGCTCAGGTCTCGACCGAGCGACGCTGGACTTGGAAGAGCTCGCGGCAGCCGGCGGTCGCGAGGTCGAGCAGCGCGTCGTGTTGTGCACGCGTCAGGGGGCGCTTCTCAGCGCTGACTTGCACTTCGACCAGTTCGCCGCTCTCGAGCATGACGACGTTCATGTCGGCGTCCGCTCGGCTGTCCTCGGAATAGTCGAGGTCGAGGTAGGGTTCGCCACCGACCAGGCCGACGCTCACCGCGGCGAGGCGGTCACGGAGCGGCCAGTTGCTGAGCTTCGACATCGACCGCATGTGCACGAGGAGGTCGTGCAAGGCGACCCAGGCGCCGGTCAACGCCGCCGTGCGCGTGCCGCCATCGGCCCGGAGCACATCGCAGTCGATCCAGATCGAGCATTCGGGCAGCTTGTCGGTGTGGACGGCCATGCGCAGCGAGCGACCGATGAGGCGCTGGATCTCGATCGAGCGTCCGTCCGTTCTTCCGCTGCGACCGTCGCGTGCCTTGCGGCCACCAGTCGCAGCAGGATGCATCGCATATTCGGCTGTCAACCATCCGTGTCCGCTCCCCTGAAGCCAAGTGGGCAGGGAGTCGGTCAGCGTTGCCGTGCAGAGGACCGCCGTTTCGCCAAAGTGGACCAGGACGGCCCCAGGCGCTTTGGTCGGGATGTCGCGCTCGATGCGGCAAGGTCGAAGCTCGTTCGGGGCGCGGTCGTAGGAGCGTGCGGGCAAGGACTTCCTCCACGAAGTGGGCAATGTGGTCGGTCCGGAAACCGGGCGGAAGAGTTTACGAGACGACCCGGCGCCTCGCCATGCCTCGTTCTGGCGCAGGGCAGCAAGGCTTAGCGTGGCACCGGGGGGACGCCCAGGGGTATCCTCGATGTCCCCCGGCCTTTCACGACCAGTCTTGGCCCAACAGCTCTGCCAATGAAATTCTCGTTCTTGCTGACCCTGGCGCTGATCTTCTTCGCCGTTCCGTCCCGAGCGCAGAAGGACGACATCACGTCGTCGCTCCAGCGTTGGAGCCGCGACTTCGTCGCCGGACGCATCGAGCTCGACAAGCCCGATATTGCTCACCGTAAGCCCTACTTGGCGCCTTCGCTCAAGAACAAGGTTCGACAACGCGAGCCCTATACGCGCTACGAAGAGGCGCAGGGCCTCATGCAGGTCGTGCTCGAGCGTGCCGACAAGGCGGACATCGAGGCGCTCATGGCGACGGTCAGTGAGAGCTTGACCAAGAAAGGTGGGCGCGCCTGGGAGCTTCGTGGCGAGATTACGCGGCTACGCAACGTGATCGTCGAAGCTCTCGGCGATCCCAAGTACGGCGCCAAAGTGCAGGATGCAGTCCTAGCCAAGCTCGAGGCGGGTTTCTCCGAGACAAAAGGCGCTGCCGGTGCCGAGCCTTCCGTTGCCTTCGCCGACGCCGACATGGCGGTCGCGATGATGCCAGCGCTGCAACGAATGGCGCATCCGGGTGTGCGCAGCTTGCTCGAGCGCTTCTTGAAGGTCGAAGACGGCGGGCTGCGTGTCGCCGCTGCGAGCGCCCTCGGCGCGACGGGCTTCGGCCCTGCGGTGACGCACGTCGCGACCGCGCTCAAGGACGCGAAGTTCTCGGACGACGTCGGGGCGCTGGCGTCGTCGATGCAAAAGCTCGTGCGCGCCGAGAAGCCCAAGCCCGAAGACAAGGACTTGAAGTTCGCCCTCAACATCGTCCTGGAGCGGCTGACGACGCTCGACGATTGGCGCTCGCGGATTGCCTTGTTGCCGTTGACCCGCGAGATCCGCTCGCGTGGCAGCATCTCCGTCCTGCTCGACTTGCTCGAAGAGGGCAACAAGAGCATCTCGAAGAAGGGCAAGCAAGCGGCGTTCTCAGGGACGCTTCTCAAGTCGGTTCACGAAGCGCTCGTCGATCTCACAGGTTACTACGCTGATATTCGCGAGCCCGAAAAGTGGCGCAGTTGGTGGGACGGTGTCAAAGACACCTTTGTACTCGCACCATCGAAGGCGCAACTCGATGCCACGAAGGAGGGCACGGTTGCGAGTGAGTTCTTCGGGATTCCGGTCACAGGTAACAACGTGTACTTCGTCGTCGACATCAGTGGATCGATGGAGTGGCCGTTCGATGCGACGACGAGCGCAGGGCCTCCTGGCAAGTTCGACAAAGAGGCGAGTCGCATGGCTCGCGCCAAGGCCGAGCTGCTCAAGGTCATCGACGCGCTCGCGCCCGACTCGAAGTTCAACGTCTGCTTCTTTTCGGACCACGTGAAGGAGTGGAAGAACACGCTCGTCGAGGCCAACCCCAAGAACAAGAAGGCGCTCGCGACTTACGTCGCGAAGGTCAACCCGGGCGGTGGGACGATGCTCTACGATGGGCTCGACGCCGCCCTCAAGGTCAAGTTCGCGGCCAAGAAAGACGACGCCTACGAGTCCTACGTCGACGAGATCTTTCTCCTGAGCGACGGCTCACCCACGCTCGGCACGATCACGAATACGAGCGAGATCCTCCGCATCGTCCGCGAGTGGAACCAGGGTGCTCAAGTCCGGATCCACGCGGTCTTCATCGGGAACGAAGACGTGGACAAGGCCAACAGCGGCGGCAGGCCCACGCGTCTGCCGGGCAACATGGGCGCCGAGGAGTTCATGAAGAAGCTGGCCGAAGAGAACAACGGTCGCTTCGTCGTACCCAAGAAGTAGCCGCGTCAAGCGTCGTCGCTGAAGCGACGACCGCTGGTCTCAGGAGCCTTGTAACAACGCAGCGCGCTGCGACGCTTATTGAGGTCTTGGCGCAAGCGATCGATTTGCGCGTGTTCGTCGTTGAGCTTCTCGGACAGCGTTCGGCCGAGGTCCTTGACTCGATCGGGAATGTCGATCCTCCGGTCTTCGCTCGCGAGTTCTTGCAAGCGGCGCAGCGGCAGTTCTGCCGCTTCCACGTGCGCGAGGAGCTCGCTGCCGTCAAGGTCATCGGCTGCGAGCAGCATCAGTGCAGCGCGCCAATTGTCTTCGATGGCAGCTAGGATCGTCGAGGATTCACACGGCGATGACGGCATCCCAGCCCTCTTTGAGTGTCCTCAATACCTTGATTGGTGACTCGATGACCTGTGGGTTCCGCTCCACGTTGGTCGCGAAGATCTGGTCGAGGCAGTAGTCATAGAGTCGATCGAGGTTGCCGGCGATGTCACCGCCGCGCTCGATGTCGAGGCTGCCGCGAAGTTCACCGACGATCGCCATCGCCTTGCCGAGTGCGATGCCGATCTCCGCCGACTGCGACTTGCCACCGGAGTGCAGTGCGTTCTTGGCGCGCCCCAGCTGTTGCAATGCGCCATCGTAGAGCAGGACGATGAGTTTCTCGGGGCTCGCGCTGAGGATCTGATTGCGGCGATAGGTTTCCGCTGCGTTGGCGTAGGTCATGATGCTTCGGGGGAAGGGGACTTCGAGAAAGCCGCGATCAGCGGCGTTGGCCGATGTTGGCGATGGATCCGAGCTGCGCCTGGAGTCGCCCCATCGTGATCTCGAGGTTGGCGTATTTCTGGGTCAGGGCGAACTCGTATGCGTCGAGTTTTTCTTCGGCACGTGAGATCTGTCGGTTGATGTCGGTCACGTTGCGATCGATGCCTTGCGTGCTCGCCGCGAGGAGCCCGTCGATCGAGTCGGTCCACTCGTCGATCGCGTCGTAGATCGAGTTGGCGATGCCGTTGGTTTCGTTCGTGAAGATGTTGCGGACCGCCTCGGGGTCCTTGGTCACGGCTTCTTCGAACTCACCTTGATTGAAGGTCAGCTTCCCGTCGCGGTCCGAGTCGATGCCGACTTGAGAGAGCAGCGCGAAGGCTTCATTGCCGTCAACAGAAGATCCAACGAGGGAGCGGAGCGTGCTGCGGATAGTGCGCAGTGACGATTCGCCGAAGAGCGGGTTGGTCCGGATGTCGTTGTCGTCATCCGTGTCGCGATTGGTCGCCGAGTCTTCGTTCTTGATCAGCTTCTGCTGATTGGAAATGAAATCGACTACTTCGTTGTAGGCGTCGACGAAAGCCTTGACCTTCTTGCCGGTCTCCTCGGCGTTTGGCGTGATCGTGATCGTCGTCTTTTCGCCGGTCGCGTGGACCGCGGCCAGGTCTACCGTGACGCCAGCGATCAAGTCCGAGATCGAGTTGCTCGATCGTTCTGCCGGGACACCGTTGATCTTGAGCTTGGCCTGCAGGGCCGGAATCGAATTGTCGTTCGTGAGCTCGTTGGCGAGATCGATCAACGGGCCGCTTGCTGTGTCCGTCGAGACCGTGAATTCGTTCTTCGTACCTGGCTCGTTGGAAGTCAAGACGAGCTTGTACGGCTTGTCGCCGATCCCGGTATTGACTACGCTCGCTTGAATCCCGATTTCAGCCGCGTTGATAGATGACGCAATGTTGTCGAGCGAGCTCGGCTCGCCTTGACTATCCGGAATGTTGACGAAGGCCGAGCTCCGTCCATCCGTGAAGTCGAAGCGAAGGAGTCCCGCGCCGTGCCGCGCAGTGTCGGCATTGTCGCTGCCGGAGGTCGTGCGTGTCCGCGCTTGCGCCAGCTGCTCGATGATGATGTCGTGTTTGCCGGCAGCCGCGTTACTCGCCGCGCTGGCGGTCAGGTGCTTGTCGTCGTCGCTCGTCTTGACCTTGAAGTCGAGAAAGCTGCTGGCGAGCCGGAGACCCTTGGCGCTTTCGAAGAGTTTGTCGAGAGAGCCCTCGAGTTGGCCATAGAGGCTCTTCTTGGCTTGGAAGTTCTTCTTCTTCGCTTCAAGGAGCGCGATCGGCCGGCTCTCGACAGCGAGCAGCTGTCGGATGATGGACTGCGTGTCGAGTCCACTCGCTAAACCACCGAAAGAGATTCCGCCGACACTGCTCATGGCATGACCCCACTGATACTACTTGTCAGTAGGTATCGGCCATATCGCTGCGCGGGCTTGAATCGAAGCCCGCGCGAGATTCTCAGCCGAGCAAGCGCAGGGCGCTCTGTGACGAGAGGTTCGACTGAGCGAGGATCGAAGTCGCCGCCTGCTGCAGGATCGAGTTGCGCGTGAGATTGGCGGTCTCGACGGCGATATCGACGTCGCGGATCCGGCTCTCGGCAGCCGATAGGTTCTCGACTTGGACCCCTAGGTTGCTGATCGCGGAGGTCAGGCGGTTCTGGATCGCTCCAAAGCTGCCGCGTTGCGACGTCACCTTGTCGATCGCCGTATCGATCGCCGTGATGGCCGCGGCGGCACCGGTGCCGGTGATGACCAGGCTGTTGAGGCCGAGGTCCGAGGCCAGAGCCGAAGAGAGGCTCACGCCGATCGTGTCGACGCCGGTCGTCGTGCCGAAGCCCACTTGCAAGCTCAGCTGACTCGCGGAGTTGTCGAGCAAGTTGATGCCGTTGAACTCGACCGACTTGGCGATGCGATCCACTTCGCTGGCGAGCTGCTGGAACTCCTCGTTGAGCGTCGTCTTGTCCTTGGTGCTGACAGTTCCATTGCTGGCCTGCACGGCGAGTTCCCGCATGCGAACCAGGATGGCCGATGACTCGCTCAGAGCGCCCTCGGCGGTCTGAACGAGTGAGATGCCGTCGTTCGCATTGCGCTTCGATTGCTCGAGCGAACGGATCTGAGAACGCAAGCGTTCGCTGATCGCAAGGCCGGCAGCATCGTCCGACGCCTGTGTGATGCGCAAGCCCGTAGAGAGCCGGCGGAAGTTGGTACTCATTTTCTCGGTCACGCCGGCTAGGTTGCGCTGCGCGTTCAGAGAAGCGATGTTGGTGTTGATTCTGAGACCCACTGCTGCTCAGTCCCCCTGATCTGACTGCGTTGATCTGTGGATGCCGACGTGGCCAACTTGGCTGGTTTCACGGCGGCTGTTCGATTCTTCGTCAGATGGTCGGCGCGCTTGAGTCTTCAGCTGTT
This sequence comes from uncultured bacterium, assembly GCA_937858895.1. Taxonomy (GTDB): domain Bacteria; phylum Planctomycetota; class UBA1135; order UBA1135; genus JACKHW01. The sequence continues at coordinate 36,631 of CALLZN010000346.1, read as the reverse complement.
GCAAAAAGCTCCGACGGTGGCGGTGATTGCCACACGCTTCGACGGCATGGGCGGGATCGCAGCATCGTGCGCTCAGCGTTCGCGCAGGCTGACAGCTTCGGCCCAGCGAGTTGCGGCCATGCGTGTTTGGTTGCCGAGGTTGTCTTTGAAGCCGATGTCGATGAATGCCGGCACGCTGGCTTGGTTGTGCCAGTCATGTTCAAAGAGCCAAGCGACATATTCGAGGTCGACTTGCCCCGTCAGCTCGAAGAAGCGCGATACGAAGGCCGCTTGATCGGCCTCGCTACCGGCATAGGGCACGGTTGCCGAGGCCTTCCACCCGAGCTCCGTGAAGAGCAGAGGACCGGTCCAGTAACTCTCGATGCGCGTGTAGTAGTCCGCGCTGATCGCCGACGGCGTATCGAAGTCGAAGTACGGATAGCTCGTGAACCCGACGCCATCGAGCTTGGAGCCGTGGTCAGCGATCAACTGCCAGTGCGGCGCGTAAGCCCAGCCGTTCTTTGCGCCACCGCCGGCCATCTTCTCGAGGTTGAAGGTCGTGAACACGAACGTACTCGGGCTCGCTGCCTTGATCACGTCATAGGCCGCTTGATAGACCTCGATCCACTTGGTCCACTCGCCTTGACTGTGCGTCACATAGTAGGAGTTGACTTCGTTGCCTAGGAACAAGTACGAAGGCGCGTGGTCACGGGCCAGGGCTTCGACCATGGCCAAGAACTCGCTGCGCGTCTCGGGATTGTTCCAGGAGTTGTCGCTGTTTGAATCGCTCGTGAGATCCGGACTCCCGTTGCCGTCCGACCAGCCGAGCCCGATGACCGGGATGTAACCGTTCTTCTTCGACTCACTTAGCGCCAACAACGCCAGCGCTGGGATCGAGCCGGCGCTGCTCACGGAGTCGCGCCACTTGCCGTGGAAGGCGACGACCTTGCCGTTACTCCGATTCTGGAAGTGGTTGAGGTAGTCCTGCTCCGTCGAGGCATTGGTGTGGCCTCGCGGTGAGAGCGTGACTCCCATGCGTACTCCTTGGTGAACCCGTAGCGTCCACGCTTGCGTCGCCGTCTCGCCGTCTCGGGTCGCCACGATCGTTGGGGTCGGCACTGTCCCGAGCTCGCTCAACGACGGTGTCCATGTGACCAAGCCGGTAGGCGAAATCGACATTCCTGTCGGCGCCGCTTGCAGCGAATAGGCGACGCTGCCGCCGGCCTTGCTCAGCGTGACTTGATGCGAGAGGGGGCTCCGCGTCGACGCTTCGCTCACGCGGACACTCGTGATTGCCAAGGCGGCAGTGCCGCCGCCGCCCCCGCAGCCGACTGCGGTGAGAACCGCAGAGAGGCATAACGCCAAGTACAGGTGAGCGGCACAGGCCGTTCGTCGAGGGAGAGAATCTGAAGCGAGTCGACTTGGAGGTTTGCGATGGGAGACTTGCACGGATTCGCCTCTCGGTTGTCGAACACAAGGCGCGCGCGATGAGGCGGCGAGCCATCGAGGTCGTAGGGCTACAAATGCCAAGAACCGCATCACCCAGGTCGCTGGGGGATACGGTTCTTGTCATAGCTCCCCCGAGAGGGACGGCCAATCGGACGCTTGTCGATATCTTATCCGAGCAAGGACAGCGCGCTCTGAGGAGCGACGTTGGCCTGGGCCAAGATCGAGGTCGCAGCTTGCTGGAGGATCGAGTTTCTCGTGAGCTGTGAGGTTTCGTCCGCGACGTCCACGTCGCGGATTCGGCTTTCGGCTGACGATAGGTTCTCGATCTGCACGCCGAGGTTGTTGATCGTCGAAGCGAGCCGGTTCTGAACGGCACCGAAGGATCCGCGCTGCGCTGATACTTTGTCGATGGCCGTGTCGATGGCCGAGATGGCAGCAGCGGCACCTGTGCCCGTGATTGCCAAGCTGTTGAGGCCAAGTTCGGAGGCGAGCGCGGAGGTCAGGCTCACCCCGACGGTGTCGATGCCCGCAGTCGTGCCGAAGCCGACCTGGAACGAGCTTTCCGTTGACGTTCCATCGAGGAGCTTGACGCTGTTGAACTCCGTCGACTTCGCGATGCGGTCGATCTCGTTCCGAAGCTGTGTGAACTCCTCGTTGAGTGTTACCTTGTCCTTCGTGCTAACCGTGCCGTTGCTCGCCTGAATCGCGAGCTCTCGCATGCGGATCAGGATCGAGCTCGATTCGTTGAGCGCGCCTTCGGCCGTCTGCACGAGGCTGATGCCGTCATTCGCGTTGCGCTTGCTTTGAGTCAGCGACCGGACCTGTGAGCGCAGGCGTTCCGAGATCGCGAGTCCAGCAGCATCGTCGGCAGCCGTCGTGATGCGGAGACCCGTCGACAAGCGTCGGTAGTTGGTGCTGAGGCGGCCAGTGACCGCTTCGAGATTGCGCTGCGCGTTGATGGACGCGACGTTGGTATTTACGCGAAGTCCCATGAATCCCTCGTGAAGTGCGTGCCGGATTGGCTTGTTCCATGGCATTCACGGAAGGGACACGCCGCGCTTGCGGGCCCGTCGTGAAACTTTCGCGCTTGCAAGTGGTCCATGATGACCAATGCGCGATCGGATCGTGCGATGCGGCTGTTGGAGCGGATTCGCGGAGCAGTCGCGGATCGTCCAAGATCGCAGCAGTGGGCCGCGCGTGCGCATTCAAGCACGGCGCGTCATAACGACTTCGAGTCGGCCGACGCTGCTGCGCCGACCGACTCGAAGATGCGATCATGAGCTGATCGCGAGCGTTCGGGATCGAAGTCGAGACGTTGGAGACGGGAGCGAAGCGACTATTCGACCCGTGCTCGCTGCCTAGCCGCCGAGGAGCGAGAGAGCGCTCTGCGGTGCGACGTTCGCCTGGGCGAGAATCGAAGTCGCGGCTTGTTGCAAGATCGAGTTCCTGGTCAGCTCGGACGTCGCCTCGGCGACATCAACGTCGCGGATGCGGCTCTCAGCAGCTGACAGGTTTTCGATCTGAACGCCGAGGTTGTTGATTGTCGACGTCAGCCGGTTTTGAACAGCGCCGAAGGAGCCGCGCTGACTGGAGACCTTGTCGATAGCCGCGTCGATCGCCGTGATGGCGGCCGACGCACCCGTGCCAGTGATCGCCAGAGTGCTGAGCCCGAGGTCGGACGCGAGCGCCGACGTCAAGCTCACTCCAACCGTGTCGACACCCGCCGTCGTGCTGAAACCGACCTGGAACGAGCTCTCTGTTGCCGTACCATCGAGGAGCTTGACGCTGTTGAACTCGGTCGACTTCGCGATGCGGTCGATCTCGTTGCGGAGCGCCGTGAACTCTTCGTTCAGCGTGATCTTGTCCTTCGCGCTCACCGTGCCATTGCTGGCTTGTATCGCCAGCTCTCGCATGCGGATGAGGATCGAGTTGGACTCGTTCAGCGCGCCTTCTGCCGTCTGCACCAAGCTGATTCCGTCATTCGCGTTACGCTTGCTCTGTGTCAGTGAGCGCACCTGCGAACGGAGTCGTTCGGAAATCGCAAGGCCGGCAGCGTCGTCCGCTGCCGTAGTGATGCGCAAACCCGTCGACAAGCGGCGGTAGCTCGTGCTGAGTCGACCTGTGATCGACTCGAGGTTTCGCTGCGCGTTGATCGCAGCGATGTTGGTGTTGACTCTCAGGCCCATGGTCGTCTCCTAGGGGGTCTGGGGCTCGACGAGAGAGTCTTCCTTCGTTGGTAACCGTGCCTGGAGTCGTGGCAGGTGACGAGGTCGAACAAATGACCGAGAGCGCTCGCCTGGCCGGTGCGCTTAGCGCGTACCGAGCGAAGACGCTCAACCGTTCTTAGTGTTCGCAGCTCGTGGCCCATGCCTCGGCCTACTGCTCTCGAGGAAGGGGGAAACTCTCTGACCGACGGGGGGATGTCGGGACACTGGGTCGCCAGTGACTCGGTCGGTATCGAGCGGTCGTCGGCGTCGACTCAAGGGAACCTCTGAGAAATTTATCGAAGGTCATCGAGCTCGGACCCTTGACCCAGTCTGCTCAAGTTCGCGACACCAACGTCCGAAGAGACCCATGTCACCGGGACCAGCGTCCTGACTTCGAATACCCCCCGTTCGCGCCGCAGAACTCTGCGAGCCGAGCACCCCGTGGAGCAGTCATGGCAGTCGAAGCACCGATCGCTTCCGTATCTTCTCACTCCAACTCCAGGACGACCATGCCGCGCGTCCTCGTCGTCGACGATGAGGCCGGCATTCGCGAAGGACTGCAGGCTTTGCTCGCGACGACCGGCGCATGGGTCGAGACGGCGGCGAGCCTCCTCGAGGCCTACCGTCGTCAAGAGCACCAGGCCTTCGATCTCGTCTTCTTGGATCTGCGTTTGTCGGGCGAAGACGGTCTCGTCGGTCTCGAGCGCTTGCGCAGCAGCGCGACGCCGCCGGAGGTCGTCCTCCTGACTGGGCACGGCACGATCAAGGACGCGGTCGACGCGATGCGCAAGGGCGCTTGCGATGTGATCGAGAAGCCCTTCGAGCCGGCCCACCTCCTCGCCGTCACGAAGCGTTGTCTCGAGACCCGCAAACTTCGGGTTCGTGTCTCGCGACTCCAAGGCCGTGTGCGCGAACTCACCTCGACCGAGATCGTCGGCCAGAGCAACGCGATCCTCGACCTGCACGACAAGATCGACCAGGTCGCCAAGGCGCCGGACACCACCATCCTCATCCAAGGCGAGAGCGGAACGGGCAAGGAACTCGTCGCGCGCTGTATTCACGAGCGCTCGAGTCGCGCCGATGGTCCCTTCGTCGCCGTCAACTGTGCTGCGCTGACCGAGAGCTTGCTCGAAGCCGAACTCTTCGGCTACGAGGCTGGCGCATTCACCGGCGCGTCACGCGAAGGAAAGGACGGCCTCTTCGCTGCGGCCGACAATGGCACCCTCCTCCTCGACGAGATCGGCGAGATGCCGCTCAACCTCCAGGTCAAGCTCCTCCGGGTGTTGCAGGAGAAGAGCTACCGCCGCGTCGGCGGCGTCAAGGATCGCCCGGCGCGCGCACGCATCGTCGCTGCCACCAACCGCAAGCTCGGAGAAGAGGTTGCTGCTGGTCGCTTCCGCGAAGACCTCTACTATCGCTTGCACGTCATCACGCTCGAGGTTCCGCCTCTCCGTGATCGCGTCGACGACGTGCCGATCTTGGCGCACAACTTCCTCAACCACTTCGGTGGGCAGATGGGCAAGGCCCTGACGGGCTTCAGTGAAGAAGCCATGGAAACTCTCTGCGAGCACACGTGGCCCGGCAACGTGCGTGAACTCAAGAACGCGATCGAGCACGCGGCGATTCTCTGCCCCGGCGGTCTGATCGAGGAAGACTACTTGCCGCGCTGGGACGGTGGCTTGCCCGGTGGAGCCGACATGATCCCGCGCGATTCTTTCGCGGTTCCTGAGGGCGAGCGCTCGCTGCGGGAGATCGAGAAGCGACTCGTCGACCTCGTGCTCGAAGAGACCAACTGGAACATCAGTCGCGCGGCCAGCATGCTCGGTATCAACCGCACGACTTTGTACAACAAAATCAAGCTACACAACCTCGGATCGCGCACGACGCATGGACGTCAGCGCATCCCGATCTGACAACGAGGCGTGCAGCTCGGCGCTTACCAGCGCCCTTGTTGTCCCGGCGCTCCGATGTCCCCATGTCCACATGACAGGCAGTTCGAGTCATGGTCGCAGTCGCAGAAGTTCAAAGCTCTAAGTCGCGAGCAACGCGGTCCGCTCACCCGAGATCGACGTCGCGCAGCAGCGCAGAGCCCACACCGTCTCTGTCGCAGAGCTTCGTCCGCCTCGCCGGTATGCTCGGGCATGAACTCAAGAACCCGCTCGCCTCTGCGATCACCAATGTCGCGGTGGCCCTCGAGTTCTGCGACGAAGATGACCCGCGCCGCTCGTTCTTGGAGCGTTCCTCCACGGACCTTTCGCGAATCACGAAGCTCATCGCCTCATGCCTCGAGCTCGCCAAAGCCGAGCGCCCGCGCGCCACGAGCGTCGACATCGAGGCGTTCTTTGCTGCCTTCTCGAGCCTGGATGTGTCGGTCGACGTGGATGTCCCTCGCGGCACATGCGTTGTCTTCGATCGGGTCCTGATCGAGCGCGCGATCGAGAACCTGCTCGAGAACGCACGCCGCGAAGGTGCGACGAGCGTCCTCTCGGTGCGGCTCTGCGCTGGGCGCCTGCAGATCCGCGTCGACGATGATGGGCCGGGTTTGAGCGCCGAGGCACGGAACAGTGCTTTCGAACCCTTCCACAGTCATCGCGGCGGTACGGGGCTCGGTCTCTACTTCGTGCGGCGCGTCCTCGAGGCCCACGCCGGGGAGGCCCGCCTCCTCGATGGCGAAGCCAGCCGGATCGGGGCCAGTTTCGAGTTGTCGCTTCCACTGAGTTGCAAGCTCTGACGAGCATTGGAGTCGCGCGAGATGTTCGGACTCGACGTGATGTTGGTCGACGACGAAGAAGGGATTCGCCAAGCCCTCGGCGCCTTCTTGCGCTTCCGTGGTTATCGCGTGCTGGAGCTGGCTTCGGTCGAAGAAGCGCTCCAAGCGTTGCAAGCAACGTTGCCAGCCTGCCTCGTCACTGACGAGCAGCTCGGCCAAGAGTCGGGGATGCGAATCCTCGACGCCTATTGCAGCTCGACGGACCTAGGGCGCGCCGCGCTCACGACTGCCAACGAGCGCGACGCCACGACGGCCTATCTCGCGGCGCACCCGCGCATCGATCGCCTGCCCAAGCCGCTCAATCCGCGCGAACTCCTTGCTTGGGTGGCGCAACCTCGCGCCATGGACCGACCACGCGAAGAGCCGACCATCGACGATGTTCATCGCGCCCTCGAGCTGGATCCCGACATGCGCCGCCGCCTCGAAGACGCGTTAGCGGCGCTGCCGCCAGGCCGCATCGAGACTTGGAGCTTGGATGGTCCGTGGCTCGGTCTCACGTATCGCTGTGCATCGAGCGGCGCTGCCCGCGTTGGTCCCTTGACGCCAGCATGCGACGTGTGGCAGATCGAGGGTGGGTTCGCGATACGGGTTCACAAGACCGTAACAGCTCCGTCAAGTAGCACGCGATCGATGCTCTGGCTTCAGACGGGAGGAGCATGATGACGAGCGCCCCCAAGAAGGACGCGTCGCGCAAAGTGTGGCGTTCGCTCGACTCCGCGATCGCGGCAGTCCTCGTGGCCAACGTCCTGCTCTTGGCCGCGATCGTCGCTTGGCCTGTCTCCGACGAAGGGCGAAGACCCGACATCTCCAAGGTCGACACCGATCGGAGTGGCGACAACGGTGAGGCGGCGCAGAGCGGTGGCGCGTCGAAGCCACGAGTCGACGAGTCACGCCTTCCGCTCCTTCCTCGCAACGAGCTCTGGCAGCGGTCGCAGCGCCAAGCCGCCGCTGGCCAGCTCGACAACGCGATCGACTCACTCCAGCAATTGCTGCGACAAGAGCCGCGCATGGGCGAGGTCCCCAAGCGCGCGGTCTGGCTCCAGCTCTCTTACCTTGCCGGCACCATCGGCCGCGAAGAAGACGCAGCGCGTTGGCTCCGCTTGTCCAAGGCGAGCATCGAAGGCAGCCTCGTGCCAGAAGAGCTGTTGCGGCTCGCCCGCGAAGCTTCGAGCGCGCGGGATTGGAGTGAGTCACGGCGCTACGCAGCGCGCTTCTTGTTGCAGCAAGGGATGCTCGCAGCCGACACGCGAGCCAAGGTCGCCGAGGCCTACATGCTGCTCGCCGACGGTTACCGCGACCAGGCTGACGTTCCTGAAGTCGTCGACGACGATGGCGTCGCTGCTACAGAAGAACGCAAGCCAGGCGGCGGAGAGGACGATCGATGAGACGACTCGCGTGGATCGTGCTCTTTGGCTGCATCTCGCAGGGCGCGCCCCTCGAGGCTGCCTCAGCGCAGGACAAGCCGCTCTTCGAGGTCGTCGAGACGATCGGTACTTTGCGCTACTACTCGGCCAATCGAGCGGGCGTATCGGCATCGACCGCCCTGCGCACCCTCGAGGCCATGGGCGTCTTCGCGCTCCGCTACGAAGACGCCAAGCTCCAAGACGCGCTCGACCGAACGACGATGAGTCTCGCCTTCGATCGCATGGAGGCGATCACGATCGCCGAGCTCTGCGCCGTCGCAGCGGGCGTTGACTTGATCACCGATCGTCAGGCTCCTGTCGACGGTCAACTCGGAGCGCTCGTCGCGACCGTCGTGCGGGCCCCGAAAGGCGATCAGCAACAGGGGCGCGAACGACTCCTCGACTGGGGTCTGCGCTGGTACCGCAACCTCCTCGAGCACGAGATCGACAGCGAGCGCATGAACGCCGATACCGAAGCCAAGCTGCGGCTCGAGACCGCGATGCTCGATATGGCGCGTGGGAACTGGTCCGCAGCCGCTGGTGGTTTCCGCTGGCTCGCTGACACGAATCCGAAGCATCCGTGGGTCCCTGAGGCGCTGCTCCGTGAAGCCGAGTGTCGCTTCGCCGCCGGTGAGGCGACCGACGCTGCGCAACTGGCGTCGCGTGTCATGAAGCTGTACCGCACGGAGCGCGTCGGCGCGAAGGCCGCGGTGGTCTTTGCGCGAGCGTCGCTCGCCCAGCATCGTCGGGAAGTCGAGGCAGCTCGCCACATCGCCGCCACCACCTTGCTCGACTCGTTGGTCATCGAGCTCGAGCTCTTCCTGCAGAGCTTTCGAGATCAAGAAGAGTACGTTCCGATCTTGCTACTGGTCGCCGAAGTGCAGCGACGTCGCGGCAAACCCGACTTCATCCTCGACGCGATCGCCCAGGTCGAGGCCGTCGTCGATCCGATCCTCTTGCCGGCCGATCAGTGGACGTCGACGACCTTTCTCCGCGGCGCCGCGATGACCATGCTCGGTAACTATGACGCTGGGCGCGAGCGGCTCTGGCAGTTCTTGCGGATGGCGCCGAAGGACGAGCGCGTCGGAGTGGCCTGGCTCACGATCGCCCAAGCCGAGCTGCCGCGCGATGCCCTGCAAGCGCTCTTCGCGGCGCGCAAGGCCGCTGAGCAGAACGCCTTCTTGAGCGCCGCCGAGCGGGGCTTGGCCTTGACGATCGAGGCCAAGGCCGCGTTGCGGCTCGGAGATACCGATGGTGCCGTCGACCGACTCGAGCGCGTCATCCGCGAGCGGGGTCCGAGCAACGTGCCTGACCTCGCGGTCGAGGTCGGCCTGGCCTTCTTGGCCCATGGTTCCTTCGAGCGGGCCAAGGCCATCTTGCGACCGCTGCAAGACGACGTCGGCATCCATGCCGACCGCGCGCGGGTCATCATCTTGGAGGCGGAGAGCCGTCAAGGGCAGCCGAGCGCGGTCGTGCGCTTGGCCGCGCGCTTTGCGGCCCGCACCGTCGATAGCGTTTCACAAGTGCGCATCGCGACGTTGACCGGCGATGCTTACGCAGCGCTCGGCCTCGCGACCGAAGCCGCCCGCGCCTACGACGGGAGGATCCGATGAGGTGCCTTTGGCTCGTCACGGCAATCCTGTTCGGCGTCTGCCTCGACGACGCGCGCGGGCAGTCCTTCGAGCTTCGGGAATCGCTCGAGGGCAAAGCCGAGAGATTGCGGAGCGAGCTCAAGACTCTCGAGCGCCGCCGCGAAGTCGTCGTTCAGCGCGTTTCGGACCTCATGCGACGGCGCATTTCCCACGACCTTCTGGTCCCGCTCGTCGAAGATGAGCTACTCGCCGGGATGCCGAGTGGCGATCCAGTGCAGCGAGAAGCCCTCGAGAAGAAGCTCGTCGAGGAGACCGAAGCCGCGCGAGCCCTGCGCGACGCGCTGCAGAGCATGCGTCTCGACTTGGATCGATCCGGGTTGGCGGTGGCTTCACCGTCGCCAAGCGGTGACGCGGCGCAGCTGCCGGCGAGCCCGAGTGGCAGTGTGCCGCTCGAAGTCGACACAGCAGCGAAGAAGCCCGTGGCGATGAGCGCCCCGAGCGAGGATCTCTCGCGCTTCTTCCGCCTCCCGCTGCGCGACGAGAAGAGCGAGCTGGCGCTGCACGGCGCCTTACCCTTCGCTTTCGACGAAGTCGCGAACTCGCTGCCAGCCGATGCGAGCGTCGTCGTGATCGCGCCTTCGGACAAGATTCTGCAACGCGTCCGCGCGCTCGTCGCTGCGGGCCTCTCTCGACGAGCCCTCGAAGTCCTCCGCGCGCACGCGTCCGACGAAGCGACGCGGCCCTTGGCGCTGCGCTTCCTCGAAGCACGCATCCTCGAATCCACGGGCCGGGTCTCCGACGCGGAGACCATCCTGGCGGCCATCATCGATGTCGACCAAGTCACGGCCCCGGTCGGTGCGGTCGGTGCGGACGCTTCGGCCGCCGCGAAGGCCGATGGCCCTTGGGCCAAGGCTGCTCGCACCGCGCGAAGCGTCCTACAGTTCGAGCGTCGCGTCACGATCGACCGCCTGCCCACGACGACAGGAATCCGCTGGTAGCTCCATGACCGCAGTCCGTGACGCAGAACAAGCCGAACAGGAGTCGTGGGTGGCCATGCTCGCGCGCTACGAGGTGACCGCGAAGCGCCTCGAGGCGGCCTACGCCGAACTCCGCGAGCACGCACAGCGGGTCGAGGGCGAGCTTGCCGTGCAGAACCGCCGCCTCGCCGCGAGTCTCGACGCAATGGACCGGGTCCTCGAGGCCTTGCCGCTCGCGGTCTTCCGTGAGGATGGCAACGGCTACGCGGCCATCAATGGACGGGCGCGCACGATGATCGAGGAGCACGGCGCGATTCCGACCCCGAGTGCAGTAGGCGGACAAGTCGAAGAGGTCGGCCGCGACGGGGTCGTGCGCTGCTTCGAAGGTCGGTCCGTCGCGACTGATGACGGAGCTTTGCTCTTCGTCGAGGACCGCAGCGAGCACGTCGCGATGGAAGCAGAGCTGCGCCGGCTCGAGCGCCTTGGTGGCCTCGCCGAGCTGGCGCTCGGCATTGCCCACGAGATCCGCAATCCGCTGAACGGCATCGCCGGCTTCGCCAGTCTCCTGCAGCGTGATCCGCGGTCGGAGCGCGCCGCCGACTGGGCGAAGCGCGTGGCCGAAGGGTCGAAGCGCGTCGAGGCCATCGTGCGCGACCTCCTCGACTTCGCGCGTCCCGATCGCGAGGCAGCCACGATGGCGCTCGACCTCGCGGCGACCCTCGAGCTCGCTGCGCGTGAAGTCCCGACATCGATCGACGAAGCCATCAACGGTCAGCGAGTGCTCGGCTCGCGGCGGACGTTCGAGCAGGTCCTCTCGAACCTCGGACGGAACAGCAAGGAAGCCGGCGCGAAGCGCGCGGTCGTGCGCCTCGTGCGCGGGGGAGGGCGGCGCCTCTGCTTGCGCTTCAGCGACGATGGGCCTGGCGTCGACCCGGCACTCGGACAGCGCATCTTCGATCCCTTCGTCGGCACGAAAGAGAGCGGCAGCGGCCTCGGCCTCGCCTTCGCCGCGCGCGCGGTCGAGAAGATGGGGGGCTCCCTTCGACTGACCTCGCCGAGCGAAGGCGACCTCGCTGGCGCGTGCTTCGAACTCGAGATGCCGCGCGCCGAGCCCGCGGAGGTCCACGCATGACGCCGCCGTCGCGAGTCTTGCTGGCGGACGACGATGCGCTGTCACGCGACTTCATGCGCGAGGCGCTCGAGGCGCTTGGTTGCAAGGTGAGCGCCGTCGACGATGGCCACGCAGCCCTGCGGCTCTTGGGAGCAGGGGAGCACTTCGACCTCGTCGTCAGCGACCTGCGCATGCCGCGGAAGAGCGGCTTCGATGTCCTCGACTCGGTCGCCGAGTCCGATACGGCCTTCATCCTGGTGACGGCTTACGGCAGCGCAGACGTCGCGGTCGAAGCCCTGCGCCGTGGCGCCGATGATGTGTTGTTCAAACCCGTCCAGCTCGAGCAGCTCGAGACCGCCTTGGCGCGACTCGAGCGTCGCTGCCGCCTCGTCGCCGAGAACGCCTACCACCGTGACGCGCTGCTGGCCCAGGATCCGCTGATCGCGAGCGCGGCCATGCGCGAGGTCTTCGCGGTCGTCGATCGGGTCGCTGGCAGCCCGACGACGGTCTTGATCACAGGTGAGAGCGGCACCGGCAAAGAGGTCGTGGCGACCGAACTGCATCGCCGTGGGCCCCGCGCCAATGGCCCCTTCATTCGTGTCAACTGCGCGGCCCTGCCCGAAGCCCTCATCGAGAGCGAGCTCTTCGGCCATGAGGCCGGAGCCTTTACGGGCGCGATGTCGCGCAAGCTAGGGCGCTTCGAACTCGCTCACCGTGGGACGCTCTTGCTCGACGAGATCGGTGAGCTACCGCTCGCGCTCCAAGCCAAGCTCCTGCGCGTGCTCGAGACTTCGTCGTTCGTGCGCGTCGGCGGCGTCGAGTCCATTGACGTCGACGTGCGCGTGATCGCGGCGACGAACGCGAACCTGGCTCGCCTGGTCAAGGAGTCGGCCTTCCGCGCGGATCTCTTCTATCGCTTGAACATCGTGCCGATCGAAGTGCCGCCGCTGCGCGCGCGACGCGACGACATCTTGCCGCTCGCTGAGCGCTTCCTCGCCGAAGAGGCCCTGCGCCACGCGAGCGACGCGCCCAGGCTCGAGCCGGAAGCGCGGTCGCTGCTCTATCACTACGACTGGCCCGGCAACGTCCGCGAACTCCGCAACCTGATGCAGCGAGCGCTGCTCCTCTGTGAAGCGGGTCGCGTCACGCACAAGCGGCTGGCGACGTGGTTGACGCCGCGTGAACACACTGCTGCGTCGGCCGTCGCGGCTGCTACGGCCTCGACCTCGGGGGCACTCGAGGACTGGGTCGGCCGCCCGCTACGCGAGCTCGAAGACGCCTTCATCCTCGCGACCATGCGCTCGGTCGACGACCGCCGCGTCGATGCCGCGCGGCTGCTCGGCCTCGCACCGCGGACGCTTTACAACCGCCTGCGCTCGCTCGAGAGCGGGGGAGCGGCGCCACGCGCCTGAAGGCCCGGGGACTCCGGTCTCATCGGTGGATCGCGCGCGATCGACCTCAAGGCCGACTCCTGAAGCTGCCGATGAAGAAGAGGCGTTGCCATCGACGAGTTGGCATGTGGCAGCGCGCGACGCCTCGGAAGTGAAGGAGTGAGCAAGGTGATCGACTTCGAACGTGGTTTCGGCTTCTACGAGACCGTGCTGCGCGGCATCGCGGCCAAGCAGCAGGTGACATCTCTCAACATCGCCAACCAGAGCACTCCGGGTTACCGGACGCGCGAGGTTCGCTTCGAGGAGACCTTGCAACAAGCCCTCGACTCCGGGACCGATCCTGACTCGGTCCAGTTCGAGTCGAGCGTCGTCGGCGACCTGCCGCTCAAGGCCGATGGCAACGACGTCGACCTCGAGCGCGAGTGGATGAACATGGAGGGCAATCGCCTCCAGAACGAGATCTTCAGTCGGGCTGCCGGATCGTCGCTGCGCAGTCTCATGAAAGCGATTCGGGGCAGCTAACGATGGCTGACGTCTTCTCTGGTTTCTCTGCGTCGGTGTCCGCCATGGCGGCCGAACGCAAGCGCATGCAGGTCATCTCGGCCAACATCGCCAACGCGAGCACGGTCGACGAAAACGGGCCCTATGTGCGCAAGTCGGTCATCTTCGAAGAGGTCTTCGACGAGGAGAAGGACTCGAGCGTCGCGGGCGTCAAGGTGAGCGGCGTCTACGAAGACACGCGCAGCGAACATCCCGTGATCTTCGACCCCGGTCACGCCGCCGCCAACGACGAAGGCTTCGTGAAGTTGCCCAACGTCAACATCGTGCAGGAACTCGTCGACTTGATGATCGCGCGCCGGTCCTACGGCGCGAACGTCGCAGCCTTCCAGGCCTGGCGGTCGATGGTGCGAGACGCCATCAGCAACATCGGCACGCGCTGATCGAGATGACGAAAATCGACACCAACAACTTGCTCGGCCAAATGCAAGGCCTCTCGGGTCGCGTCCAAGAGACTCGTCTGCCGGACGACGGCAAGCGACGGGCTCTGTCGATCGACGATCGCGAGGAGCCGTCTTTCGGCGACATCATCAGCGACAGCATCAGCTCGGTCGCCGAGAAGCAGAACGCCGTACGGACCGAGCTCGAGAAGTTCGCCACAGGCAAGAGCGAAGGCGTGCACGATGTCATGCTCGCGATGGGCAAGTCCGAAGTCGCGTTCTCGCTCATGCTCGAGGTGCGCAACCGGCTCGTCGAAGCATGGCGCGAGATCACGCGCATTCAGGTCTAGCCCCGAACCATGCCGACCTTCCTCTCCGAGATCCTGACGCAGCTCCGCAACATCTGGGCACAGCTCAGCGGCGGTCAGCGCTTGATGACTGGCGCCGTGCTCGCTGGCGTCGTCATCGGCATGTTCGGTCTCGTGCTCTTTGCCACGCGGCCCGACTACGTCGCGTTCGGCAACGGCATGGAGGGAGTCGATCGTTCGGCCGTGCTCGCCGCCTTCGAAGAAGCGCGCATCGACTACCGCATCGAGAACGGCGTCGTCCTCGTCAACGGCAGCCAGCAGAGCGATGCCGAAAAGGCGCTCGTGTCCAAGGGCTTGCGTGGCGACAACGCGTCTGCCGGCGCGGATGAAGGCTCGAGCTTCACGCACGATCGCGAGCGACGCAGCTATGCCTTGCAGCTGAGCAAGGTCAGCCGGGTCGAAGCGCAGATCAAGAAGATGCGCGGCGTGCGCAGCGTTCAGATCAACCTCTACGAGCCGTCGGGCCCGAACATCCTACGAGCGCAGGAGCCACGTCGCGCCAGCGTCGTCTTGGGCTTGTCCCGCTCATCGGCGTTCGCCACGCTGGCGCCGGCGGTGCGCGGCCTCGTATCGAACAGCCTCGGCATCGCGAACGAAGACGTGATGGTCTCCGACACCGACTACCACGTCCTCAACGCTGGTGCGGGCGCGCAAGGCGGGTTCACGCAGTTGATGGACTTGCAGAACCACATGTCCGGCGTCTTCACGATGCAGGCACGGTCGCTGCTCGAGCGCCTCTTTCCTGGCAAGACGCACGTCGTCGTCAACGCCGAGTACGACAACAAGGTCATCGAGAGCCAAAAGAAGATCGTCTCGAGCGACAAGATCGTCGTCAAAGAGAAGAGCTACAAGACCAAGGACGAGACCGGTACGACCGCGAGCGGCGACCCGAACGGTGTCGGCACGACCGCGAGCGCATCGGCGGCCAATGGATCGACCGACAAGAGCTCATCGGTCACCCAAGTCGATCGTGACTATCAACCCATCATCGGGGAGGAATCGGTCCGCCTACTGGCGCCCGATCTGAAACGCTTGTCCGTGTCACTCTCGATCGACGAGTCACTCTCGGCGATGAAGACCGAGATCGAGACCCAGGTCAAGAACGCGATCGGTTGGAGCCAAGGCCGCGACACGGACGTCGTCGCCATGGTCAACAAGTTCGAGGACATCGAGGACTTGCCCGAGCCGAACGGCACCGTGGCGATGATCAAGGAGTGGGCGCCGCTCGCTGGACAGATCTTGTCGGTGCTCTTCGTGCTCTTCTTCTTGAAGGGCCTGCTCAAGCGCAACAAGGCGAGCGGCAGTGTTGCAGCGCCAGGCGGCGCTGCGTTGGCTGGCCGCGCGGGAAGCGCCGGCGGCTCGAGCGCCGCCGATGCCGGCGCGGCGCCGCAGTCACCCGAAGACTCGGTCAAACAGACGATGCGTCTTCGCAAGGAGATCGAGAAGGTCGTCGCCGACGACCCGGCGAGCGTGAGCCGCATGCTCGAGTCCTGGCTCGCAAACAAGGAGTCGGCGTGAGCACCATGGTTGCCAGTGACCGACCCGCGGTCGCGCGACGCGCGACCTCAGAGATCACCCGGCGGGGTGGAGGCGCACCCGCGTGTTGAACGACGCACACAAGATCGCAGCGCTCTTGCTCGCCATCGACCAAGACCTCGCTGCCGAAGTTCTTCGTCACATGGGCGAAGACCAGCTCGACATGGTCACGCGGGCCATGAAGGAGCTCGAGGAGATCGCGGTCGACGAGAGCGACTTACACTCGATCTTCACCGAAGCGCGCGGCCGCCTGCGCAGCGCCGGCCTCGCGCTCGGCGACGTCGGAAGCGTGATCTCGAGCGTGTTGCGCAAGGCCTTCGGCAAGGAGCGCGGGACCGAGATGCTGCGCGAAGTCGAGAAGCACACGCTCGCGCTTCGTCCCTTCTCGGTCTTCGAACAGATCCCTTCCGAGGACCTCGCCGTCTTGTTGCAAGACGAGCACCCGCAGATCATCTCGGTCTTCCTGGCCAACCTCGCCACCGAAAAGTCGGGTGAGGTCGTCGCTGCCCTCGACGAATCCATGCGCGCCGACATCGTGCATCGCATCGCGACCCTCGGTCGTTCATCGCCGGAGGTCGTGCAGAAGGTCGTCGACGTCCTGCGGTCGAAGGTCAGGGGTTTGGGCTTGTCGTCGAGTCGCTCCGAGCCGAAGGCGTGGATCAAGAAGGCCGCGGGCATCCTCATCCAGACTGGTGGTGAGAAAGACATGCTCGCCTCGATCTCGGAGCGCGATGAGGCCGTAGCCGGGCAGATCCGCGACGAGATGTTCACCTTCGACGACATCGGCAAGCTCGACAAGAAGTCGATGCAGAAGATCCTCGGGTCGATCGACACCGGCGTCCTCGCGATTTCGTTGAAGGCATGCTCGACCGAGACGGAGTCGAACATCTTCGAGAACCTGAGCAAGCGGGCGCGCGAGATGGTAGTCGACGAGCGCGATGCGCTCGGGCCCACGGCGCTCAGTGACGTCCTTGCTGCGCAGAAGACGATCCTCGCGCAAGTGCGTGACCTGATCGAATCGGGCGAAGTGCGCGCCGTCGGCGGCGCCGCCGAGGAGCTCGTATGAAGCGCGCTTCGATTGTCTTCCCAAGGGCCCTCGCCGGCTTGCGTGCGCGCAGCGTCGCTTCGTCGGGTGTCGGTCATGTTTCGAAGCCCGGTGAGCACGGCACGGACGACCGCATGGACCCGCGTCGCGACCTCATGCGTCGGGCCGAGGAGGCTCACGCGTCGCGGCTCGCGCTGAGCAAGGCCCTCACGCGCGCCTGCAATGCGATCGACATCGAAGATCGCCTCGATGGGGCGCGCGACTTCTTGATCGAGCTGGGCTTCGGGCTCGCGGCGCAGGTGCTCGACCACGAACTCGACCGCGGAGTCTATGACATCGCGAGCGCAGTGCGATCCTGTCTCGAGGCGGCCTTCGAGCGCTCGAAGGTCCTGCGCGTCCGTGTCCACGAAGCGGACCTAGATCAGCTGCGCGGCCTGGTCGCCGAGGTGCAGAATACCCTTGGTGAAACGCACGACATCCGCGTCGAGCCGTGGCCTGGCATCCAGCGCGGCGCATGTGAAGTCGTCACCGACGTCGGCAACATCGTCCACGATCCGCGCGCGATGCTCGCGGAGTCGATCGAGCGTATTGTGCAGGGGCTCCATTCATGAGGCTGCCTTCGCCGGCAACGCTCCTGGCGAGCGCCAAGGGCGCGCCGGGCCGCGCGCGCTTCGAGCGCGTGGGCCTCGTGCGCTCCGTCGAAGGGCTGCTCATCCGCGCCGTCGGTCTGCGCGGTTCGATGGGTGCGCTGTGTTCGATCGATTCAGCGTCAGGCAGCCGCCTCGCCGAGGTGCTCGGCTTCGAAGGTGACGAACACTTGCTCCTCCCGATCGCTGGCCTCGACGGTATCGCACCGGGCGATAGCGTCCGCAGCCTCCGCGACTTCATCGAAGTGCCGGCGGGCCCTGCGTGCTTGGGTCGCGTTGTCGACGGCCTCGGCCGCCCCATCGACGGGAAGGGTCCTGTGGATGCCCCTTTGCGGCGCATCGACGCTGATCCGCCGATGGCGCTCGATCGACCCGTCATCGAGCACGTCCTCGAAACGAAAGTCGCAGCGATCGACGGCTTTTTGACCATCGGGCGCGGGCAGCGCGTCGGCATCTTCGCCGGCAGTGGGGTCGGCAAGTCGACGCTGCTCGGGAGCATCGCGAAGGCCTCCGACATCGACGTCAACGTCATCGCTTTGATCGGGGAGCGCGGGCGCGAAGTGCAGGAGTTCTTGCTCGACACCCTGGGGCCAGAAGGCCTGGCTCGTTCCGTCGTCGTCGTCGCGACGAGCGACAGTCCGGCACTCGTGCGCGTCAAGGCCGTCATGACGGCCTTGACCATCGCTGAGAGCTTCCGCGACGCGGGTCACGACGTGCTGCTGACGATGGACTCGGTGACGCGCTTCGCGATGGCGCAGCGCGAGATCGGGCTCGCCATCGGCGAACCGCCGACGCTGCGCGGCTACCCGCCGAGCTTCTTCGCGACTTTGCCGCGCATCGTCGAGCGCTTGGGCACGACGGCGAAGGGCAGCATCACTGGTCTCTTGACGGTCCTCGTCGAGGGCGACGATCTCAATGAGCCCGTCGCCGATACGCTGCGAGGCCTGCTCGACGGTCACATCGTGCTCGACCGACGCTTGGCCAAGCGCGGGTCCTATCCCGCGATCGACGTCTTGGCATCGGTGAGCCGGCTCATGCCGAGGCTCGTCGCGGCGGACTTGCTCGGGGTCGCGTCGGCGCTGCGCGCGAGTCTCGCCCTCCTCGAGGAGACGAGGGAACTGCGTCAGGTCGGGGCCTACCAATCGGGCGCCGACGTCAAGCTCGACCGAGCGGTCGCGATTCGGGCCGAGCTCGAAGACCTCTTGCACCACGGTAGTCAGAGTCTCGACATGAGCACGACTCTCGCACGAATGTCGAACCTCGCGCGACAAGTTGGGTACGGACGATGAAGCGCTTCCGCTTCGAACTCGCGTCGGTCCTCCGCTTGGCGGAGCTCGAACATCGTCAGGCGCTCGCGGAGCTCGGTCGCTTGGTCACCGCGCTCGGCAGCTTGCGCGAGCACGCTGACTTGTTGCGGCGTACCATCCTGCACGAGGCCGATCGCGGCGAAGCGGCAGCAGCTCGCCAGCTCTATGGAGCCTATCGCATCGCCCTCGTTGACTCGTTGCGCGCGAGCGAGCTCGAAGTCAGCCGCACCGAGGCCCTCGTCAGGGATGCTCGACAACGCCTCGATCTGAAGCGCACACGACGAGACGCGCTCACGCGGCTCGAAGAGCAGCGTTTCGAGGCATGGAGAATCGAAGGCGCGAAGCAAGAGCAAGCAGAGCTCGAAGAGCTCGCCTCGATGCGTAGCCAAGCACGGAGGAGTTCGAGATGAATGGCGTCGTACAAGGCATCTTGATCGCAAGCGCCGGCATCGGCGTGTTTGCAGCGTCGGTCGTCGGCATGCTCGCCGTCAGTGGTCGCTTGAATCCAGAGGGCGTGCGCGACGTGCCAGTCCTCAACCAGATCATCAAAGAAGAGCCAGCGCCCGAGGACGGCAGCGTGGCCGGTGCCAAGGGCGAAGCGAGCGAAGCCGCAGCCACGAGCGGAGCTGGCAGCGCGCGCGACGCGAGCTTCGGAGCCCAAGACGATCCGAACAAGCCCAAGGTCGCGCAGGGAGGCCTCGATCCACGCGGGATGGACGCTGCACGCCGCAAGATGTTCGACTTCGAGAGCTTCCAAGCGCCGACGACGGCTGAAGAGCTCGAACGTCTGCAATTGCGTTTGTCGCAAACGGTCAAGGCCAATGAGCTGCGGTCCGCTGCGCTCGAAAAAGAAGCGCTCGAGCTCGAGATCCGAGAGCAGGACCTCGCCCAACGTCGCGAGTCGATCCAGAAGCTCATGGATGAAGTCGAGCGCCGTGTCGAGACGCTGCGGACGATGCGTGAGCAGTTCGAGCGTGACGTGAGCGTGTTGACCCAAGAAGAGGCGCGCAACATCAAGCGCCAGGCCGAACAGCTCGGCGCCATGGAGTCGGCCAAGGCGGCCGAGTTCCTCCTCGAGCTCGGCGATCAAAAAGAAGATTTGGCCGTCAAGCTCCTCGTGTCGATGGACGTCGAGCAAGCCTCGGGCATCCTCGCCATGATCGACGCCAAACGCGGCGCCAAGATCATCGAGCGTGCGACGCGCGTGCTGCGCAAGAACTGACAGTCCCAAAGCCCCGTTCGCGACGGGCTGTTGCATCGCGCAACAGTGCAGCCTCGTCCCTGGTCGATTCTCCGTCAGGCGTGATGTCAAGCGCGCCAAAATCGAACAGGGGGAGTGCTCGCGATGGATATTGCATCGCTGATCGGTGTTGTGCTCGGTTGGGTGCTAGTGCTCGTTGCCATCATGATGGGCGGGCCGCTCGGCATCTTCATCGACGTGCCGTCGATCATGATTGTCTTTGGCGGAACGATCGCGGCCAGCCTGATGTGCTTCAAGTTGGCATCGGTCATGGGCGTCGTTTCTATCATGAAGAAGGTGCTCCTTTATCCGTTGCCAGCGCCGACGGATGAGATCGAACGCATCGTCGGCTACTCCAACCTCGCGCGGCGCGAAGGCTTGTTGGCGCTCGAGGAGAAAATCGACGAGGTCAGCGACGATTTCACGAGGAAGGCCCTGCGCCTCATCATCGACGGCTTCCCGGGTCCGACGGTTCGAGAGATCCTCGAGATCGACATCGTCAACCTCATGGCTCGTCACAGTGAAGGTAAAAAGCTTCTCGACAACATGGGTGCCATGGCGCCCGCCTTCGGAATGATCGGAACGTTGATCGGCCTCGTGCAGATGCTCCAGAACATGTCGGACCCTGCCGGTATCGGTAAGGGGATGGCGGTCGCGCTGCTGACGACCTTCTACGGCGCGGTCAGTGCCAACCTCGTCTACATCCCGTTCGCGACCAAGCTCGGCAATCGGTCCAAAGAAGAGGTCGAGCTGCGCAGCCTGATCCTCGAGGGTGTCCTGGCGATCCAGGCCGGCGACAAGCCAGCTCTCGTCAAGGAGAAGCTCAAGAGCTTCTTGTCACCGAAGTCCCGCGAGCTCGTCGACAGCAAGTGACGCGAAGCCGCGCGGATCGGCGTTGAGCCGAGCAGCGAAGCGAGGAGTTCATCATGGCCAAGCGACCAGAAGAAGAAGCCCCAGAAGGAGCGCCCGAGTGGATCGTCACCTTCTCGGACCTCGTGTCGCTGCTCGTGACGCTCTTCATCATGTTGTTGGCCTTCTCCTCGCAGGAGACCCACACCTTGAACCGGGCCATGAACATCCTTCGCGGCAGCTTCGGCATGCTCAGGGATGAGATCCGAGACGCGCCTGAGTTGATCAAACAAGAGCACCTGGCAGACCATGTCGACGGTGGTGCCAAGAACTTCGACCCGGACGAGTCACCAAAGTTGGAAGCGGTCCTGCGTCAGCTCGAAGGCCTCGTGGTCGACGGCGATGCAGCTGACAAAGGCCTGCGCATCTTGCCCGACTCGCTGACAGGCTTTGCTCCTGGCGAGGAGCTGCCGTCACCGCAGCTCTCGCGCGAGCTGCGGCGCCTCGCCGAGGCCGTGCGCAAGCACAAGAAGCGCAAGTTCACGATCGAAGGCTACGTCGACGCGAAGAGCGACGCCGTCGCGCCGAACTTCGACGCGATGGCCCTGTCCCTCGCGCGCGCGCGACGCGTAGCGCGCATCTTGGGACTCGAGGGGTTGCAGCTCGAGAACATCGAAGTCGTCGCGCGCGGCGGGGCGTCGCCCCGCGGCGACGCCTGGACCGAAGAGGGGCAGGCGCGCAATCGCCGCGTCGAGCTCGTCGTCGAGCCAACGGGCAGTCGTGACACGGGCAGTCGTGACACGGGCAGTCGTGACACGGGCAGTCGTGACAATGGCGGTAAGTGAAATGGGCGGTATGTGATGGTCGAGGCACCCAAAGAACAAAAAGCAGGTGTGCCCGCCTACATGGCCACCTTCGCAGACTTGATGACACTGCTGCTCGTCTTCTTCATTCTCTTGAATGTGTATTCGCGCGAGAAGCAGTACGGCCTGCTCACCGCTGCGACTGGTAGTTTGGCCGAGGCCTTCGTCGATACGCTCGGCCTCGGGGGTCTGCTGTCTGGCTCCAAGACGATCGAGGAGCGCGCTGCTCCGGAACATCGCTATGCCCACCGCGACGACGAGGGTCCGCTCGACCCGAGCCGCCGGGGCGACGAGATCGAACTCAAGGATTCCAAGCTCGACGCC
This sequence comes from uncultured bacterium, assembly GCA_937858895.1. Classification (GTDB taxonomy): domain Bacteria; phylum Planctomycetota; class UBA1135; order UBA1135; genus JACKHW01. Next base: position 14,635 of record CALLZN010000346.1, on the reverse strand, counting down.
CCGCGGGCCATGGAGGAGAGCACCATCGAGGCGCCCTTCGTCTTCGCGCACGGCTCCACGTCGGTGCCGCCCGAGGGCCTGCGCTGGCTCGAGCAGATCGCGCGCGACTTCTCGCGCGGGCGCTTCGCGGTCGTCGTCGAAGCGCGTGCCGCCTTCATCGAGACCATGACGCCGATGGAGCTCGCGTGCACGCGCGGGAGCGTCCTCCTCGATTGGCTACGCAAGCTCGGAGTGCGCAGCGAGCTCGAAATCCGTGCGCGAGTTCTCGTCGGTCGCGACCGCGGGAGCGATGGCGCGGTCCACCGTGGAGTTGCAATTCGCATCATTCGACGTGCTTGAAATGCCGATAGTCACCAAAGGAGTTCAGGAGTCATGGCAGGCAAAGACGAAGCAGCAGCGGCAGCGGAAGCCCCAAAGAAAAAGGGCAAGCTCGTCCCGATCCTCATCGGTGTTGTCCTCGTGGTCGGTGGCGCCGTCGCCACCGTCGCCCTGACATCGCCGGCCAAGGACACCGAGGTCAAGAAGGTCGACCTCAACACGCTCAAGCCGACGCGCTACGAGAAGCAGCTCGAGTGGTCCTTCAACCTCCGTGGCGGAAGCGGCCAGGGAATGGGACGCCTCAAGATCTCCTTCGACTTCAAAGCCGAAGACCCTGTCGTGACGCTGCCCTTGATCGAGAAGGGATGGGACAAGGCGCGCAGCGATGTGCGCTTGTTGCTCTTCTCCAAAGGGCGCGAGGACTTCAAGGACGTCAGCGGCCTCACGCAGTTGAAGCTCGAAGTCGCGCAGCGACTCGAACAGTCCTTCTTCCCTGAGGGTGAGGGCATGGTCTCGGATGTCTACATCCTCGACTGGATCGTCCAGTAGGTCGGCGAACACGCCCTCCAGGGACGGACGATGAACAACGAAGTCCTCAGCAACGCAGAGATCGACGCGCTCCTCGAGCTCTTCGCCGCGGAGGGGGTCCCCGAAGATCTGCTCGAAGACGGGCGCTCGCTCGGCGGCCTCCATGGCGGCGCGATCACGAGTGTCGACCTTCTCAAGCCCAACCGCCTATCGCGCGATCAGATCGCGATCGTCGAGCGCATCCAAGAGATGGTCGCCGGCAAGCTCGGCGCCCTCTTGGTCGACCGCCTGCGCGTCGACGCATCTTGTGATTGTGTCGCCGTCGAGCAGATGCGCTACGCGAACTGGGTGCAGCAAGTCGAGAAGAGCGCCGCGACCTACATCGTCGACTTACCGCCGGTTTCGATGCCGGCCATCGTCACGATCTCCACAGGACTCCTGCTCGGCATCGTGGACCGCGTCCTCGGTGGTTCGGGACAAGCGACAGTCGGCGACGACAAGAGGCGTGAGCTCTCGGACGCCGAGTACGCCGTCGCAGACGCGATCGTCGTGCCGATCCTCGACTACTTGGCCGAAGGGATCTCCGAGCTCGTCGAAGTCAAACCGCGCATCGCCTCGCGGCTGTCGAACGTCACGCTCTCGCAAGCCATACCCTTCCAAGAAGTCGTCCTCGCGTCGCACTTCCAGTTCTCGGGTCAGCCCCTGCTCGGCGACTTGCGCATCGTGCTCGCTTACACCGGCCTCGAGCCCTACCTCGACGGTCTCGCTACGAGCCGCTTCGTTGCGAGGTCGGGGCAAGTCGGCGCCTTCAGGGATCGCGTCCTCGAGCACGTGCGCCGCGTCGACCTCGAGGTCGGCGTCGAGCTTGGCCACGGCCACTTGAGGCTCGGTGAACTCATGGCGCTGGGCGTCGGCGACATCATCCCGATCGAAACCAAGATCGGCGGCCTCGTCGAGGTCCCGGTCGAAGGCGTTCCCAAGTTTCGTGGCGTCGTCGGTTCGCGTGGGCCGCGCTACGCCGTGCGCATCGAAGAAGTCCTCCAAGATTGATCCAGAGACCGAGGTCCCCGCATGTCCAGCACGGAGCTTCATGAAGAAACGCAGCAAGCGAGCGAGAGCGAGGTCGTCGCGCGTCGCGTCGGCTTCCCGGAACTCGATTCGAGCGCTTCGTCGGGTGAGCGTCAGAATCTCGACCTCCTCCTCGATGTCCAGATCCCGGTCACGGTCGAAGTTGGCCGCGCCCGGCTCACGCTCGATGACATTCTCGACCTCGGTCCCGGCAGCATCGTGAGCCTCGACAAGAAGGCGGCCGAGCCGCTCGACCTACGGGTCAACGGCAAGCTCGTCGCCCGCGGTGAAGTCGTCATGGTCGACGATTGCTACGGGCTGCGCATCACGCAGATCGTCGACCAGAAGCACCGTATCGATTCCTTGCGCAACTGAGAGCGCTACGCCACCGAGCCACTGAGTTCAGATCAGCTCAGCTCAGACCGGCAAGGTCGCGATGACTTCGAGGCGCGCTTCGAGCTCCGCGTCACTCGCGCGCGCCAGGAGCAGGGCCCGCAGCGATGCATCGCTGCACGCGATCGCGATGCGTCGCAAGAGATGCAGGTGCGAGCGAATCCCTGGGCTCGCGAGCACGAAGAGCGTGTCGACGGGCTTGTGGTCGACGGCTTGCCAATCGATCGGTTGCTCGAGGAAGACGATGCCCACGTAGGCCTCTTCGACATGGAGCACGAGCGGCGCGCGCACGTGCGGCACAGCAAAGCCCTCACCGATCCCGGTGGAGCCGAGGTCCTCGCGCGCGAGCAAGACCTGGTGAAAGAAGTCGCGCTCGATCGCATTCGGCAGTTGCATGACGTTCGCCGCGTGCTCGAGGGCCGACTCGACGCTGTTGCCGCCGACGTCTCGATGGATACCGCCGCGTCGGACCGCCGCGATGAGCGTCGGCAGCGCACGGTCGTGGTCCTCACTCGACGGCACTTCGGCGGCGAGGCGCATGCTGTGACTGTCCGCCCAGTCGAGGATGGCGCGCCTCGAGAAGACGAGTGCGCCGTCAGCCGTGACTTCGTGAGGCATGCCGAACTTTTGCACCCAGCGCTGCATCGTGCGCTCCGAGACCTGGAGCAAGTGCGCTGCCGCCTGCAGGCTGAGTCGGTCGCTTGGCTCGGCGTCGGGGGCGGTCATGCGCGGAGCATCTCGCACGAAGCGCGTGCAGGCAAGCCTTCCATTTGTGTTGTTGGCAGTGCCCTTCGTCGCGCTCGTCACCCGATAGGCGGCGCGCCGTCGAAGCTAACGGTCGTTGTCTGCCCTTCCGAGACAGGCGTGATCTCGACGTCGAGGAAGAGCCGTGTGATCGTGATGTTCGTCAAGGTGTGGCGGCTCAGCGCAGTGCTGCGGTAGGCGCCAGAACCCGCCATTGCGAAGGGCGCGACCAGTTGGTCGGCCAAATGCTCGCCGACGCGGACGTCGGCCTTGAGCCAGTTTCGCGCGTCGCGAATCGCGTGCTTGGCGACGTCTTCGGCGCTGCGGCGCACTTCGCCGAAGCCCGTGAAGACCTCGACCGAGCCGTCCTGGTCCTCGAACTCGATCGTCAGGATGTTGCCGGGCCCGACGCTGTCCTTGACCGCCACTGCCTCGAGCTCGTGGCGCTCGAAGCCGAGACGGGCCTTGACGACCTCGAGCTCGCGCTGCGCGATCGACGCGTCGAGGTGGGCGACCTTTGCGCTCGCGAGCCGACGCACGACCTTGCCTCGCGACAGGAGCTGGAGTCCCCGTAGCGGGTTTGCTGCGCCGACTTCGCAGACGAAGCGACCGCCGCCTGCCGGGTAGAAGCCATGACGTTCGAGTCGCAGGTCGATCTCGGCGCCCATGCGGCGCAGCAGCGGCATGAAAGCGCGATCGATGAAGGAGAACGGAGGTGCCCAAGGATTGTGAGTTCCGCCTTCGAAGACGACCCTGCTTCGACCAGCGACCAGCAAGGCAGGCAAGATGGCTTGGAAGACGAGGGTCGCGCTGCCAGCGCTGCCGACCGCAAAGTGGTAGTCGCCCGGCGTCGGCGGCCCCGGCTCGAAGACGAGGTACTTGGAGCCGAGTTCGTCGCCGTGGACCGTCGCGTTCGTCATGGCCTTGGCGGCCTGCACGGCGGTCAGGTGTTGGCGCAGGAGGCCAGGCTTTTTGCGGCGAGCGCGGATCTTCTCGATCTCGAAGGACTTGCCCGTGACGGCAGCGAGGCCGAGGGCGCTGCGCAGGATCTGGCCCCCGCCCTCGCCGAAGCTGCCGTCGATGTGAATACGTTCGTTGGTCGTCATGTCTGAGTGCACGGCGTCAACCCTTGACGCAGACGACTTGGCTCAGCGTGTGAACGACTTCGACGAGGTCTTCCTGGGCTTCCATTACCTTGTCGATCGGCTTGTAAGCGCCAGGTGTCTCATCGAGGACTCCGTGGTCCTTGCGGCATTCGACGTGCGCCGTCGCGAGCGCGTGGTCCTCCAAGGTGAAGACCTTCTTGGCTTGGCTGCGCGACATGATGCGACCCGCACCGTGGCTGCAACTCTCGAAGCTCTCGGGGTTGCCGAGGCCGCGGACGATGAAGGACTTGGCGCCCATCGAACCCGGAATGATGCCGAGCTCGCCGAGGCGCGCGCTGACGGCGCCCTTGCGAGTCACGAAGACCTCGGCCCCGTAGTGCAGCTCCTTGTTGACGTAGTTGTGGTGGCAGTTGACGGCATGTTCATCGGTCGTGAAGGCTGGCAAGCCGCAGCCACGCAAGGCCGACAGCGTCTGTTGCATCATGAGTTCACGGTTCCGCTTCGCGTAGCTCTGCGCCCAGCCGACCGCGAAGACATAATCATCGAAGTGCTGGCTTCCCTCGGCGAAGTAGCTGAGGTTCACGTCCGGCAGGTTCTTCACGTGGCGTGACATGTCCTTCTTGGCGAGCTCGATGAAGTAGGAGCCGATGCGGTTACCGACACCGCGGCTGCCTGAGTGCAGCATGACCCAGACGCGCTGCGCTTCGTCGATGCAGAGCTCGAGGAAGTGGTTGCCACCACCGAGCGTCCCGAGCTGACCTGAGCTGCGGCCGCGGTCGAGCTTCGGATGCGCGGTGCAGATGCGGCGGTACCCGGGCTCCATCTGTGACCATACCTGGCCGACGTCGTTCGGGACCTCGTCCCACGAGCCCTTGTCGCCGCGCCCGCCGCCGTTCGTGCGTCCGTGCGGCACCGCTGCTTCGATGGCCGAGCGGATGCCACCGAGGTCGTCGGGCAGCTGCGAGGCGGTGAGCGAAGTGCGGACGGCCATCATGCCGCAGCCGATGTCGACGCCGACGGCGGCGGGGATGACCGCGGACTTGGTCGGAATGACGCTGCCGACCGTGGCGCCGATGCCCCAGTGCACGTCGGGCATGGCGGCGACCCAGCCGTGGATGATCGGAAGCGCTGCGACATTGCGGAGTTGGCGCAGGGCTGTGTCTTCGATGGCGACTCCGCGAACCCATGCCTTGATCGGGACGCCGTCGGATTGGTACTGGATGTAGCGAGTCATGTTGCTTCCTTGGCTTAGCTTCGGCGAGTCAAAAGCGAAGCGCGTGCCGCGGACTGCGCATCCGGAGAATCGATCCGCAAGTCCTTGATCAGGATGATCTTATGGGCATGTCCGCGGAAGGCCTCGGAGCATCGAAGGCTCTGAACCTGAGATTGTGAGATCGAGCTTATCGTTTTTTATCGCTACCGGCATTCTTGCTGCCGGCATTCTCGTCGGTCTTCTCGAGCGGCTTGCTGGCCCGCTCCAGGGCCTGCTCCATGGCTAGGCGAGCGTCGGTCCAAGCAGGATCTTCATCGGCGGCGGTCCGTGGCAGCGCGTCGAGCCAGAGCCGAAGGACGGCCTCGCGCCGCTCTCGTGGGGATCGACCGGCCTCGAGTTCCGCGATCGCTTTGTGCAAGCGCGACGCCACGTGGGGCGCATCCTCGAGGTCCTCGACCAGGACGTCGAGCGGCAGCCCGGCCCATTCGACGACGCGCGGCGCAAAGTCCGTCATGGGATCGTCGGGCTCGAGGTCGGCACGGAGCACTTCTTCGGCCAAGCGGAGGGCGTGAGCCGCATCGCCGCAGTGGAAGGCGCAGGCGAGGTAGGCCGACTTCGCTTGCGCGTGTAGCGCGAAGGCGGCTGGATCACCAGCAGCGGCGAGCTCCATGACTGCGCGAGCGCGTTCGCATCCAATCCGAGAGGCGATGGCGAGCGGCCCACCTTCTGCCGTGTCCTCGTCCGCGATGCTCCCAATGAGGTGGCGGTTGATTATGCGATACGCGACTAGCCTGGAATACGAGGTGAAGGCTTCGCTCGAGCTTCTCACGTTGCACGCCTCTTCGAGGTAGTCCCAGGCTCGACGTCGATCTCCGAGCGCGCGACTACAGCGGTAGAGAACCAGGAGGGCTTCGGAGGCGACTCTCGTCGATCCGGAGCGTCGCGCTTCGGTAAGGACAGCATGTGCCCGTCCGGCCAGCCCTTCGATCACGGGTCGGGCCTCGTCGAGAGCTTCCTCGTCGAGGGGTTCGGATTCTGTCGCGAACGGCGTAGCTGCCCAATCGACTTGGAGGGCGAGGCTTGACAGGGATAGCGTCTTCGGCCCCGAGCCGATTTTTTGTAAACCGGCATGGGCTACTTCGCTGGCACGCTCCGTGTCTTCGCACGCCAGAGCAAAGTTCGCAGCGAGCATCCAGTACGACTGGTTGCTTCCAAGCAGCTCCTCCGAGTCGCGCCATGTCTGCCAGAAGTGTTCCACATTGCTGCCGCGGTCACGGGCGATCTGGAGTTCGGAACTCACGAGGAAGGCCCTGGCGTAGTCCGGCGCGTTGTCGCCAATCATGCGCCGCGCGCCGACGAGGCGGGCTCGACTGTCGTCGTAGCCGAGCGTCGCCGACAAGCGAGCCATGACGCAGGCCGCAACCGTCCGTGTGTGCTCACTGGCGTAAACGGCGCCCAGCTCGAGGAAGGCGGCACGGTGCTCGGACAAGCCTTCCAACGCGATGGAGCGCGCGAAATGCACAGCGAGGCCATCGGGTCCCATGGTGTCGGCGCGGCGCAACTCCGCTTCGATGTTGCGAATCGAAGCTCCGTGCAAGCGCAGCAGCAGCGCCGCAAACAAGCGGTCCGTCGCGCTTCCAGAGTCGCGACAGGCCTTCAGGGCTGCGAGCGGGTCGCGATCGTTGGCGATCGCCTCACGCACAGCGTCGGTGCGCGGGAAATCGGCGCTCAGCTCGTCGTCGAGTCGGGAGCCCTTGTCGGGGGCTTCGATGGCGGCGATCGCTGCCTTTACGAGGCGCAGCCTCGCGTCGTCGCTATCGCGCAAGCGCTCCATGAGTGGCGCGATCAGGGTCAAGTTGGCGTGGATCGTCGGGCTCTGGACCAGGAGCGTCACCATGCGCAAGTCGAGTTCACGCTGGAGGGCGCGACCGACTTCGACGACGGCGCTGTCTTCTCGCTGAGCTCGCAAGCTGTCGAGGTCGCGGCTCGCGGCGCTGAGGTCGGCCTTGCCGAAGCTCTGCTCGATCGCGGACAGGGTCGCCTCGCGTCGGTCCTCCTCCCTCTGCTGCATGACCATGAGGTAGGAGAGCAAGGTCACGATGACCATGGTCGCGATCGCGATCGCGGCCGTCGTGAAGGGGCGTCGCCGGGCCCGCCGCCAGTAGCGACCAAAGCTGCCGATGGGGCGGGATTCAATCGCGTCGTCGCGAAGGTAGCGGTCGAGCTCCTCGGCCATCGCTTGCGCCGTAGGGAAGCGATCGGCGGGCGACTTTTGCAGAGCTCGCATCGCGATCGTCTCGAGATCGCGGTCTCGCCCAGGGAGGCGCAGCGGCGCGGGGTCCTCGTAGAGCACCTCGCGGAGAAGGCGTATTTGGATCTCGCTGCGGAAAGGCGGCCGGCCGGACAGCGCTTCGTAGAGCGTCGCACCAAGTCCGTAGACATCGATGCGCGGGTCGAAGATCGGCGAGCGCCCACGCAAGCACTCGGGCGCCATGTAAGCGAGCGCTCCCGGTGTCGCGTCGCCTTCCGTCAGCCGCGTCGTCGAAGAGGAGAGGCGGGCGAGGCCGAAGTCGACGACATACGGCGTGTCGCCTTCGAGCAAGACGTTGGCAGGCTTGAGGTCGCGGTGCAGGACGCCTACTTCGTGAGCAGCGTGTGCCGCGCGCGCTATGGCCGCCGCGATGCCCGCGGCGCGCTTGGCATCGAAGGGGAGGGGGTGTTGGTCGAGCGCGCGACCGCGAATGAGCCTCATCGCGATATACGTCTCTCCGTCTACATGACCTGTCTGGTAGACGGGGACGATGTTCTCATGGTCGAGTCCCGCGGTCACGAGCGCTTCGCGTTGGAAGCGCGCGCGAGAGGACTCGGAATTGCCGATGTCGTCGCGCAAGACTTTGAGCGCGACGTCGCGGCTGAGGCTGATCTGGCGAGCACGGAAGACGCGACCCATGCCGCCGCTGCCGATCTCCTCGAGGAGCTCGAAGTCGCCGAGTCGAGCCCCTCGCCCGAGCGCCACGCGCGAAACAGGCTCCTTGGCCCGTGGAGCAGCAGCGCCTTCGACGAGCAGTCGCTCGCGCGAGACGATGCGCTCTACGCGGGATCGCAGCTCCGGTGGCGCGCCCGCGCACAGCGCATCGAGGTCGGGTTCGCGCCCTTCTTGAAGCTCTGCGTAGCAAGCTTCGAGAAGGCGCGCGATGTCATCCTCGGCCACCTTGTGCACTCGAAGGAGAGAACACTAGTCCGGGTTAGTCCTGTTGCGTAATCGTCGATTTCGTGGTGTAGACCACGATGCCGCCAGGCCCGCCCCAGCTGTAGAGCAAGAGGTTGCTATCGAGTGGCTTGTCGTCTGGCATCATCAAATAGCCGAACGAAACCGGTCCATAGGGAGCGAGAATGTCACGGAGGCCAGACGGTATCGCAAAGGTTGGATGCATCGTTCCATTGCTCGACCGCAGCTGGGGCAAAATGATGAATTGGCCAGGTGCGTTCGGCTTTTGCCAAACGAGGCGCAGGTCGCTGACCTTGTCATTCGTCGGCACGTTCATGACTGCGCCCTCCTCGGCGACGTGGACGGCACTGATGAGCGCGGTCGGGAACCATGTCGGAGCCGGCTCCATCGGGCTCGACGTCTGAATGCTGTAGACCTGCTTCCAGCTCAGGCGGCGGATGAAGAGCTTGTTCTTCATCTTGATCTTCTTCTGGCTCGGGTTCTTCTTGTCGATGACGACGACGTTAATAGCGATGTTCGCCGTCACCCATTCATTGATGAACTCAGCCAAGGCTTCGGCTGAAAGCAAGCCGCTCGCTACGTCGCCGTATTGATGCCAAAGGCTTTGTACGAAGGTGCTCTTCAGCAAAGCAGAGATGTGAAGCACGTGCGGCTCGTTCTGGAATGGCCAAACATAGTCCTTCGACCACGCGTTTGCTTCAGCGGCCTGGTCCTCCACGCTGGTCGGAAGCTTGGTGAGCCTCCACGTTGGTTGATTCGGGTTGTGCTGAAACCCGTAGCTCTCGAGGCTCGAGTTGCTCATGTAGTTCGTGAGGAAGGCGCTGATGCGTTCGGGCTCGATGCCGAGCTCGACATCCGGCGGCGAGTCCAATGTGAGCCCCGGCGGCAAAACCACGTCGCCCGCAAATCCAATTTCTGGTCGCCGCAAGTTCTCGTGCATGTCGATCAAGCCATCAACCGTCGCTTGACCGACCGTCGAGCCGTCGGGATTCTGCGCAGCCTCGATCCAAAGACGGACGAAGACGAAGACGACCTCGTCGGCCTTCGTATCCATCTTGATGGCGATGTGCTTGATGTTGTCGTCTTCAAGCACGTTCCCCGCGTTGCCGGCGAAAACGGGCTCGCCGCCGCCGTTGATGCTGTAGGTCTCGATCTGCGGTTGATCTTGAAGTGCCGGTGCCGAAGCCAAGGCGGCCGCATTCGCGGTGAGAAGTGCTGCTACGAGCCAATGAGCCTTCATGGAGTTCCTCTTGTCGGTGCGAGTCATGTGGCCTCCAAAGGACCTTCGGAGCCACGCTGTAACGCAGAATCTTTCGGTGTAGCCTCGTGGACTCTCGGGTCATAAGCCTCGAAGCCTGAAAGGAGCGACAGCATCGTGACCAAGGTCGACTTCTCCGAACTGCTGCGGCGGTCCCGGTCACTCGACGATCATGCCATCGAAGCGCTGTTGCGTCACGTGGAGCCCCGCTTGCGCGGTTACGTCGAGTCCCGCCTGGGCAAGGACTTGCGTGTGCGGCTGCGTGACTCCGACGTCCTGCAGAACTCGTATATCGAGATGCTGCGCTGCTTGCCGAGCTTCGTCGGCGAGACCGAGGAGCAGTTCGTCGCCTGGGTCCAGGCCATCATCGAGAACGACATCCGCCGGCAGCATCGCTGGTTCAACGCCAAGAAGCGTCAGGCCGGCCGGACATCGGAGCGCAATCTCCTAGCCCAAATCCTGCTCGATGAGCCGACCACACCGAGCGTCGTCTTCGCCAAGCGCGAGGAGAGCGAGCTCTTGGCAGCGGCCATGCAGCAGCTCCCCGAGCACTATCGCGATATCCTAGAACTCGTCGTGATCCAGGGCCTGACCCACGAGGAGGCCGCCGTTCGCATGGATCGCAGCCCTACCGCCTCTCGCATGTTGCTATCGCGTGCCCGCGCGGCCTTGAGCCTCGAGATCGAGCGACTCGAGGGCGGTCAGAAGGACTGATCACGAGCAGATGGCACGTCGACCTACGGTCGCCTTCGGCTTCGTCGGCCTCGTCCTCGACCGTCCCTCTCGTGACGGCCGGAGCTGGGATCGCTGGCGCCCGAGCGTCAGCCTCTGCCAGCACGAGGACTTGCTGATCGACCGCTTCGAACTCTTGTACGAAGCCTCGATCGCACCCCTCGCCGAGCAAGTCGCGACCGACATTGGTCTCGTTTCACCAGAGACCGTCGTCCGACCGACTGCGCTCGTGATCCAGGACCCGTGGGACTTCGAGGAGGTATACGGGATCCTGCATGGCTTCGCCCGCGGCTATGCCTTCTCGGAGGACGAAGACTACCTCGTTCACATCACGACAGGGACCCACGTCCAGCAGATCTGCTTCTTCTTGCTGACCGAGTCGAGGCACTTTCCGGCGCGGCTCATCCAGACCGCGCCGCCGCGGCGCAAGCGTGACACCGAAGGCACGTGGCAGCTGATCGACCTCGACCTGTCGCGCTACGACGCGATCGCGATGCGCTTCGCCGAGGAACGGCACGAAGCGCATTCCCTGCTCAAGTCGGGTATCGAGACACGCAACGAGGGCTTCAATCGGCAGATCGAAGAGATCGAACGCGTCGCGATCGCGTCGCGCGATCCCATTCTCCTCACGGGTCCGACCGGCGCCGGCAAGTCGCTGCTCGCGAGACGCATCTACGAGCTCAAGCAGAAGCGACGCCTGCTCCAAGGGTCGTTCGTCGAGGTCAACTGCGCGACCCTGCGTGGCGATGCGGCGATGTCGGCGCTCTTCGGCCACGAGAAGGGCGCGTTCACCGGCGCCGTCACGGCACGCAAGGGCTTGCTGCGCTCGGCGGATGGCGGCCTGCTCTTCCTCGACGAGATCGGCGAGCTCGGCCTCGACGAACAGGCCATGCTCCTGCGCGCCCTCGAAGAGAAGCGCTTTTTGCCGGTCGGCGCCGACGTCGAGGTCATGAGTGACTTCGAACTGATCGGCGGCACGAATCGAGACCTGCAGAAAGCCGTACGAGCCGGCATCTTTCGCGAAGACTTGGCTGCGCGCATCGATACGTGGACCTTCGTCCTGCCGAGCTTGAAGGAGCGCATCGAGGACTTCGAGCCCAACCTCGACTTCGAGCTCGAAGAGTTCGCGCGGCGCAACGGCCGTCGCGTGAGCTTCAACCAGGAGGCGCGCGCACGCTATCTGGCGTTTGCGACCAGCGAGCGCGCCCTGTGGACCGCCAACTTTCGTGACCTCGACGCGAGCGTGACGCGGCTCGCGACGCTCGCCGACGGCGGTCGCATTCGCAAAGCAGATGTCGAGCGCGAGATCGTGCGCCTCGAGGCCGCGTGGCGCGCTGCGCCGTCGCAGCGCGACGCCGACCACGAGCTCTTGCATGCGTTGCTGGGCACTGAAGCCCTCGATGCGATCGACGCCTTCGATCGGCCGCAGCTCGCCCACGTTCTGCGAGTTTGCCGCGCATCCAAGTCGCTGTCGGAGGCCGGGAGGCAGCTCTTCCAAGCCTCGCGCAAGCTCAAGGCGTCATCGAACGACGCTGACCGTTTGCGCAAATACTTGCAGCGCTTCGAGCTCGACTTTCACGACGTCAAGGCGTGAGCGAAGCGTCCACGGCGGCGAGGTCGATGAGTCGATTCTCGATCCACCAGCGATCCGGGTCGCGCCCGCGATCGCGTGCATAGAAGCTGCAATGTCCGCCGTGGTCGAAGCGCTGTAGGCGCACGGCATCGTGGTCGAGGCGGAGCGCTTCGAAGATCTCGAAGGGCACGAGCGGGTCGTCGCGAGTCGCGAAGATCCAAGTCGGCACACGGATGCGCGCGATCCACGGCAAAGCACTCGCGTGCCGGTAGTACTCGTTCGCATCGCTGTAGTGCCAGACGGGCGCCGTCACGAGTTCGTCGAAGGTCCGCAGCGTCTTCGCGCGAGCCAGCCGCGCGCCGACTTCGAAGCGCTCCTGTCCGAGGCGCGCGCGCTGCCTGACCTGAGCGCGCAACGAACGCAGCAAGAAGGCGCGGTAGACCCGCGCCATGCCGCGGCCGTCGGTCCGCGTTGCGCAGGCATCGAGGTCGATCGGCGGGCAGACCGCGACGACTTGGTCGACGTAGCGTCTGGCCGCGTGGCCGAGTTCGCCGACCAGCTTCAGGGCCATGTTGCCACCGAGTGACCACGCCGCGAGCGTCACGCGCGCCTGCGGCCGCCTTTGCCTCACCGTTTCTAGGACCGCGCGAAGATCGCTCGTGAGTCCGGCCTGGTAGGCGAGCGGCGACCACGACTCCGTCTGGCCGCAGCCACGAAGGTCGACTCGATAGGCGTGCATGCCCGCGCGGTTGGCCTTGTCGGCGAGCGCCCGCAGGTAGGGGGCATCGCTCTGGCTCGCCATGCCGTGCACGAGGACGATCGCCGGCGCCCGGCTGTCATGGACTTCGTTGACGCGCACGCGGACGCGCGTCAACGAATCGACGGCGACCGTATGCACCTCGCTCGGCACTCGACGGTAGCGACGACCGAAGCTGCTCCAGAGCGTCTGGAGGTGTCCGTTGCGCAGCGCACGGGAGGGTTCGAAGCGCAGGTCGATCAAGCGTGCTCTGCGTTGTGCGGTTCGGCGCGTACGATGTGGCTGCTTCCATCACGAAGCAGCCAGAGCTCGGCGCGCGGGTTGGTGTCGAGCCGCCAAGCGAGCCGCACTCCTTCGGCGTAGCGATGGAGCTGGTCGCGATGGCGCTGCACGAAGCTGTCGATGGCGCCAGGATCGACGCGATCGGTCTTGTAGTCGACGACGACCAAGTCGGGACGCCCGTCGGCCGCGACTTCTTCGAGCAGCAGGTCGATGCTCCCGCTCCAGGCCGCGCCCGAGGCGTCGCGATAGGTGAGCGGGATCTCGCGCCACCTGCGTTGGGCGAGCCGCACTCGTTGCGCGAGCTGAGAGGCCATGTGTTGATCGAGGATGGCCTTGGCTTCTCGGAGCACTTCGCGCGATGCGTCCGACGCTTTTGTACGACAGAGCTCCTCGGACAGCGCTTCGAGCCGCTCGAGGTCGACAGCCGTGGCCTCGATGGGGGCCGCGTGCAAGTAGGCGTGTACGACCGAACCCACGAGGCCCGCGAGGCCTGGTGTCGACGGCCCTGTCGCCGCCACTGCCTGCCCCTGGCCTTCGTCGTCATGACTCGGGGAGCGAAGCTCGGGACGCAGGCGCGCTTCGAGCGAGGCCTTGTATTCGATGCGCGGTAGCGGACTGACCGTTCCGATGCCGTCGGTCGTAGCGTCGCGGCGCGACGGCAAGGTCGGCGGCGGGCTCGACGTGGACACGGTTTCGAAGCGAGCGATGCCCGCGAGCGCCGCCGGCACTTCGTTTGCGACCTTCGGGTTGATGCCGAGGCAATCGAAGATCGACTGCCAAGCGAGCTTCTGCTTCGGCGTCGTGAACGACAGCACGAGCTGCGAGCGCGCCCGCGTCGCGGCCACATAGAAGAGCCGCTCGGTCTCGGCGCGCTCGTGCAGCGCATGGTCCCGCCGGTAGAAGGGCAGCGATGGCGAGCAAGCGCCTTCGAGGGCTGCGAGGATAGCGCGTTGGCGGCGTGTATCGAGGACGAGCTCGACCTTGGTCGTCTGACCATGCTCGCTGCGCGCTGCATCGGGCACGATGACGACATCCCACTCGAGCCCCTTGGCCTTGTGGATGGTCATGAGCCTGACCGCATCCAAGTGCTCATCGGCGAGGGGGTTTTCGGTGGCGTCCTTCTCGCTGCGCGCTTCCCCTTCGAGGACGTGAAGTGTTCGTGGCAGGTCGTGGTGGCCAGTCCTGGCCCAGTTACCTGCGCGTTGAACGATGGCTTCCAAGTTGGCGAGGCGTTGTTCGCCTTCGTAGCCTGCCGCTTCGATGATCGACAGGGAGCTGTGGCGCAGGGCGTGGTCGAGGACCTCGTCCGCGCTGAGTCCGGCGACGGCATGCAAGAAGGCGCGGAGCTCATCGACGGCAGTTGACAGCCGCGGGGCGAGTGCTGACGTTGACCTGCGGCCCCAGCACGAAACCCGGGCGCAGCGCGCGCTTCCC
>CALLZN010000345.1 GCA_937858895.1 uncultured bacterium | reverse complement strand
CCGCTGATTGGCTGCAGGTCGTCGAAGGCCCAGACACACCCTACCGGGAAGCCTGTCGCATTGCAGACAGTGAGGCTGCCGCCGAAGTCGCCGCGCGCGCTCGTCGCCGTCGACGGATAAGCGAAGCAAAGCGCGGATGCCCAGATATCGAAGTCGCGGGTCAGGGCCAATGTCGACGTGTCGACCTCGATCGCGCGAATGAAGGGAATGGGCCGATTGGTGCGCGCTCCCGAGTTCCACATGAAGCCCGCGCGGCCGTTCCCCGACCAACCGGTCAAGCCGCGATTGTCAGAGCGACCGAGAAAATTACGCCCGTCGCCTCCCCGGAAGCCCGACCCGATGGGGGCGTAAGCGCCGTGCGTCACGAGGTTGCGCGTGATGCTTCCCGCATCGGGCCACTTGTAGACGTAGCTCGTCGTGGTCGACTGCGGGAAGAGCCAATACGCCTCGGTCGAGTCGTGTGAAGCCGTCGCGAGACGCCAGCTCTGCCCCTGCCGCACGAGACGCGAGGCGGCATAACGCACGCTGCGTCCCGCCTTGAGATCCGAGAGGTCCATGCGCCAGGCGACGACGCCCCAGTCGGGCGCGTTCGTGACTGCATAGACATTGGCGGTTACGTAGAGATACTGAGCCGTCGCCGTGATGCTCGGGTAGTCCATCCAGTAGCCGGCGCCCCAACCCACGTTCCCGGGGTTGAAGACATAGCTCCACGACGACGCGCTGCCGAGCCGCGCTTCGGTCGAGAAGATCGCGATGCGGTAGCTGCCGGTGTTCGTGGTCGTCGAAGAACTGTATTGCAGGAGCCAGGCCACGAGTTC
The DNA here is from genome assembly GCA_937858895.1 of uncultured bacterium. Lineage (GTDB taxonomy): Bacteria > Planctomycetota > UBA1135 > UBA1135 > JACKHW01. The sequence continues at coordinate 4,623 of CALLZN010000345.1, read as the reverse complement.
GTTCGCGCCCGACGGCGACTTGACCGCGACCTGGTCACAGCAGAAGCCACCGTCGATAGAGCCGAAGCTGTTCGGATTCCGGCGCGTCCACGAAGTGCCCCCGTTGGTCGAAGTCGCAGCGTCCCAATTCTGGGTGTAGAGGATGGTGTTGCCCCACTGCGCGAGCGATGGCTCGAGAACTGTCGATGTCGACTGGCTCGACCAGGTCGGCTGCACGTTCTTCGAGATCGTCATCGGCGCATCGAGCGGACCAGGCAGGTCTCCCGCGATGCGTGACTCGGGCGTCGTCGGATCGGGATGCCAGGGTCCCTGCGGCAAGACGTGCATCGGCTTGTGACTCGGCAAGCGCGGCTCGGGAGCCGGCGGCAGCTGCGGTCGCGTCCAGGTGTGTTCGTCCGTGTAGGACGCGACCGGCATGACGCCCGTCGTCGTGACCTGGACGACTTCGAGTTCTTGGGCCCACGCCGCCCTTTGCATGGTGGCATGCAGTCCGCTCGCGAGAGCAAGGAGCAGAGGTAGTGATGTCGAGAGGTTCTTCATGGTGACCAAGGCGTAGATTCGCGACCAAAAAGCCGGATTTTGTACCGAGTTCATACGGCCCTGTAGAATCTCGCGGCCGTGAGACAAGACCAGCCGAGCGACGTTGGGCCTGCGCCTGAGCCTGAGCCCTGCCAAGGTCTTGACCATTCCGACGGGGTCGGCGCCTCCTTCACTTTGGTGCCGCAGCTCTATGAAGAACTGCGGAGTATTGCCGCTCGACTGCTGCGTGGCGAACGTTCGGGACACACCCTGCAAGCGACGGCCTTGGTGCACGAAGCCTGGCTGCGCCTCGAGAAGCAGGGCGATCGCGACGAGACGTTGAAGGATGCCTCGTTGCGCGACCTGGCAATCGTTGCCATTCGCTCGATGCGTCAGATCCTGGTCGACCACGCCCGACACGCGAAGGCCACGAAGCGCGGAGGGCACTACCAACGCATCGAACCGCACGGCGATCTGCCCGCCACCTGCACCGACATCGATACGCTTCTCGACCTCGAGACGGCCTTGGCGCGACTCGAGGCCCGCAACCCTCGCCTCGCGAGGATCGCCGAGTTCCGCATCTTCGGCGGCCTGTCGAGTGCGGAGCTTGCGGCCGTGCTCGAGCTGTCACCGACGACCGTGAAGCAGGAATGGTCCTTCGCGCGCGCCGTGCTCGCGCGTGACCTCGAGCGCACGTGACTTAGAGCACGCACATCACGACCGGGTTAGCGCGGAGCCGCGTAGCTTCGTCGAGCGTCGAAGAAGGTCACGGTGCCCGAGTCGCTCACCGTGCAGAGCCGCTGGCCATCGCGATGCCAGCGCACGGCGAAGGCCCTCGTATCGAGGGGCAGCTCGAGGGCGAGGACGTTCGACTGCGTGTCCCAGAGCCGCAGTCGCGCGTCGTTGCCGACCGAGGCGAGACGCTTGCCGTCCGGGTGCCAGTCGAGGCTGCGGATGCGGTCGGCGTGGCCCGAGAGCGTGCCGATGCTGCGCCCTTCGGCGATGGACCAGAGCTGGACTTGCAGGCGGACATCGGCGATCGCGAGCAAGGCCCCCTTCGCGTCGAAGGCTAGTGCGTTGGCTCGCACGACCTCGCAGGCATCGACGACCCGTCCGTTTCGTGGGTCGACGAGTTCCACGCGGCTCGCCGTCGCGACGGCGAGGTAGCGGGAAGCTGGGTCCCAGGTGAAGGCCGAAACCCAACGCTGCTCCACGAGGACCGGCTCGGCTTTGGCGAAGGGTGCCCAAATCCAGAGCGCAGACTCTGCACCGCGCGTCGCAAACGCGACGTAGCGCCCACATGGGCTGAGTTCGAGGCCACCGTTCTCGTGCGTGACGCGCTCGAAGCCCGGCGGCAAGGTCACGGATACGTCATCTGCGACCCGCTTCACGACGACCGTGCCATCACGAACGTAGGCTTCGATCGCAGCATCCTGGCTCCATTGGTGCTCCAAGCCGTTGGTCGCCGCGACACGCCCGCCGTCGTCGATCGCGAAGCCGCGCTGTGTTCCAGGCAGCGATGCGTGCACTCGATCGTCAGGGCTCCACCCAGTACGCATGTTGACCGTGTCGACGGTGTTCGTGGCGCCGACATCGACGGTCACGCCGGCCGGCGCCGGCGCATCGCGCCAAAAGCGCAGCGTGCCGTCTTCGCTCGCGGTTGCGAGCCGCCCGCTGCCTTCGTCGTAGGCGACTCCCCAGATCGCGTTGCCGTGGCCGCGGTACTCGATGACGCGGTCACGATCCAAGTCCCATTCGCGCAAGACATGGTCACGGCCGCCCGAGGCGAGGCGGCGTCCGTCTTTGCGCCAAGCGAGTGCAAAGATGTGGTTGTCGTGGGAGATGCTGCGCAGCTCGCGGCCGGAGTCGACATCCAACACGACGACGCGTCCCGAGTTGCCGCCCACGGCCAAGGACCTAGCGTCGGGTGAGAACGCAAGGGTAGACGGCGTATCCTCCGAACAGCGGAAGCGACGGTCGATCTGCCAATCATCCACTTCGCCGACAGCGATCGACTTCGGACCCGCGAGTGCGAAGCGGCCCGTCGTCGAGAAGGCCAGGACCGCAGTGTTCTCGTCGAAGCGCTGCAGCGTGCGACCTGTGTCGCTGTCGATGATGTGCACGGCGCCCTTCGGGTCCGTGAAAGCAATGCCGCGACCATCTCTGAGCCAAACCGGTCGAATCGGCTCGATAGGCACTTCGAAGCGGCGAAGGAGCGCCCCGTCCTCGACCCGATGGATGTCGATCGTCGCGTCGCCGACGAGGGCGATGCGACGGTGATCGGGCGACAAAGCGACAAAGGGCACGCGCCGCACCGCGCCGCGAAGGCGTAGCAGCGCGCGCCGCGCTTCGATGTCCCAGACGACCGCGCCATCGTCGTCCTGGCAGAGGACGCGCCTCGCGTCGATCCACGCGATGGCATGCTGGACGCCGCCGACCTCGAGCACGCCTTCGCCGCTGTTCGAAGCTGCAGCCAGCCAGTGCCACTCGTAGCCGCGGATGCCATCGTTGTCCGCGTCGCGCCAAGCATCGACGAAGCTGCGCGCGCGCGCGAAGCGGCCGTCCGCGAGCGCTGCGGCAGCAAGATTCATCTCGGCAAAGTAGCGACTGCGCCGTTCGCCACGTCGAGCGTCGCGCTCGCGCTCGGCGAGGCGGCGGTTCTGCTCGGCCAAGATCGACACGGCGACGATCCCCGAGACGAGGACGCCGAAGACGCTGACGACAGCGCTGACCGGACCGCGGTTGCGACTTGCGAACTTGCGCAAGCGGTAGAGCGTGGTCGGCCGCCGAGCGACGATGGGCAGGTCTTCGGCGAAGCGACGGAGGTCGGCCGCCAACTCGGCTGGACTCGTGTAGCGCGCGGCGCGGTCCTTGGACAAGGCCTTACCGACGATCAGCGCCAGGTCGGCGGCCACACCAGGGACAGCCTTGCGGAGGTCCGGAGCTTCTTGTCGGGTCACGACTTCGACGACACGGGACAGCGACATACCCTCGAGGGAGAGCGGCACGTGGCCGCTCAGCAACTCGAAGAGCAAGACGCCCAAGGCATAGACGTCCGCGCGCGCGTCCGTGGCCGTGCCCTCGAGCTGTTCGGGGCTCATGTAGGGCAGGGTGCCGAGCAACTGACCGGTCTTGGTCAAGAGCGTCGACGAGCTGTCCGCTTCCATGCAACGCGCGATACCGAAGTCGAGGACCTTGACCGTTGGTCCCAGTCCTTCGACGAACGTCACGAAGACGTTGGCCGGTTTGAGGTCCCGATGCAGCACACCGCGTTCGTGCGCGTGCTGCACGGCGTCACAGACTTGGACCAAGAGGGCGCAGCGCTGGTCGATGTCGAGGCCATGGCGGCGCGCGTAGTGCGTGATCGCCTCGCCGTCGACGAACTCCATCGCGATGTAGGGCTGCGCGCCATAGCTCGTCGTAAAGCTTCCAGCGTCATAGATGCGCGCAATGCTCGGATGCGAGAGGCGACCGAGCACTTCGATCTCGACCGCGAAGCGCTCCAAGTGCTCGGGCCGGATCGCGCTCGCTTGCAGCAGCTTGAGCGCGACGATGCGCTTGGGCTGTTCCTGCTCGGCGCGATAGACGACGCCGCTGCCGCCCGAAGCGACGCTCGCGATCAGACGGTAGGGGCCGACGCGCTGCGGCGGTGCGAAGGCTTCGTCCCTGAGGAAGGCCGGCGCCTCGTCGTGACAAGCGAGCAGGTCGAGGACTTCGGCATGGAGCTCGGGCTCATCGCGAGCGAGCTCTTCGAGCAACCGCGCGCGCTCCTGAGGTTCGCGCTCGACGAGGTTCCCGAAGAGCTCTTGCAGGCGGTCGAACGATGCATCCAAGCGCGCGATCGTACAGCGCTGCGCTCAGCTACGTCGATGGCCCTCGACGTGGACCGAGCCGCTGCTCGTCGAGATGCTGATCTTGTCGCCGTTGCGGCCGCGCCGCGCCCAGAGGGGCTGACCCTCGAGGTTCTGCGTATCGTCGAAGTCGCCTCGCAGAGTCATCGCGCCCGCGGTGCTGGACTTGGCTTCGATCTCGACCGGCGCGATGCCGTCGTAGACCAAGAGGACCGGTCCGCTCTGGGTCACGATGCTGCCCCGCACGTTCTCG
>CALLZN010000344.1 GCA_937858895.1 uncultured bacterium | reverse complement strand
CGTGATCCCGGCGCGGCTGCACGGCGTGCGGCCGGGCGATGGCCGCGAGGGGCCCCACCGCCCGCCCCCTCCGCACCGCACGGCCAAGCCCGCCCGCCGCAAGCGCTTGCTCGAGGACCAGGGTCGCAAGGTCTTCGACTTCGGCACCGGCGACCCGAAGGAGCCGACCGACGCCAAGATCCGCAGCGCGCTCCAAGGCGCCGTGCCCGAGGTCTCGCAATACCCGAGTGTCCAGGGCGAGCCGCCGCTGCGCGAGGCCTTCGCGGCTTGGTATGGCCGGCGCTTCGGCGTGACCCTGGATGCGACGACCGAGGTCCTGCCGGCACGCGGCAGCAAGGAGGCGATGTTCCACCTTCCGCTCGTGCTCATCGACCCGAGCGAGCCGCGCTCGACCGTCGTGTATCCCGAGCCCGGCTATCCGGTCATGGAGATCGGTTCTTACTACAGCGGTGCCGAGACCTGGCGCTACGCCCTCGATGGCGAAAACCGCTACCTCATGGACCCCGCCCGCGTGCCGCCCGAGGTCCTCGATCGCACGCGCATCGTTTGGATCAACTATCCGCACAACCCGACCGGGCAGGACTTGCCGGACGAGCTCTGGGTGGCGTGGGTGGAAGCGCAGCGCCGCCACGGCTTCGTGCTCTGCTCGGACGAGTGCTACACCGAGCTGTGGTTTGGCAAGCGACCGCGGAGCCTGCTCGAGTTCGGGCGCGAGGGTTGCCTGGTCTTTCATTCCCTCAGCAAGCGCAGCGGTATGACCGGTTACCGCTCGGCCATCGTCGCTGGCGACCGTGAGCTCATCGCCTTCTACAAGGCTTGCCGCGCGTCCTTCGGTCTCGCGATGCCGATCTGGGAGCAACACGCGAGCGCGGTGGCGTGGTCCGACGAGGAGCACGTCGTGGAGCGACGCGCCATCTTCGCGAAGAAGCGCGACGTCATGGTCGCTGGTCTTGCGGCGCGCGGCATCGAAGTCTTCGAAGCGACGTCGACGTTTTATCTCTGGTGTCGCGTGCCGGGCGCCAGCTCGGCCAAGGACTATTGTTCGTTGCTGCTGGACCACGGCATCGTCGCCTCGCCTGGCGACTTCTTCGGGGCGGGCAACGAAGGCTGGTTCCGCCTGGCGCTCGTGCCGAGCCTCGCCGACTGCGAGGAAGCGCTCGAGATGTGGCCGCGTTGATCTGCGCTTTCCCCACGCGCCGTGATCGTGGAGGATGCCCGGCATGAAATCCCTCGGCACGCTGCTCGTTCTCTTCGGCATCGCTTCGATTATCTTTCACTTCCTCGGTCGTGAGCTGCGGGTCTTCTCGTGGATCCACCAGTGGGGGGAAAACGTGGCTTGGGGCATCCGCGGCGGGTCGATCGTCTTGGGCTTGGTCTTGACTCTGCTGGCGTCGAAGAAGGCGAGCGAAGCATGAGTGACGCGCGCCGCGCTTCTATTGAAGCGGCCTTCGCGGACCGGGGACTCTTGACGGACGACGCCCACCGCGCGGCTGTTCTCTCCGTCGTCGAAGACCTCGACCGCGGGCGCTTGCGTGTCGCGACCAAAGACGAGGCTCCTGCGAGTCCCGGCGCGAGCGCGTGGACAGTCCATGCCTGGATCCAGCAAGCGGTCGTGCTCTACTTCGCGGTCGCGCCGATGGTCGAGGGCGCGGGCTACGAGGGGCCGCAGGGCTCGCTGCCCTTTCATGACAAGGTTCCGCTCAAGCGCGGGCTCGCGGAGGCGGGGCTGCGCGTCGTGCCGGGCGGGGTCGTGCGCTACGGTAGTTATTGTGAGCGCGGCGTCGTCGTCATGCCGGGCTTCGTCAACATCGGCGCCTACGTGGGCGCCGGGACCATGGTCGACACCTGGGCCACCGTCGGTTCGTGCGCGCAGATCGGCAAAGGCGTGCACCTCTCGGGTGGCGTCGGCATCGGCGGCGTCCTCGAGCCGCCCGGCGCGCGGCCGGTCATCATCGAAGACCATGCCTTCATCGGGTCGCGCTGCATCGTCGTCGAGGGCGTCGAGGTTGGCGAAGGTGCTGTGCTCGGAGCCAACGTCGTGCTCACCAAGTCGACGCCGATCATCGACGTCCGAGGCGACGAGGCGGTCGTGACCAAGGGTAGGGTGCCAGCGCGTGCGGTCGTGATTCCGGGCACGCGAAAGAAGCGCTTCCCGGCCGGCGACTTCGACTTGTCCGCGGCCCTCATCATCGGCGAGCGCAGTGCGTCGACCGACGAGAAGACCTCGCTCAACGAGACCCTGAGGACCTTCGCCCTGTGACGCCGACCGAAGAACTGGCCCTCGAGCTCTTGGCCATCGAGAGCGTGATCGGCGAAGAGCGCGCCATCGCCGACCACTGCGAGGCATGGTTGCGCGAGCGTCGCGTCTACGGGCTCGTGCGCGCGGGCGACAACCTCGCCGTCCAGCCGCGCGAGTTTCGCCCCGGCAAGAAGCGCGTTCTCCTCTTGGGCCACCTCGACACCGTGCCGCGCGCCCACGGCGACGTGAACGCGCCGCGCCTCTCGACGGACCTGATCCATGGTCTCGGCGCTTCCGACATGAAGTGCGCCGACGCCGTGCTGCTGCGCCTCTGCGAGCGCGCCGTCGTCGAAGAAGCGCGCCACGACCTCGCCATCGTTCTCTATGCGCGCGAAGAGGGCTCCTACGCCGAGTCGGGCATGCCCGAGATCTTGTCCGCGGCGCCGGGTTGCTTCGCCGAGACCGACCTCGCGATCGCGATGGAGCCGACCGACAACCGCTTCGAGCTCGGTTGCCTCGGCACGATGCACGCGCGCGTGCGCTTCCGTGGCCAGCGCGCCCACAGCGCGCGGCCGTGGCAGGGGGCCAACGCGATTCATCGCGCGGCGCCGCTGCTGACGGCGCTCGGAGCGCTCGAACCGCGGGACTGCGAGTACTTTGGCCTCGTCTTCCGTGAGGTTTGCTCGGCGACGATGATCGAGTTCGAGGGCGCGCGTAACGTCGTGCCTGGTGCTTGCGTCGTGAACCTCAACTTCCGCTTCGCGCCGGACCGCAGCAGCGACGACGCGGTGGCCTGGGTCCACGACTTCGTGCGCGCCGCGGTGGGGGAAGAGGCCTTCGTCGACCATGTCGACATCGAAGTCGTCGACGTCTGCCCAGCAGGCCGGGTCTGCGGTGACAATGAGCTCTTGCAAGAGCTCCGAAAGCTCGCGCCGCAGCAGGAGGTCGTCGCCAAGCAAGCCTGGACCGACGTGGGGCGCCTTTCGCACTTCGGCCTCGACGCGATCAACTTTGGGCCGGGTTCGACATCGCAGGCGCATCAGATCGGCGAGTTCGCGAGTCGTGCTATGCTCGCCGAGAGTGAGCGGATCCTGATGCAGTGGCTGTGGGGGTGAAGCGATGGCAGCGAGCGCAGAAGGAGTACGGTCATCGGCGAGCGTCGTCCTGACGAGGTTCGGTAGCTCGGCCATCGAGGTCTTCCTCGTGCAACGTGCGCCGGCGCTGCGCTTCCTCGGCGGCTACTGGGCCTTGCCTGGCGGAGTCGAGGGTGACGAAGACCAGGGCTTCGAGGACCCGGCGCGGGCCTGCGCGTTGCGCGAGCTCTTCGAGGAGACCGGCGTCACGACGCCGGAGGTAGCGGTCAAGCTCGGCGACGAAGGGCGTGACGTCGCGCGCGACGAGGCCCTGCGCCGCGACGGCACAGCGCGCCGCTTCGTGGCGGCGCTGCGCGAGGTGCCGCAGGCCATGGAGCGGCTCGAGGACCTTGGTGTGATCACGACGCCGCCCTTCGGCGCGCTGCGCTATGCCAATCGCTTCTACCACTTCGACCTGCCGGCCAACGAGTGGCCGTCGGTGCGGGACGGCGAACTCGTCGATGGTCGCTTCGTGGCGCCAGCCGAAGCGTTGCGCCTCTGGCTCGAAGACGAGCTGCGCATCGCGCCGCCCGTGCTCCTCGTGCTCGACTTGCTCGCGCGGCACGGGCCGGCGGGCTTTTACGCGGCGATGCGGGCCGAGACGGCCCTCCTCGAAGCCGGCAAGCTTCACCCCGCGACCTTCTCGCCGGGCGTCCTCGTCTTTCCGCTGCGCACCGAGACGTTGCCGCCAGCGACGACGACCAACTGCTATGTGGTCGGACAGCGGCGGCTCTTCGTGATCGACCCCGCGAGTCCTTACGAAGACGAGCAGGCCCGCCTCTTCGCGAAGCTCGACGAGTTGGTCAGCGAGGGCCGCGAGCTCAGCGGCGTTCTGGTCACGCACCACCATGGCGACCACGTCGCGGCGGTCGTCCCGACGGCCGAGCGCTACGGTGTGCCCGTCTTTGCCCATGGCTTGACCCTCGAGCGCTTGCCGCCGGGCAGCTACGAGCGCCGCGAGCTCCGTGATGGCGACCGCATCGAGCTCGGCCACGCTCCCGATGGCGCCGAGAACTGGACGCTCACCGCCTATCACAGTCCAGGCCATGATCGCGGTCACCTGGCCTTCGTCGAGTCGCGCTACCGCGCGGCCATCGTTGGCGACCTCGTCTCGACGATCTCGACCATCATCATCGATCCTCCCGAGGGGCATCTCGCGACTTACCTCGGGAGCGTGCGCCGCATGCTCGCCCTCGACCTCGAGGTCCTATATCCGGCCCACGGTCCAGCGACGCGCAAGGCCCGCGAGGTCTTGCGCGACTACCTCGCGCACCGTGTCGACCGCGAAGAGCAACTCCTCGCTGCGCTCGGACTGCCGGCCGAATCGGCCAAGGACTCCGCTTCGCGGAGCGTCGAGGAGCTCGTCAAGGTGGTCTACCGCGACATCGACAGCGCATTGTATCCCTACGCGCAGCGCTCGCTCTTGGCCGGCCTCCTGAAGCTCGTCGAGGAGGGGCGCGTCGAGGAGGTCGCTGGGTGTTTCCGTCGCATCGGCAGGTAGCGCGTAGCCGTCCATTCTGAATCTTTGCGAAGCGGCTCGTAACGTCGCTTTTGTCTCCGACTCTCCGCGATCCGGTCAGCGACCATGGTCCCAAGCAAGCGCAGACGCATCGTGGCGGCGGCCGCGACCTTCCTCCTGACAATGGCCTGCATGGTCGCCGCCATGCTCCTGCTCGATCGTCCAGTCCCTCGCCTCTCGCGCGACACGGGGAATGTCGCCGCGGTCGTCGTCTTCGCGGCTGAGGACGGACAGCAGCTTGCCTGTCGCCTTGCGCTCGACGCGCGCTTCGACCGCGCGTATCGGCGGGTCTATCGCATCCCGGGGCCCATTGGCGTGCGCGGCGCAACGAAGCGAGTTGCGGAGTTCAAGAAGGCGCTCGCTTCCGCGATCGACACCTACCGGGCGGTCGATATCTACGTCCTCGATGGGCGCTCGCGCCTTGATCCGTGTCAGCTCCTCGATTCCTGTCGCGACGAGCTCCGGCGGCTGCGCTTCGTCTACGCGGCCGGGGTGGTGACGATGGAGGAGGCGGCGGCCTGGAAAAGTGCGGGTGCCACGTCTGTTGTCGGCTGCATCGATCCATACCGCGGGACCCGCTTCGCTGACAGCGCGGCGAGTTCCGTGCTCTTCTTGCGGCGCTGGCTCGCCGGGGCCGTCCTCGAAGACGCCTTGGCGATTTCGCAGCTCGTCGCCGAAGAGCATCCGATCTTGCGGCGTGGCGAGGGGACCGGTGGCGATGCCCTCGTGGGTCCGACCTTTTGGTCCCTCTTGACGAACGTGAGGTAGCCATGGGTTGGCTGCAGCGAGTCTCCGACACCGGACGCGAAGTCGTCGTTCATGCCACCTGCCTGGTGGTCGCCGTCCTCATGCAGGTCTTTGGCGCCTTCCTCGTCTTCGGCGGCAACACGGACATGCTCGGACCGCGCCTGCGTTTTCGATCGAGCGCATCCGCAGATGCGGCGCTGACAACGGGCTTAGGGCTCGCCGGCCTCATCGCCGGTGGCTTGGTGGTAGTCGGCCTCTACCGCGTCCTCGCGCGCGGTCGGACGAAGTGGTCCGTCCCCTTGGCGCTCACCTACATCGCCCTGCTCATCGTTGCCTCGGTCGCGACCTACGCGTTCACGATCCGCTTGGGCTGGCTGTAGTCGACGTGGCGGCTAGGCGCCGGCAGGAAACGCCCACGCACGTAGCTTCACGAAAGGTTAAGCTTCGCTGGCCTGATGTTGTGATCGTGAGCGACAGCGCCAGAGGGGCATGCCATGGATTGGGAAGTCGTCGAGGACCTCGCCGGACTCGAACGTGTGCGGAAGGACTGGGAAGAGCTGCTGTGCCGCCATGGCGGGCCGCTGCACTTCTTTCAGCATCCCGACTTCGTCATGACGTGGTGGTGCTGCTTCGAGGCCCGGCGAGAAGTCGAGCTTCGCGTCATCCTCGGTCGCGACTCGCTCGGTCAACTCGTTTTTGTTTGGCCGCTCAAGCTGCGTCGTCGCGGCTTCGTGCGTGTTCTCGAGTCGGCCGGCGGTCTCTTGACGTGCTTCGACGATGTCGTCGTCGACGAGGACCATGTCACGTCGGCGATGCACGGGGTCTTTGCCCTTTTGCGCGGCTCGGCGCTCGCCGACGCCATCCACCTGCGCGGTGTGCACGAGGATTCGTCGCTCGCGCTCGTGCTCTGTGATGTCGGCACGTGCATCGAGTCGACGACGTCGCCGTGCATCGACGCCACGCGCTACGGCAGCTTCGAGCGCTACTTCGCGTCGCGCAGCAAGCGCTTCCGTCAAGATCACAAGAAGTCGCTGCGCCGCCTCGAAGAGGTTGGCAGCCTGCGCTTCACGCAAGACGACCGTTCGCTGCCGATCGACGAAGTCGTAGGCCTCGCGATGTCCTTCAAGGAGCGTTGGCTCGCCAAGCGTGGCCTGTCGGGTAAGACGATCATGCTGCCCGAAGGGCGGCGCTTCGTCGCGGAGCTCTGCGCCACGCTGCGCCAGGTGGGCGGCGAGCGCCGCTGCGAGATCTCGACCCTGCGTCTCGATGACACGATTGTCGCCGTCGGCATCGCTTTCCACTACGCCGGGCGGCGTTACGAGTACTTCGGCGCCTTCGACGACCGCTACGAAAGCATCGGTGTCGGCCGTGTGCAAGTCGTCGAGAGCCTGCGCAAGAGCTTCGACGAAGACGTCGCTTGCATGGACTTCTTGACGCCTGGTACGGCGTTCAAAGAGCGCATCGCCGACGCAGCGCCGGTCGTCGCGCAGTATGTCGTCGCGCTCTCGGCGACAGGATCGCTCTACCGCGACCTCTACGTGCGGACGACGCGGCCGCTGCTCAAGTACGCCTACCGCCACCTGAGTGCGCTGCGGCGCTTTGGCTACCGTGAGGGATCGGCTTGTGTCTAGCGGCGCGACTTGCGTGTGACCGCATTGCGCATGACTCTTGGACTGTGCATCGCAGCGCCGAGTAAGCTACGAAGAGGCATCGCCCTCCGCTTCCATGAGTCCGCTCATCGCATCTACGATCCCGTCCGAGCTCAGCTTCACGCCGCACGTCGTCACGAGCTTCGCACATGAACTCGACAAGGAGCCGTGCTTCGCTGACGCCGGACTCGTCGACCTCTTCGACTCCTATCCACGAGCGTCGATCGAGATCATGACCATGGGGTCGCGGCTCGAAGACGCTGTCTGGCGGCGAGGCGACCCTGGTGACTTGTCTGGCAGCGAGATCTTGCGCGCGATCGCGCACGGCCACCTTTGGGTCAACATCAAGCACGTCCATCGTGAACACCGCGTCATCGCAGCCTTGGTCGAGCGGCTCTATGACGAGGTCGCAGCGGGCACCGGCGAAGCGCTCCCATCATGGAAGGCCTCGACCTTGCTCGTGTCGTCGCCGACGGCCTTCGTCGAGTACCACGCCGATGCCGTGCCGAACTTCTTGTGGCACATCCGCGGCCGCAAGCGCGTGTGGATCTACCCGGCCCACGAGGAGCGCTACTGCCCAGCCGCCATCCTCGAAGACATTTGCACGGGTCACAAACCGGAAGGTCTGCCCTACGACGAGTCGCTCGATGCTGGCGCCGTGTGTGTCGACCTCGAGCCAGGTCAGGTTGTGTCTTGGCCGCTCAACGCGCCGCATCGTGTACAGAATCTCGAGGGGCTCAACGTGTCTCTCTCGACCGAGCACGTGACCAAGGCGACGCGCAAGAGTTTGCGCGTCGTCCGCGGGAATCGCGTCCTGCGACGAGCCCTCGGTCGTCGTCCGACTCTCGAACGCTCGGGGCTCGCCGCTGGGTTCAAAGCCGGCATCGGGACGATCGAACACGTGTTCACCAAGCTCACGCGTCGGCGCGCGACGGCCTTCGAATGGCCGATGACGTTTCGGGTCGACCCCGATGCCGCGCTCGGCTATGTCGATGACGCGCGTTCGCAGTCCGTTGTGTCATCTGGAGCGGGACGCGCTTGACCATTACCTGGTCCGTCGTCAACGACGAAGCGAGTCTCGCGTCGCTACGCGAGCCGTGGCTACGTCTCGCGAGTGAGCACGCCCACGACTTGCAGCTCTTCCAGACCTACACGTGGGTCTCCGAGTGGTGGCAGCACTTTGCAGGCGAGGGACGGTGGCGCTTGCACGTGGTGGTCGGCCATCGAGGCGGTGAGCTCGTCGTTGTTTGGCCGCTCGCGCGGCGCCGCGTCGGCCCTGTGCGCTTGCTCGAAGTGGCGGGTGGTTTGCTCTCCTGCTTCGACGATGCCCTCGTGCGAGCGGACGTCAATGACGTCGCGCTCGCTTCGGTCTTCGATTACTTGGCCAAGACGCGTAGCGCGGATGCTCTGCGCTTGCGCGGCGTGCATGAGCGCTCGCAGCTCGATCGGCTGCTTGCCGCGCGTTCGCCGGCCGTTGCAGCGACGACCTCACCCTTCGTCGACTGCGAGCGCGGGCTGTCCTTCGATGCGCATTGGGCAAAGCGCAGCAAACGCTTCCGCAGCGAGCAGCGGCGTTCGTGGCGCATGCTCGAAGACGAGGGCCGCGTGACTGTTGCCGCCAACGATGCGGCTATCAGCGGCGCCGAGGCACCACGCCTCGCGCTCGAATACAAGCGACGTTGGCTGGCTGAGAATGGCCTCTCCGGCAAGACGATCGCGAGCGCGCGCGGCGAGGCCTTCCTCGCTAGCGTTGGCCCTGCCTTGGTCGCGAGTGGAGAGGCCTCGCCGGCGACTTCGACCGTGCGCATCGACGAGCGCGTCATCGCGATTGGTATCTCTTACCGCTTCGGTCGTCGCCGCTATGAGTATCTTGGCGGCTTCGACTATGACCTCGAGCGCTGCGGAGCGGGTCGCGTCCAGCTCGAGACGAGTCTGCGCGCGAGCTTCGAGCAAGGGCTCGCGGCCCACGACTTCATGACGCCATCGACGGCCTTCAAGGCGCGGATTGCCGACGAGGAGGCTCGTGTTTCGCAGTACGTCTTACCGCTCACGATGCGCGGCACCGCGTACCGCAGTGTCTATGTCAAGCATGCGCGCCCCTTCTTGAAGCGCATGCACCAACGTCTCGGTCCCCTCGTACGCCGCCACCGAGTCTGACTGCTTCTTGGTTCATTCCGTCGTCGGCTCAGTCGTCGGCGGTCACGACGTGCGTCGCGACTTTGTCGCCGATGAGGTCGATGACCCGCAGCGCCGGTTCACGCCGCGCGACGGCTCCCGGGCGCAGCGAAGCCGGACGAAACTGATAGGCAGCAGACGGGGCGGAGTGGGTCTCGACGCCGGCGAACATGCCGCTCCAGCCTTGGTGGACGTGGCCAAAGAAAAGCCCGCGGACCGAAGTCCCATCGATGCACGACGCGAGTTCGACGGCGTCACGCAAGGCGTCGCGGTCGAGCCACCACGTGCCGACCTTGGTTGGTGGGTGGTGCAAAAAGAGCAATACCGGGCGCGAGGTCGCGGCCAGCTGTTGGCTGAGCCAGTCGATTTGAGGCTTGCCGAGCAGGCCGTGAACGCGAAAGCGTCGCAGCGAGTCCAAGCCGATGAGGCGGTGCTGGCCAACGTCGATGACGAAGTTCACAGTCTTGCTGTCCATTGTGCAGCGGTCGGCGAACACCGTGCGCAGCCTGCGTCGATTGTCATGGTTGCCGGGCAGGACGAAACAACGACGGAGGTCGTCCCCCAAGGATTGGCGCAACATTTCGTAGGCCCGACGCTGCCCCATGTTCGCGAGGTCGCCCGTCAGAACGAGGGCGTCGAAGGGCTCGAGGCTCCTCGCGATCTCGAGTGCGCGTTCGAAGTTCTTCCAGACGTCGGTGCCCCATGCCCGGCGCCCCCCTGCCGCGGTCAGGTGGAGGTCGGAAACCTGAAGGATGCGAGATTGCGCTGGCGTCGTGGTTTCCACAGCAATCCCTCAGGAAGCCGTCGGGAGTGTGGACGCCGGCCCGGTTGCAGAATCTTTGCTGGCGCGTTGGCCGGGCCTTCGCATTTTGGCTGTCCTCCCTACGATTGTGAGGGTCGCGGCGCGAGCTGGATCCATCGTGGGCCCCATGCCTGAATCGCCGCTCACCTCTCTACGGCCCGTTTCTGGAGTATCCATGACCAAGTTCCTGTTGCGAGGAGCGCCCGTCGCTCTCGCATTCTTCGCTGCGCTTACGCCTGCAAGCGCACAGACACCTGTCCTCGTGAAGGACATCAACACCGTTGGGTCGACGGCGTCGTCGTCGCCCAGCGTTGTCCTCGGCACGACTGGCCCCGGCAACACGTGGTTCGACGAGTTCGTAACCATCGGTGGCTGGACCTACTTTTCGGCCTTCGACAACGTTGTCGGACGCGAACTGTATCGCACCCAGGGTACGGCAACGAGCCTCGAGCTCGTGAAGGATATCTACACCGGTGCCAGTTCGGCGAGTCCAGCCATGCTCACGCAAGTGGGCACGAAGCTGTTCTTCCGTGCGTCCACGGCGACTGAGGGCTCTGAGCTTTGGGTTTCCGACGGCACGGCTGCCGGAACCATGCTCGTCAAGGACATTCGTGCGGGCACGAGTTCATCGTCGCCGAATTACCTTTGTGCCGTCAACGGCAAGTGCGTCTTCTCCGCCAACGACGGTACGAATGGCGTGGAGCTGTGGGTCAGCGACGGCACGGCGACCGGCACGGTTCTGCTCAAGGACTTCAACGGCACGACGGCGAGCAGCACGCCGCAGTACATGCTGTCAAACATCAGTGAGACCTTCGCAGTCTTCCAAGCCAACGACGGCGTCGCCGGTGCTGAGCTGTGGATCACGGACGGGACGGTGGCTGGCACGGTCCTGCTGAAGGACATCCGCTCGGGCACATCGGGCTCATCGTGTGGTAACTTCCGTCACTTCGGCGGCTCGATCTACTTCATCGCGAACGACGGTGTGGCTGGATCTGAGCTGTGGAAGACCGATGGAACCGCTGCTGGCACCGTCATGGTCACCGACATCAACGCGGGCACCTCGAGCGGCGTGTCGAGTCTCTTCTACGGCGCGGTCGCTGGCGGCAAACTCTTCTTCCAGGCCAACAACGGAACGAATGGCACTGAGTTGTGGGTGACCGACGGGACGCCTGCGGGCACGTCGATGGTCGTCGACATCTACGCCGGCACCTCCTCGAGCAGTCCCTTGTATATGGAGGCGAACTCGGCTGGCACCGGCATCTTTTTCCGCGCAACCACCGCCGCTGGCGCCGAGCCGTGGTTCTCGGACGGCACGGCCGCTGGCACTGTGGCGCTCGGTGACCTCAATCCCTCCGGCAGCAGCAATCCCGTCTACTTCTGCGCCTACAACGGCAAGTGCTACTTCCGTGCTGGCAACAGCACGATCGGGACGACAGGTGAAATCTGGGTCAGCGATGGCACGCCCGCGGGCACTTCCCTCCTGCTCGACATCTGGCCGGGCACGTCGAATGGCTCGCCGCTTTACATGACCGCGGTCGCTGGTGGCGTCATCTTCAGCGCCAGCGACGGTAGCTCGGTTGGCACAGAGTTGTGGAAGACCGATGGCACGGTCGCGGGGACAGCCGTTCTCAACGACATTTACAAGGTCGTCGGCTCGTCCGCGCCCAATTACTTCTGCGAGATGGGCGGAAAGACCTACTTCGCGGCCAACGACGGTGTCAATGGCAACGAGCTGTGGGTCACGGACGGCACCAACGCTGGCACGATGATGGTCGCTGACATCAACCCGGGTTCGGCGAGTAGCTCGCCGCAATACCTCGAAGAGTTGAACGGCAAGCTCTACTTCTATGCGAGCAACCCGACGACCGGAGCGGAAGTCTGGGAGAGCGACGGCACGGCGGCTGGCACCAAGGTTTTCGTCGACATCGTCGCCGGGTCGACGAGCAGCACGCCTCGCTACCTGCGCAAGGTCGGCAAGCGCATCATCTTTTACTGCAGCGACGTTTCGAACGGTTGGGAGCCCTGGGTGACCGACGGCACGGCCGCTGGCACGATGATGATCAAGGACATCTATTCGGGTTCGAGTTCGTCGTCACCGATCTACTTCGCTGAGCTAGGAGATGGCCGCGTGGTCTTCCGCGCGAGCGACGGTATCAATGGGTCGGAGCTCTGGGTCACGGACTTCACGGCTGCCGGCACGGTCCTCCTCAAGGACATCAACGTCACGACGACGACCGCCTCTTCGTCTCCGACCTACTGCACGTCGTGGAAGGGCAAGGTCTACTTCTCCGCGACCGATGGCGTCAACGGGACTGAGGTCTGGGTCACCGACGGCACGGCCGCCGGCACGATCATGCTGAAGGACATCAACCCGGGCTCCGCGAGCTCGAGCCCCTTCGGCTTCCACGGCAACAAGGACAAGCTCTACTTCAATGCCAACAACGGCACGACGGGTGGCGAAGTCTGGGAAACGGACGGGACCTCTGCGGGGACCAAGCTCGTCATCGACCTGCAACCAGGATCCGTTTCGAGTGGTCCGGGATACTTCGCGTCGATCGGTAGTCGGTACACGCTCTTCTCGGCGGACAGCGGTAGCGGCAACGGGGATGAGATGTGGATCACCGATAGCACGCCGGCGGGCACGATGCAGTTGCCGGACATCTTCGCCGGCTCTGGCAGCAGCCTCGCAAGCGCGATCTCGAGCGGTTACCGCCTCAAGATGCACCAGGCGGGTAGCAAGATCTACTTCCAGGCCAATGGCGGACTGACGACTGGCAATGAGCTGTATCTCATCGATCTCGGAGCGGCGCAGTTCGCGACTTCGTGGGATGCGGGCCCTGGTTGCTCGTCAGCGGCCAAGACTCCGACGCTCTGCGTGACGGACCCGGTGCCAGGTTTGCAGCTCCACAGCTACGAGAACCTCCACGTCGGTGCAGTTGGAGTTCTCGTCGTCGGTGTGCCTGATCTCACGCCGGTTGTCACGTCCGGTGGCTGCGCGCTCTACACGGACTTCGCGCTGCCCTTCTTCACTGCCTACGCGTGGGCGACGACCTTGCCAACCTATAGCGGCGCGATGTTGATTCCGAGTGATCCGGCGTTGATCGGTGCAAACGTTGCACTGCAGGGTTGGATTCTCGGCACGCCGGCTGCGAATGGTGTGGACCACACCAACGGCGTGTTCGAACAGATCGGAAAGTGAGCCTCGACAGCTGTCGACTGCGCTGCTTTAGGTGATCGACCGAAGTCGTGCAGCAGCGTGGGCCTGTGGTCCACGCTGCGCAACGATCGTACTTCGCGGCCAGGCGATTGCGTGCGTACTGCTGCTCAGGGCACCAAGCTCACGCCGTCAGGCGCCCCATGCCCAGCGCGCGAGGCGCCGCAGGTCCTCCAGCACCACGTAGCACGCCGGGATGAACACCAGCGTGATCACGGTCGCGAACATGACTCCGAAGGCAAGGCTCACGGCCATCGGGATCAAGAACTTCGCCTGTATGCTCTGCTCCAGCATGAGCGGGGTGACGCCAGCCACCGTCGTCAAGCTCGTCAAGAGAATGGGTCGGAAGCGCCGCGCGCCCGCATCGCGCACAGCTTGGATGAGCGGGACGCCGCTCGCGCGCTCGCGGTTGACGAAGTCGACGAGCACGAGGCTATCGTTGACGACGATGCCGCTCAAGGCGACGATGCCGAGCATCGACATGATGCTGAGGTCCATGCCAAGCATATAGTGTCCACCGACGGCGCCGATGATCCCGAAGGGGATCGCGGTCATGACGATCAGCGGCTGGAGGTAGCTCTTGAAGGGGATGGCCATCAACGCATAGATGACCACGAGGGCGATCAAGAAGCCGCGCGCGAGACTGTCGAGCGTCTGCTTCTGCTCGCGCTTGTCACCCTCCTCTCGCACTTCGAGGCCAGGAAAGTCGGCTCGCAGACGCGGCAAGAACTCGCGGCCGAGATCCTCGAGGACGACGTTCGCGTTGCCGACGCTCTCGTCGACTTGGGCGGTCACGTGCATCGTGCGGCGGAGGTCGCTGCGCTCGATCGAAGCAAAGCCGCGCCCATAAGTCGCCTCTGCGACCTCGCTGAAGGCCACCGCGTCCCCGCTCTGCGTGCGGATGCGCATCGACTCGAGCGACTCGAGCGTGCGGCGCGCCTCTTCGGGGTAGCGCACCATGACCTTGACCTCGTGGCGCCCGCGTTGGATGCGCTGTGCTTCTTCGCCGTAGAACGCCTGCCGCACTTGGCGCCCGAGCTCGGTCGAGCTGAGGCCGAGCTGTTCGGCGTCGGGGCGGACCTGCAATTTCACCTCGCGCTTGCCGGCGCGGAAGCTGTTGGCGACGTCCTCGACGCCCGAGTAGGTCGCGAGCTTGTCCTCGAGGCGTCGCGTGGCGCTGAGCAAGGTGTCAATGTTCTGGTGGCTCAGCTCGAGGTCGAGGTCCTTGGCTGCCTGGACGAGCGCCGTCGAGAACTCGAGTTCGACCGCGTCCGGCACGGCGCCGACCTTGGCGCGCAAGCGCTTGGCGATCTCGTCGGCGCCGATCTCACGCGCTTCGGAGGGCAGCAGTTGGATGTTGACCTCACCGCGGTGGGCAGCAAGGAAGCTCGACCCGGTCTGCCCCATGTTCTGGCTCTGTTCGAGCTTGTAGGGCTGGTCGCCGATCGAAGTCAGCAAGTGGACGAAGATGCTCTCGCGCTCTTCTTCGCGTGGTCCGCTTGCAGCTATCTCCGCATCGAGTTCGCGTTGCAGCTCGAGGGCTGCGTCTTCGATGCGCCGGATCGCCGTCGCCGTGCGCTCGGCCGGCGTGCCGAGCGGCATCGTCAAGGACACGACGACGTTGTCGCCCTCGACCGACGGGAAGAACGTGAAGCGCACGAAGCCGGAGCCGACCGCCACGATCGTGAGGCCGAAGACGACGAGACTGAGGGCCAGCGTCACGTAGCGCGCGCGCAGGCAGGCTTCGAGCGTCGGCCGATAGGTCTTGTCGGCGAACCACTCGAGGCCCTGGTTGAAGGGGCGCTGCAGCGCGAGCCAGGTCCGCTCGACAGGCAAGAGGAGGCGACCCCAAGTGCCACGCTCGCGGTGGTCGTCCAAGGGCCGCTGGTGCGCGAGGTGAGCCGGCAGGACGAACTTGGACTCGATGAGCGAGAAGAAGAGACAGGGGATGACGATGAGGGGGATCTGGCGCCAGATCGGGGCGGCGTTGCCTTCGACGTCGAGCATGGGCGCGAAGGCCGCGATCGTCGTGAGCACACCAAAGGTCACGGGCAGCGCGACGCGCTTGGTCCCGCGGATCGACGCTGTGAGGCCGCCGCTGCCGCCCGCGAGCTCGTTGTAGACGCTCTCGCCCGTGACGATCGCATCGTCGACGACGATGCCCAGCACGACGATGAAGGCGAAGAGCGAGATCATGTTGATCGACACGTCGAGGAAGGGCATGAGGCTCAACGCGCCCGCGAACGAGATCGGAATGCCAAGGCTGACCCAGAAGGCCAGCTTGAAGCGCAGGAAGAGCGCGAGGACCAAGAAGACGAGGGCGAGCCCGGCGATCGCGTTCCGCACGAGCAGCTCGATGCGACTCTGCAAGAGCATCGTGTCGTCACGCCAGGTCGCCAGCGTCACGCCCTTTGGCATGCGCTGCTGCGCTTCGGCGACGTAGTCCTTGACCGCCGCCGAGATATCGAGGGCGCTCTGGTCGCCGACGCGGAAGACTTGGATCACGACCGCGCGTTTGCCGTCGAAGCGCGAGGCCTGGTCCGTGTCGGCGAAGCCATCACGCACCGTGGCGACGTCGCGCAGCAAGATGCGCCTGCCGTCGGGTTCGCTGCGCACGACGATCGCGCCGAACTCATCGCCTGTGTAGGCGCGGCCTTCGGTCCGCAGCAGGATCTCGCCAGCCTCGGTCTTGACCGAGCCGCCCGGCAAGTCGAGCGACGAACGTCGCACGGCGTTCGCGACCTCGCCGAGCGTCATTCGTAGGCGCTCGAGCTCGGCTTCGTTCACTTCGATCGAGATCTCGTAGGGCCGCGTGCCGACGAGCTCGACTTGGCTGATCGCGGGCAAGCTCGCGAGTTCGTCTCGCGTGCGTTGACCGAGCTCTTTGAGGCTCCGCTCCGAGATCGCGGCGGCAGCGCCACGGATCGCCACGTTGATGACTTGTCGCCGCAAGGCGAGTTTCGCGACCGTCGCTTCTTCGGCGTCGACGGGGAAGTTCTGGATCGCGTCGACGCGGTTCTTGACGTCGCTCACCAGGGCATCGAGGTTCGTGCCTTCGAGGGCTTCGATCGAAACGTTGCCGGCGCCTTCGTTGGCCGAAGACCGGATCTTCTTGACGCCGGTCAGGCCTTGCACTTCTTCTTCGATGCGTCGGCAAATCGACTCTTCGACTTCCTCGGGTGAAGCACCGGGGTAGACGACCGTCACGTTGACGATCGCGGGGTCGATGGACGGGAAGACCTCTTTCTTGACCGTGCCGATCGAAACGAGGCCTCCGACGAGGATGAGGATCATCAGGAGGTTCGCTGCGACGCCGTTGCGGGCGAACCAAGCGATCCAGCCCTTGTCGATACCGTCTGCGCCGTCTTTGTCGAAGTCGGACGTCATCGCGGTGTCTCCCCTTGGGCTTCCGCCAAGCGAACGCGCATGCCCTCGGACCAGACCTCGAGCGGCGAAATGACGACGCGTTCGCCATCGAGGACGCCACGTCGTGGCGCTTGTCGGTCTACGCGACCTGTCTCTGTCTCGGCCGTGCCCGCCTCGATCAGGACGTGGTCGCGTTCGCGTCGCACGATGTCGATCGCGCGGGTGCGGATCGTGTTGTCTTCCAAGACCAGCACGCGATTGCCCTCGTCGGTCTCGCGCAGCGCGCTGCGCGGCAGGCGCACGACGTTCTTCTTCGTGCGTCCGCGAATGCGGGCTTCGACGAACTGGCCGATGGCGAGCGGCGGCGACGACGCCTCGACAGCCGACGACCCGTTGGTGACATCCGTGCGGGCGTGCAGGCGATAGGGATCGTCGACGCGCGCGATGGCGTGGATCATGCGCGTGCGCGCGTCGATCTCGCCCTCGGTGCGCACGATCGTCGCGTTCCACGTCTCCGTTCGCCCCGCGATCGTCGCGCTGAGGACGACCGCGACCCGCGGCTCGGCGTTCGTTTCGGCTTGGTAGCCGAGGGGCAAATCCACGAAGGCGAGGTCGTCGGGCGCGAGTGGCAAACTCAGCTCCGCGAAGTCGATCGCGTAGATCGTCCCGATCGAGCTGCCGCGGTTGACGAAGCCGCCGCGGTCGATGTCGCGGCTGCGCGTGCGGCCGCGGTAGGGGGCGCGGAGTTCGCAGCGAGCGACGTCGCGCACTGCGCGGGCAGCGAGGCCGCGAGCGGCGGCAACGCGGGCGCGAGCTTCCTCGAGCTGGGGTGTCCGCGCGACGAGTGCCGGCGCGGGGCGATCGCCGTGCTCGCGCTTCCAGTCCGCGAGCGCGGTTTCGGCGTCGGCCTCTTGGCGCGCGAGGGCCGCCTCGGCGCTCGCGACCTCGGCCCGGGCGCGCACGACTTCGAGTTCGTAGTCGGCGCTGTCGATGCGCGCGAGCAAGGTCCCTTCTTCGAAGAAGGCGCCGACCTCGAGAGCCGGCGTTGTTTCGAGAACCCGCCCGCTGACCTCGCTGATGATTCTGCTCTCGGTACGCGCCCGGACCGCACCGCGCGAACGCACCTCGAATTCGATCGTCGCCGGGTGGGCCGTCTCGACCCGCACGAGCGGTTCATTCGCGAGCGTCACCTTCTTGGGTGGCACCGGGCGATTCGAGTAAATCGCGTAGCCGAGCGCTGCGCCGATGCAGACGACGACCGCGGTAGCGATTGTCTGGCGAAGGAGGGTCATCGGTTCGTCTCCGTTGTCTTGCGTTGACGCTCGCTCTGTGCGATCGCGGGGAGAAACGGGCTCTCGACGGAGAAGCCACCGCCGAGGGCGAGGTGCAAGTCGATGCGCCGCTCGAGGCGCGCGCGCTTGGCATCGAGGAGGCGGCTCGCGGCGTCGAACGAGGACCGCTGCGCTTCGAGCACGACGATGAAGTCGTCGAGGCCGCGCGCGTAGCGCGCGCGAGCGAGCTCGAGCGCACGGTCGACGCGATCGCTCGCCCGCTCGAGCGCCGCGAGCTGGCGGTCGAGGGCTGCCTCGCTCGCGAGACCGCCTTCGACTTCGTTGAAGGCGACAAGGGTCGCTTGCCAGAACGCTGACAGCGCTTCGCGCAGCCTGGCCTCGGCGAGGTCGGCGCGGCCCTCGAGTTCACCTCCGCGGTAGAGCGGCGCGAGGAGGTTGGCCGCGAGGTTCCAGACGAAGAAGTCCTTGTCCACGAGGTCTTCGAAGGACGCGCTGCGCGTGCCCATCGACGCCGCGAGGCTGATCCGCGGATAGAGCGCCGCGCGCGCCTCGTCGCTGCGCGCGAGGAGCGCGGTCACGCGTCGTTCTGCCGAGCGAAGATCGGGACGGCGCGACAGGACGCTCGCTGGCATACCGGCTGGGACTGTCGGCACGACGGTCGGCAGGATCCCGTCCGTCCCGATCGTGCCGCGTGGGTAGCGGCCGAGGAGGACCTCGAGGCGACGACGCAAGCTCTCGAGGGCCGCCTGTCGCGCTTCGAGCGCGGCCTCAGCGGTGGCGACTTGGTTCTCCGCGAAGCGCAGGTCGACCGCCGAACGCTGGCCGCTGTCGAAGCGCGCCCGCACGACCTCGACCGTGTTCCGAAAGCTCGCGACCGAGCGCTCGGCGAGCTCGAGTTGCAGCTGGCTCTCGGTCACGGCGAACCAGGCCTTGCAGACTTGTCCCACGAGGGAGAGGCGCGTCCCGAAGGCGTCATCACGAGTCGCCTCGAAGCTCGCGAGCGCCGCGCGCTTGCCGGCACGAATGCGTCCCCACAGATCGACTTCCCAGGTCGAGCTCAAGGCGGCACCGAAACTCGTGAAGGTCGTGCTCAGCACATCGCCGCCACCTGGGATGGGCAGGCCGATGAAGTTCTGTCGCTGTCGTTGCGCGTCGAGGGACGCATCGAGGGTCGGGTGCAAGGCCGCGCCGGCAAGGCGTGCCTCGATGGCTGCGGCGTCGATGCGCGCGGCGGCCGCGAAGAGGTCGCGGTTCTGGCGGATGGCCTCGTCGACGGCCTGATTGAGGCCAGGGCCGCTGAAGTCCTGCCACCAAGCAATGCCCGGCTCCCTCGAGTCGATGACGAGACTCTTGTCGGTCGTGCCTGCCTGCCAGCGCGCTGGCGTGATTTCGTTGACGATGCGCAAGGGCACCCGCGGCGGCGCTTCGACTTTGCACGAAGTCGCGCAGGCGAGCACGAGCAGCAAAGCCAGCGGCGCGCGCATGCCCTGCGCGAGGAAGGCGACCAGTTGGCGGATCATGTGTTCGTCCTGGACTTCGACATTGCTGCCCTTCTCGACGCCTGCACTTTGTGCGCTGTCTTTCGAGGGCTCCGTGCAACAGAGAGTGGGCAAGCGTTCGAGGTTCAGCATCGTGTGGCAGAGGACGCCGATGCAGAACTGCATGCGGAGGCTCAGGGTCGTGGCGTCGAGGTCAGGCAGCGCGCGCGCAAATGCCTCGAAGAAGCGCCGTCGCACCTCGTGAAACTGCGGCAAGATCTTGTGCACGAGCTCGCCTGGCTCGTTGAGCAGGCGGCCGGCGAGGCGGCGGAAGTGGCTCGCCTCGGCGTCGCGACCGACTTGGATCAGTGGGCGCACGAAGGCGTCGAGGATCGCCGCACAGTCGGGCACCGATGCTGTGTCTTCGGCCGAGGCCTCGATGGCGTCGAGGGCCGCGATGCGCGCTTTGTTGACGGGCCGCGTGCGTCGCTCGAAGACGGCCTCGAGGAGGCGCTGCTTCGACCCGAAGTGGTAGTTGGCTGCCGCGAGATTGACCCCGGCGGCCGTTGTGATCGCACGGATCGAAGCGCCCTCGAAGCCAACTTCCGCGAAGAGCTGCTCGGCGGCGTCGAGAAGGCGCTCCTTCGCCGTCGGCGTGGGGGGGGGTGCGACTGGATCAAACGTACGTTTCATGCGATCGTTTTCCTAGCGAGCGGAGCCGGAGCCCGCAAGGAAATGGGGCACGACCGCGGCTGCGCCATAGTGGCGCATCGTCACTGCGGCGATCGCGCTGCTCAGTTCGCGCGCGGCTCGTGACGTGAGCCTGCCAGCACGGCGGCGGCGATGGCTCGACCGACTTGGTCACCGCCCTTCGCCGTCAAATGGATGCGGTCGTAAAAGGCCTCGAAGTTCCGGTCGACATGGTCTTCGAGGCGGCAGAACTCGACGCCCGCTGCGGCGGCGACGCGTTCGGTCGTCGCATTGAATGCCGCAAGGATGTTCGCTGCGACGCGCGAGGACATATAGCGCTCCACCGCACCGACATGGGGATTGCCATAGCCAAAGTTCCAGAACTGGCCCTCGTCCGCTGGTGTATCCGGAACCCCGATATAGGCGGGGATCGCGACGAAGACGCGACGCGCGATGCGACATCCGTAGCGCACGAGCGCGTCGAGGTCCTCGGCGTAACGCTCGAGAATCGCGCTCGGGTCCGGCTGGTGATCGTCGATGCGCGCAGTGGCGCGCTTGTCACGCAGCTTCTTCACCGACATGCCACAGCCCGTGCGATGGCTCCTGGTCACGAAGAGGCGGTTGCGCATGTTGCTGATGCAGCGATACGTGGCTGTCCGTGCAGGTCGCCATCCGAAGGGTCCATTGCCGTGCTGTCCGTAATTGGGCTCCCCGTCTTCAGCGGTTCTAGCTCTTAGCTCCGCCGGCGCGCCTTCCTGCACCAAGAGAACCGCCTCGCTGAGACCTGGGACGAGGACGAGGAGGTCGATGCGCTCGTAACGGTGAAGCACCGAACGGAGCAGTGTCTGTTGCTTGCGACACGTCGTCAGTGAGCGCGCGATCGAGCCGACGTGAACACGGGCGTTGCCCAAGGCCTCGAGGCTCGCAGGTGCATTCAGCTGCCGCTGGAGAACCGCGCACCAGTTGGTCTCTTGATCGACGAACCAGCTCTCCGCAAAACTGTCGCCGGACACGAGGACGCGGTAGCAGTCTTCACCCCGGCGCATAGGCGGGTCACCGCGCTCACCGTCCGAGTTGATGTAGAAGCGCACGCGCGCCTCGAGCTGCGGCAGGACCTCGCGCAGCACTTCCATCTCCACTTGAAGGTTGGGTGCCCAGGGGAACTTCTCGGCGTAGCGAGGCAGGAGGAAGCGCAGTGCATACTCCGTGACGAGCGCAGCGATGACAGTGACCAAGACTGTCAAGCCCATCGTGACCAACGTTGCCGTCATGCTGCCCGTCTTTAGCGCTCCGCGAGATCCTCAGGTCCTCTTCGGCAAGGCGCGCTGCACGAGTGAACGCAGATCCATGTGCGGGTCGTCGCGGTAGACGTAGACGTACTGGAGGATCGCGAAGATAGCGACATAGCCGGTTCCCGAGACGAGCACGAAGGCGAGCAGCGGGAAGCCGCTGCCCACTTGGTCGAGAACGATGAAGCGCATGAAGGCCAGGAAGGCGAGGCCCGGGACCAAGCCGAGAATGCAGCGTGGCAGGACGTAGGACGCGTAGTCGCCCACGCGCACGCCGAGCTGGCGGCAAGTCAACACGGTCAGCGCAATCGCGAAGACGATGTTCGGCAACGCCGTCCCGATCGCGACACCGTGGATGCCGTACGACTTGGCAAGCACGATGCTGATCGCGACGTTGAAGGCGCCCATGATCAGGAGGCCGATGCCCGGGATCTTCGGCTTGTTGATACCCGTGAGGATGGGCATCGCGACGCCGTGCACTGGCAGAAAGAAGAAGAAGGAGAAGGTCAAGATCTGCAGCACTTCTCCCTGCCGCTCCGCGTACTGCGAACCGAACCACAGGCTCAAGAACTGCGGACCGACGAGGATCAAGAACCCGCCGACCAAGAAGACGAGGGTCGTCGCGATCTTCGACCACTTGAGGAAGAGCGCTCGCACGCCCTCGCGCCTGCCCTCGGCTTCGAGCTGGGTCGCCATCGGCATCGCGACCGCGCCGATGGTCACGATGAACTGGATGAACTGCTCGAAGACCTTGTTGCCAAGGCCATAGTCGGCGACGTCGACGTTGTCGAGCATGGCGCCGATCACGATCGCGTCGAGGCGGAAGGCGAGCAGGCTCCCCATGTTGATGAGGAAGGCGAAGAGACCGAAGGCGAGCAGCTTCTGCGCGAGTCGCCAGTCGAGCCGCCCGACGACGAAGCGCAAGGGCGCGTGCCGCTTACGAGAGACCGTCGATGCCACAGCGAACTCGATGACCGGCACAAGCATGGTCGCGAGCGCGATCATCGTCAGCGAAGCGTCCATTTCGAGCAGGACGATCGTGAGCACGACGCGCGCGAGCAGACCGATGCCATAGATCGCGTTGCGCACCACGAAGTCATGGTGCGCGTCGAAGAGCGCATAGGGCAGGCGCAGCGTGAAGTTGCTCGCCACGAAGGCCAGCATGATGAGGAGCGAGCGCGACGCGTCTTCGAGTTCGGCAGGCGTCAACGTCCACTCGGCAGAGCCGAGCAAGTGCTTCTTGGTCGCGAAGTAAACGAAAAAGCCGAGGACGAGGCAGAGCAAGCCCATGCCGAAGGACAGCGTCGCGCTCGTGCGAACGACGCGGGCGGCTTCGGCGTCATCCCCGCGGGCCTTGGCCGCCGTGACGTGTCGCACGGTCGCCATCGGGATGCCGAGCGCCAGCAGTTGCAGGATGCCGGTGCTCGCGACGATGACCTCGAAGACGCCGTACATCGGCTTGCCGAGGCGGTAGACGACATAGGGAAGCAGCGCGAGGAAGACGAGAATCTGGATCAGATTCAGGATCCACGTCGAGCCGATGTTCTTGAGCATGACGAGCTTGCAGCGGCAGGAGCATGCCTTCGTTCGTGGTGCAGCGTCTTCAGGCGGCAGACGAGTTGACGCCTCGGAACGATACCCGATCCCTGCGCCTCGATCGCGAAGCAACCCATGGATTCAAGGAGAAGCCGCCGCTCGGAGGTAACCTCTTCCCCATATGCAAGCCCGGACCGTGTTCGTCCTCTATTTGGTCGCCCTGCACGCCTTCGTCCTTGTCATGGCCTGGCTCGTGCTCTGGCGGCCGAACCTGCTCGGGCGCCTGGCCGGGGCGGGCCTCGACATGGACGCGTATCGGCGCGAGGTCGGGGCCTTCCTCGAGCGCGTCGACGCCTCGGCGCCCCCCGGAAGGGTCGTCTGCGTCGGTGACAGCCACGTCCAGGGCTTGGCGGTGACCCGTATTGCGAACGGTGCCCTCAACTTCGGCATCGGGAGCGAGACCGCCGACGGCGTCCGCGCCCGCGTTGCCAAGCTGCGCTGCCTCGAGACCGCCAAGGCCTTGGTCGTCGTCGTCGGCCACAATGATTTGCGGCGCCGTGACGAAGCGGACTTGCTCGCGGACATGAGCGCAGTCCTCACTTCGTCGCGGGCCTCGCTGCCGATCCTCGTCGTCGCCATCCCGCCGGTCGCCGCTAAGTCGGCGGTGCCGGAGCTGAACGAGCGCATCGCTGCGGTCAACCCTGGGCTACAGGCGCTCACGACCTTGCGTGAGCGGACAGGCTTCGTCGATGCCCATGCGGACCTCGCGGACGCACACGGCTATCTGCGCGACGACTACCACGTCGGCGACGGCCTGCACCTGAATGCGGCGGGCAACGAGCGCTTCGCAGCGCGTTTGCGCGCCGGCCTCGAAGCGGTCCTGAAGCAGTGAAGGACCTGGCAGGTCATGCGCGCTTGTTTCGCGCATCCTCGAGAGCGGCGTCACTCACGAGCCAGCGGGCGACTTCGCGACTGGCGCCGTCGCCTTGGATGCGCGCGCGCACTTCGTCGCAAGCTTGCAGCTGGGCCTCGCGCGCCGGGCCGTCCATCCAGATCTCCTCGAGCTTCGCTTCGATCTCGGCCCAGACGCGCGCCGCGGCGAAGTGCCGTTCGGGGACCGCCTCGCGGCCGAGCACGAGGTTGGGCGCGGCGATGAAGGCGCTCGAAAGAAAGCCGCGCGCGAGCAAGACCTCGCTACGCCCCGAGCTCTTGTAGAAGACGATCTGCGGCGTGCGGCACAACGCGGTCTGCAGAGTGCTCGTGCCCGACTTGACGAGGGCGGCGCGTGCTCGCTGGAGGACCTCGATAGCGCCGCTTTGCACGACTTCGAGCCCGCGGATCGGCGCAGACTTGGCGGCGATCACGTCGAGCTCTGCGCGCACGCGCGACGCGCGACGTTCGTCGGGCTGAGGGAGCACGGCGCGCGCTTCCGGATGGCGGACCTGGAAGCGCCGCCAGACATCGACGAGCGGTTCGAGGTGGCGCTTGAGCTCCGAGCGACGCGAGCCCGGGAGGATGGCGAGGAGCTCCGCGCGCGCCACCCTGTCACCGCGCGGAATCTGATCGATGAGCGGGTTGCCAGCAAAGGCCGTCGGCACGCCGTGCCGTTCGAAGAGCGGGGGCTCGAAGGGCAAGATCGCGATCGCGCCGTCAACTGCGCGACGGAAGCGCTGCATGCGCCACGGAGCCCAGGCCCAATACTGCGGGCAAACATAGAAGAGGACGGGCACGCCGA
>CALLZN010000343.1 GCA_937858895.1 uncultured bacterium | reverse complement strand
ATCGGCGGCTCGAACTCGGCGTTCGGCCTTGCCGAGCGACGCCACTCGACTTGTCCGGAGGCCGGCGGCAACAGGGTGAGGATACAGAACAGAATCGCGGCCCAAGTCCCGAGGACACGCATGGCCAAGTGTTCACGAAATGCTCGCATTGACCACCCAGTCGTAACAAAGCCAGGCGCGTAACAGGCAATCACGCGTTCTTCGGATGTGGGGCGCAAGCCTGGGAACTACACCCGAGGTCACCGGCTACGGCCCCGACCGCTCGGTTGACAGCCAAGGAAGCCGCTCGGAACATACGGCTTGATTTCAGCCACCGCGCACGCGTGCAACCGCCGGGTCGGAAGCACGCTGTCGGACCTTGCCGGCGTCTCGTGCTTGGGCGGCCCTCTACTGTCCGCGTGTCTCCTTCACATGCACATTAGCCTTGCACAGCGCGAACCGCTCGAACCCCTCATGCGCGCCTTACTCACAGCGGCGTCTGACGCGGAGCGTGAGCATTTGCGTGAGCACTTGGCCGACTGCATCTCGTTGCGTCTGCACTCGATGCTTCGTATGCGCCTGCGCGTCTGGGGTCTCGCCGAGGATGTCGTCGATGACTTGAGCCAAGAGTGCTGCTTGGCAGCCTGGGCTGGCCTCGACCGCCTCGACCATGTCGAAGAGGCGGCGATCGCCGTTTGGCTCTCGCGGATCGCACGGAACAAGGTGGCCGATTACTTCCGCCGGCTATCGGCCGATCGCCGATCGAAGCGGAGCGAAGAGCACGACGAGGTGACGACGCCATCCCGCCGCGCAGCGAAGAAGGAAGCTTACGACTTCGTCGTCGCGCGCATGCGGCTCTTGCCACAGCGTCGTCGCGTCGCGCTCGAACTGGCTTTCTTCGACGGGCTCGGTTCTGCCGAGATCGGCCGCGAACTCGGCCTCAGTCGGCCAGCGGCGGCGATGACGATCAAGCGCGGCCTCGCGGATCTGCAAGCTCGTTGCACCGCCTTGGACGATCCGCGATGACATTGCACGGCGATGCTACGCGCAGTGCAGAAACCGCTGCGGCCGACGAACTCGATGCCGCGCTGCGTGCCTTTCATGCTGGCGACCCTTCGCCCTTCGCCGCCTCGCAACGCCGCGTGGTCGAGGCGCTGCGCGCCCCACTCGAAGTCCGGCCGGGCACGCTCTTCGGCGACTATCGCGTCGAGCGCCGCATCGGCGAAGGCGGCATGGGCTGCGTCTACGATGCGCTCGAGCTCTGCAGCGGTCGCCGCGTCGCACTCAAAGTCCTGCGGCGGCGCGACGCGTCAATCGACTTCGATCCACGCTACTGGCAACGCGAAGCCGAAGCCCTCGCGCGCTTGCTACACCCGGGCGTCACGACGCTCTATCGCGCGGGTCAAGTCGACGGCAGTTACTTCCTCGCGATGGAATACGTCGAAGGACGGCGCATCGACGACTGGGCACGCGAACTGCGCGGCACACGCGGCGCAGTGCGTCCAATCGTCGAGGTCCTCGCGAGCATCGCGCGCACGGTCGAGTTCTGCCACCGCCGCGGCGTGATCCACCTCGACCTCAAACCGGCCAACATCCTCGTCGACCGCAGCGACCGCGCGAAGATCCTCGACTTCGGGATGGCGCGGCTCTTCGCGACCGCCGACTTCGGGCCGAGTGATTGGACCTATGACCGAGACAAGGCCGGCACCCTGCCCTATCTCGCGCCAGAGCAGCTCGACGCCGCGCGCGGCGATATCGATACGCGAACTGATGTGCATGCCCTCGGCGTCGTCTTCATGGAGATCCTGACTGGCACACGTCCCTATTCGAGCAGCCGCGAACGCCCTCTGGATGTCGTGCCGCGTATTCTCGCCGGCCTTCGTTCGCGCGCGCGAACGCTCGATCCGAGCCTGGACCTGGACATCGACTCCGTGCTCGAGCGCGCCCTCGCGAGCTCGCCGGCAGACCGTTACGCATCAGCCAGCGAGCTCGCCGACGACTTGCAACGCTTTCTCGAGGGACATCCCGTGCACGCGCGCGCACGCAGCGCTTGGTACGTTGTCCGCAAGTTCGCCCAGCGACGACGTCAACTCTCGTGCTTGATCGTGCTCATCGCCCTGACCATGGTCGTTGCCGTCGGCCTCGTCGTCGACGCGTGGAGAAGCGCGGATCGCGCCCAGAAGGCGACGAGCGTCGAACTCGGACGTGCGCGCGAAGGCGCACGCACACTCGCACGTATCCTCGCGCTGACGAGACCCGAGAGCGGCACGTCGCAGATGAGCATGCTCGACTTCTTGGGCCTGGCAGAGCGCGAACTCGATCAGACGGCGATCGAGGACACATGGGTCGAAGCGTCGGCGCGGGCCGCATTGGGCATGGCCTTGGTCCATCGCGGTGCACCACGGCGAGCCTTGCCGCAGTTGGAGCGAGCGCTCGCGCTGCGCCGAACGCTCGCGAACGACGCCGGGACGCGATGCGATTTGTTGGTCGATCTTGCCGATAGTCTGCGTGACTTGGGATTTGCGCGTCACGCGGCGGGTGAGCTCGAGGACGCGATCGACGCGCAGCGACAAGCGCTCGCGCTTCGGCGGCGGCTCCATGCGCCGAACGACGACCGTGTCCTGCAGTCGATCGAAGAACTTGTCGAAGCGTTGATCGCCGACGACAAGCGAGGCAGAGCTTTGCAGGTCATCGCGGACGCCGTTGAACCGTCGTCAGCGTTTCCTGATGCGCGCGTGCGGCTCGCGAAGTCCCTGCTCGACGCCTCGGCGCCAAGGCGCGCGATGCACGTACTCGAAGCGGTCGTTCCGCGCGCCCGCAGCGCTTTGGCGGCCGACACATGGGCTTCGCTGCTCGAGAGCGTCGCTCGCGGTCAGCAACAGCTCCAGCTCTTCGACCTCGCGCTCGCCACGCGCGCGGAGATCGCTGCGTTCGCTATCGCTTACCCTGGCCACCTGCCACGCATCGTCGAGCTCCGCAACCACATGGAGATGAGCCGCCTTGAGCACCGTCAGGGCCAGCAGGAAGCCGCCGTGTCGGCGATGAAGGCCGCTCTGACAGAAGTCAGCCAGATTCTGGGACCTGCGAGCGCCGAACTCTCGACCTGGCGCATCCACTACTACCGCATGCTCGTGATCGCGCACAAGACACGTGAAGCCGCTCGCGGTCTCGGCCAAACAGCCGAGCAGGTCTTGCAAAGCCTCGGACCGAATCACGAAGCCTATATCAAGGCACGGCTCTGGCAGGCCTACGCCGAGAGCCGCGACGACCCTCACGCCGCCGCCGCGATCCTAGCCAAATGCAAGGATATCCTGGTTCGGATCCCAAGCCACGGCAGCCTGGTGGACTTCGCTCAGCGCATCGAAAAGTACATCGCGCCGGCGTTGGCGCGCTGAGCGTCATGTTGACATCCATTTTGCATGACTCCAGCGTCCGCCAGCCGGGTGGAGGGCATGCAAGAATGGGGTTGACGCTTCCGTGATGTGGACAGCTCCAGGTTGGGGAGCAGCTTGTCATTCAAGCCACTTGCTCAGTATCGCGGCAGAGCCGCGGGCTTGTTGTCGAGAATCGTTTCGATCCGCTCCATCACGTCGGCGCTGAGCAGGGGCGTGACTTCGATGGCCCCGAGCGTCTCGTCGAGCTGCGCGACTTTGGAGGCACCGAGGATGACGGTGCTGACGTTGGGGTTCTTCAGACACCAAGCGATCGCGAGCTTGGGGAGCGTCGTGCCGACTTCGCTCGCGAGACCTTGCAGCGCTGCTGCCTTGGTTACTTGCGCGCGCCCTTCTTCACTCTCGAGGCGCTCGCGCAGAAAGGCGTATTCGGGCAGGGCCATGCGCGAACCAGCGGGCACGCCGTTCGCGTACTTGCCGGTCAGGATCCCCGAGGCGAGCGGCGACCAGATGGTCGTGCCGAGACCGATGGTCTCGTAGAGCCGCGAGAACTCACGTTCGACTTTGTCACGAACGAACATGTTGTATTGCGGCTGGTCCATCGTCGGCCCCGGCACGCCGAGGGCGCGAGCGACGCCGGCAGCCTCCGAGAGTTGATCGGCGCTCCACTCGGAGGTCCCCCAGTAGAGGACCTTGCCCTGCGCGATGAGGTCGCCCATCGCGCGCACGGTCTCCTCGATCGGCGTATCGAGGTCGGGTCGGTGACAGAAGAAAAGGTCCAAGTAGTCGACGCGAAGACGCGCGAGCGCTGCGTGGCAAGCGTCGTGCACGTGCTTGCGCGAGAGGCCACGCTGCGTCGGGAGCTGCCCACCCCAGAAGACCTTGGAGGACACGCAATAAGAGTCGCGCGGCCAACCGAGCTCCTGCAAAGCCTGCCCCATGATGCGCTCCGACTCTCCCGCCGCGTAGACCTCGGCGTTGTCGAAGAAGTTGACGCCTGCATCGTAGGCGCGCGCCATCATGGTCTTGGCCGCAGCCTTGTCGGCCTGGAAGTGAAAGGTCACCCAGGACCCGAAGGAGACGGCGCTGACCTTGAGGCCGCTCTTGCCCAATCGTCGGTATTCCATGGGCGACACGATAGCCCCACGGCCCTGGCGCGCGACGATCGACTCAGGCCTCGTCGGCGATCTCGTCCTCGAATGGTCGTTCACGCCGAGGCTTTCCGGCCGGCGGCAGCGCCGAGCGACCCCCAAGTGACACATCGGGGTGTCACTGCGCGGCAAATGCTGCTAGGCTAGTGCATCTCTTAGCGGCAGAGCAGACGGCTCCACGGCTCGTGTGCTAGTTGCGCTCATTCCTTCACCGCGCTGCTCTCGCTGCACTTATCCCTGTCCATCTCGGAGCAACTTGGATGCGTAATCTCTTCCTCCTCCCCGTCCTGGCGCTTGGCGTGACGAATGTCGTCGGCGCGCAAACGACGGAGACCATGCCGAACCCGCTGCCGACTACGTTCACCGGCAATACCTTTCCGTTCGCCAACACGACGGCGGCCAACGCACAGCACGTTCAGTTCATCTACGACGCCTCGCACATCACGTCGACGTCGCCCATCTTGATCCAGAAGCTGCGCTTCCACAGCTCAGGCGCGAGCACCGGCGGATCGATGACCAACGTCACGATCAAGCTCTCGCAGTGCCCCGTCGCGTGGAACGCGATCACGACGACCTACGCGAGCAACATGATTCCGGCGAAGACGGTCACCGTCCTCAACAACGGGACCGTGAACTTCAACGTCACGGCGGCATCCGGCTGGGCCTACGACCTCGTCCTCACGACGCCGTATCTCTATGACCCGGCCGGTGGCGCCCTCGTCTTCGACTGGGAGCGTTCTGCCACGTCGACGATCACGGGAGGCTTCACGGGCGGCATGGCGGGCAATGCTACGAATCCCCTCAAGGGCAGCCGCGTCTACGGCCCGGCCGGTCAAGCCGTAGGTGCTGGCATCACGGCGAGCGCTAATGGCTACGCCTGCGCCGCTGAGATCACCTGGATCCCGGCCGCCGGTCTCTACTCGAGCTGGACTGCTACTCCGGTCAAGGGCGACAGCCCGCTGACGGTTCAGTTCACGGACACGTCCTACTCGTCGGCCGGCCCGATCCAGACCTGGGCGTGGGACTTCAACAGCGACAACACCATCGACTCGACGGTGCAGAACCCGTCTTACACGTTCGTGGCCACCGGCTACGACCAGTACTTCGACGTCACGCTGACGACGACCGACGGCACGCACCCTGCATCGAAGGTCACGAAGCAGAAGTTCATTCGGGTCAATCCGTCCACGGCGACTACGGTCGACTTTGGTGCGGGCTCGACGAACGTGCCGGCACCGACTCCGATCGGCGTCTCGCCTTATCAGAGCACCTACAGCGCCTCGGCGGGCATCCGCGGCTTCGGCTTCGTTGCACCGACCACTTTCGTGGTGACGGGCTTCGAAACGCCGAACGACTACTCGACGCCAGAAACCGATCAGACGATCGTTTGCTACGTGCTCGCGACGCCTCCGACTGCCGCATTCACGCCGACCGCGTCAGACGTCAAGTTCTTCGCAACCGGTGCCGCAAATACGATCCTTCGTCCGACTGCGCCGATCGTCGTTCAGCAGGGTGAGTGGTTCGGCGTCTTCGGTGCCTGCCACGCGAGCGCAGCGAACTCGAGCCTGCGCAATTCCTATGGTGCTGGCCCGCACGCAACGAGCGTCGTCGGCATGCCGATCAGCATTTCTCGCCTTTGGATGAATGCCGACCCCCGCGTCAACATGGGCATTGGTGTCTGCAATCCGAACGCAGCAGGCCAAATCGCTCGCGTCTTCGTCCACGTCAACGGCAACTTCGCGGTGCCGACCTTGACCTGCAACGCAGCGCCGGTCCTCGGCACGACCCCGGCCCTCGACATGAAGGCCGTCTTCACGGGCGCCCAAGTCGGCGTCTTGTTGCTCGGCGCCGGTCGCCTCCCCGCACCGGTGCCCACTCCGTACGGCAACCTCCTCATCCTTCCGCCATACCCGCTGGTCCTCACCATTCCGACCGGCACGGGCACTGTCCCGCTGCCGATCCCGAATGATGCAAACTTGACCGGCATCAAGGTCGACTGGCAAGGCGCCGCGTTCGACCTGACGAACAGCGTCTACGGCATGACCAACGGAACCGAGTGGTTCATCGGTCTCGGTAACTGACCAGTTAGCTGGTCAGCTTGACAGCTCTCTCTCGAGCGGGCTGTCATCATTGGGGCCCTGTTCGTCCAAAAGACGTGCAGGGCCCCAGCCACGTACGGCGCCAGCGCCGCAGGCAGACCCGCACGTCTACTGCCGTTCGTAGGCCTCGAGGGCGCTGCGCACTTCGGTGATCTGCGCAGCGGCGCGGGCCTTCTCGACTTGTTTGTCGGCGGCGCTCGCTCGTCCTGCGCGACGATGCTCGTAGGCGAGGTCAAGAGCCTTCAGCGCTGCGCTCGCGGCCTTGTAGTCCGCGTGCTTGAGCACGGCGCTCCGCGCGGCCTTGGCTGCTTTGACGGCCTCCTTGTCGTCAGCGAAGAGCTCAAGCAGCGCGCTCAAGCGGCGCTCGGTGCGCACGGGATGAAGCGCTGCCTCTTCCGCGTAGGCGGCGAGCGTGCGCCGCGCGGCGCTGAGCGTCGCCTCGAGCTCCGTGCGCGCGCGCGCGACGAGCGGATGCAGCGCCGCCGGGTGCTGAGCGACTTGCTCGAGGAGCTTGACAGCCTCGACGAGGTCCCCGCGGCCGAGCTTCTCCTGCGCACTCGTGAGCGTCGCTTCGGCTTGCCCGAGCTCGTCGAGGCGGCGGCCGACGCCGAGCTTCTCGAGGGGTTCATCGAGATAGGGCGCGGCTCCCGGCTGCCAACCTTCGCCGGACTTGACGCCGAGGTCGCCCTCGTAGACGACATGCGTGTCGACATCGATGACGACGGCACGGGGCAGGCCGAAGTGCCCACGCTGGATCCCGTAGGCGCGGAAGAGCGAGCCGCCTTCGTCGACGCCCGCGCGCATGCCCGCCGGCGTCTCTCCCAACAGACTGTTGAGGGAGCCAGCATCGATGCGGTCCCCCGCGACGAGCACGACGCGCACGCCACGCGGGACATAGGTCTTGGCGAGGTGCTTGGCGAAGTCGAGGGTCGGCATGACCTTCTCCTGAGCCCGCGACCAGAAGAGGAGGACCGTGACGTGTCCTGGATCCGAGACTTTCAGAGCTTCTCCGCGCACGACGCGCGCAGATGCGAGCTCTGGTGGTGTGAAGCCCGCGAAGCTGAAGCCGGCGCGCATCGAGCTGTCGGTCGCGACCTTCTTCATCAGCAGCTCGCGCTCGATGCGCGCGGACATGTCGAGGGGGTCGCGCGTGCGCATGCGCAACTTGCGATAGCGAGCAGTACCTTGGCCCGTCACGAGACCGAAGGCGCCACGCAGGACGGCCTCGTTGGGGAAGTCGTAGGCGCGCATCCACTTGCCATCGAACCAAAAGTCGAGCGTCTTGCCGGCAACGTCGATGCGCAGCGTGTGCCATCCAGCTTTTAGTGGAACCTGTAGATGGTCGAGAACCT
>CALLZN010000342.1 GCA_937858895.1 uncultured bacterium | reverse complement strand
AAGCCCTCCTTGCTGTTCAGCGAAATGTCGAGGTCGAGGACGTCGCGCAGGCAGTCGCGCGGCAAGAGGCGGCAGAGATGCAAGAGCGCAGAGATGCGCGTGTGGAAGAGCTGAGTCGACCGCGTCGTCATCGCGTCCTCGAAGCGCCCGAAGTTCTCGAGGCAGCCGTCCTTGGCCCAGGCCCAAAGCGCGCGCGCATCTTGCTTCGTCGCGGGCAGTGAGTGGAGGTCGACGTGACCCGGGTGGTCGGCAAAGCGCGCTTCGATGAGCGCTGCGACCTCGAGCTTGATCGCGTCAACCTCGAAGGTCGGAAAGGCAGGCGCCTCGGGCTCGCCCTTCCACGGCTGTCGGTTGTCGGCGTCGAGGCTCCACTTGCCTCCGACGGGTCGCTGCCCGTCCATGAGCACGCGGAGGTCCGTGCGCACGCGCCGGTAGAAGCGATCCATGCGCCACGGCGCAGGCCCCGATGCTTCGAACTGCTCGCGCGTCGTCAGCCAGGCTTCGTGGGGCACGATCTCGATTGCGCCGCTCTCGACGAGCGCGGCGATGTCGATCCTGAGTTCGCGCTCGGCGGGCTCCATGCAGCGCAGGGGGCCGAGCTCTTGGGCGAGCGGAGCTAGGGCTTCGCGATAGGGGCCGTCGTGGACGACGTGGCGGACGGCGACGCCACGCTCGGCCTGCTCGAGCGCGAAGTGGCGGAGGTTGCTGAGAATGAGCGCGAGCTTGCGCTTGTGGTAGGGCCGGCGCCGCGCCTTCCACGGCGACTCGACGAGGATGATGCCGAGCGCTTCTGGCGGCTCGCTGGCGAGGGGCCCGATCTCGTCGCTCTGCTGGTCGTAGGGGACGAAGAGCCAGCGCCGCGCGCGCGTCGCGGACTGCGATCTTTGCCGTGAGTCGAGTTCTTCGCGGAAGCTAGGCACGAAGGGGACTTGGAGTCCGTGGTCGGCGCGCGCAAGCCGTTGTCAAAGCCAGCGATCAAAGCCAGCGATCAAAGCAAGCGATACGAAGGCCCACCGCCGCCCTCGGGCGTCTTCCACTCGATGATCTGGTAGGGATCCGCGATGTCACAGGTCTTGCAGTGGACGCAGTTGCTCGGGTTCAGCTGGAGCTTGGTCGGCTTGCCTTCCGCTGGCGCGACCATCTCGTAGACATTCGCCGGGCAGAAGTATTGGCAGGGGTTGCCATACTCTTCTTTGCAGCGCGTCACGCAAACGTCGGGCTCGGTGACGACGAGGTGGCAGGGCTGGTCCTCTTCGTGGGTCGTGCCCGAAGCGTAGACATCGGTGACCTTGTCAAAGGTCAGCTCGCCGAAGCCTACCGTCTTCGCGCGCTGCGAGATGTGCGGCGCAGGGCGCTTCTCGTAGTGCTCGTGGCTGGCCTTGCCGCTCAGGTTGTCGCGGAAGAAGCTCGCCTTCCCCCCCGTGATCGTGATCCACGCAGCGTTCATGATCCCGCGCAGACGACCACCGTGGAAGCCTTGGTGAAAGTTGCGCGCCTTCCACAGCTCGGCGCGGCTCCAGTCCTGCTCGAACTTCTTCGCATAGGCGGACAGGCTCGCTTCGCTCATAGTCGCATCGAGGCCGCCCTTGGCGACGAGCTCCTCGAAGATGGTCTCGGCTGCGAGCATGCCGCTGCGGATCGCGAGGTGAATCCCCTTGAGGCGCATGCCGTTGAGGAAGCCCGCCGAGTCCCCACAGATCAGGAAGCCGTCGCCATACATCTTGGGCATCGCGAAGATGCCGCCCTCGGGCAAGGACTTGGCGCCGTAGTCGAGCATCTTGCCGCCCTTCAGGTAGCCAGCGATGCGCGGGTGCGTCTTGTAGAGGTTGAAGTAGTGGTGCGGATCCGTGGTCGGGTCCTTGGTGTCGAGGCCGGTCACGTAGCCGACCGAGACGAGCTGCCCACCGTCGGGCCCCGGTCCCATGCCGTAGACCCAGCCACCGCCGAAGACGTGGCTCGGCAAGGGCCAGCCGAGGTTGTGTTCGACGAGACCCGCCGCGACCTGGCCCTTGGGCACCTCCCAGACTTCTTTGACGCCGGTCGCGTAGACCTGGGGGTTCTTGCCTTGCAGGCCCTTCTTGGCGACGAGCTGCTTGGTCAGAGAACCACGGCTGCCCTCGCAGAGGACCGTGACCTTGCCGAGCACGTTGGCGCCCGCCTCGAAGTTGCCCTTGGGCTGGCCGTCCTTGCCGACGCCTGCGTCCTGGAGCTGCACGCCGCTCACGCGGCCGGCCTCGTCGAAGACGAGCTCATTGCCGGGGAAGCCGGGGAAGACGCTGATGCCCTTCTGCTCGGCGATGTCGCCGAGCCAGCGCACCAGGCGATTCAGCGAGACGATCTTGTAGCCGTGGTTCTTGAGCGGCGGCGGGACCGGCGTCGGCACAGCCTTGCCCTTCGTGAAGAAGAAGCTCTTGTCCGAGCTGACATCGGCCTCGATCGGCGCGCCCTTCTCCTTCCAGTCGGGGATGAGCTGGCCGAGGGCTTTGGCGTCCATGACCGCGCCCGAGAAGATGTGCGCGCCGACCTCCTTGCCCTTCTCGAGTAGGACGATCTCGGGGGCCAGCGAGACCCCGGCCTTCTCGTTGTGGGCCTCCACTAGATTTTGGAGGTGAATCGCGCAGGCGAGCCCCGCGGGGCCCGCACCGACGATGACAACGTCGAATTCCATCGAGTCGCGTTCGACCACAGCTTCCTTCCTTCGGCTGGCTTCTCTCGGCTTCTTCGAGCGGCGCACGCCTGTCGTCGAGCGCCGATTTTGCGGTAGCGCCGAGTCTACTGTCCGCTCGACGCCTTTTCTGGCAGCAACCTGGGGCCTATCAAAGCGCCGCGCCAGCCGCCCCTTGGTTACCGGGACAAGCTGTCGCACTAAGGACCGCTGTGCTGGGGACTAACGAAGCTCCTTCGAGGTCGCCCGGCGCAGAAATGAAGAGCGAAGAAACATTGCGGAGGCTCATGCCATGGAGACAACCATGAAGCACGATGGCAAGACGGAACGGAAGAACCTGGCCGAGGCCAAGGCTCTGATCCCCATCCTCCGCTCGATCGCCAACGAGGTGCGCGAACGGCGCCTTCGCCTAGCGCGCTACGCGGCCATGATGCGGCTCATGCGCCAGTCGCCGTCCTCGGAGGGCTTCGTGAGTTCGCTCGAAGACCTCGAGTCGGCGATCCGCGCCGAGAACCGCGGCCTCGAGAGCGCGCTCAGCGAGATCGACAAACTCGGGCTCAGCGTCCAGTCGACGGGCCCCTTCGTCGTCCACATCCCGGGGCGCACGCCCGGCGGCGACGTCATTTTCAGCTG
Source organism: uncultured bacterium (assembly GCA_937858895.1). Lineage (GTDB taxonomy): Bacteria > Planctomycetota > UBA1135 > UBA1135 > JACKHW01. The sequence continues at coordinate 1,111 of CALLZN010000342.1, read as the reverse complement.
GGAAGACAACCAGGCCGGCGCGCTGCTGCGAGAAGAAGAAGAGGTCGCGGACCGCAGCAACTCGAACGAGACGGTCTGAGGCCGGCGCCGCCCGACCGGCGCGATGCTGCGACGCGGCGCTGCGGCAAGATCATCACGAGCCCGCTCCTTCCGGGGAGCGGGCTCGTTGCGTATGGTCCTCACGCTAACAGGAACCCCCTCTCACGAAGGAAGACAGCATGAGCAAGCCGAAGCGTGTCGCGATCACCGGCGCCGCCGGACAAATCGGTTACAGCATCCTGCCGCGCATCGCCGCCGGCGAGATCTTCGGCCCCGACCAGCCGGTCGTCCTCCAGTGTCTCGAGATTCCGCCAGCGCTCGGCGCGCTGCGCGGCGTCGCGATGGAGCTCGAGGACTGCGCCTTCCCCCTCCTGCAGGGCATCGTCTGCAGCGACGACCCGCACGTGGCCTTCGGCGACGCCGACCTCGTGCTCATGATCGGCGCCAAGCCGCGCGGCAAGGGCATGGAGCGCGGCGACTTGATCCGCGAAAACGGCCCGATCTTCGTCGGCCAAGGCCAGGCCATCCAGAAGAGCGCGTCCAAGGACGTGCGCGTCGTCGTCGTCGGCAACCCCTGCAACACCAACTGCCTCATCGCGATGCACAGCGCGCCGGACGTGCCGCGTGAACGTTGGACCGCGATGACCCAGCTCGACCACAACCGAGCCCTGGCCCAACTCGCGATCCGCTCGAGCAGCGAAACCCGCGACGTGCAGAACACGATCATCTGGGGCAACCACTCGGCAACGCAGTTCCCCGAATGGCGCCACGCAACGATCGGCGGCAAGTCGGCCAGTGAAGTGATCGGCGACCGCACTTGGTTCGTCGAGCACTTCATCCCGGTCGTGCAGAAGCGCGGCGCGGCCATCATCGAGGCCCGCGGCCAGTCGTCCGCCATGTCCGCCGCCAACGCCGCCATCGACCACGCGCGCTACCTCTTCCAGGGCACGCGCAGCGGCGAGTGGACCAGCATGGCGGTCTGCTCGGATGGCTCCTACGGCGTCACCCAGGGTTTGATCTCGAGCTTCCCGGTCACGTGCAAGGGCGACGGGACGTGGAGCATCGTGCAGGG
>CALLZN010000341.1 GCA_937858895.1 uncultured bacterium | reverse complement strand
GCCGCGGCCCTGGCGCCCGGCAAGGTGGCGGGGGAACCCGCCGCGCGGGCTCGCTTCCATCGAGGCCCTCTACGCCGCGCTGCGCATGCTCGGGCACCGCGACGACGAACTGCTCGCGAACTACCACTGGCGGACCGCCTTTCTGGCATCCTGCGATGCGGCGGGGATCTGAGCCCAGAATTCGCGCGTTTGTCGAGATTCAGATATGGACATCCATCACCCGATGAGGGAGACTGGTGGGTGGGGTCCGATCGGGCCTCAGGACGAAATGTCCTCAGGACACAGGAAGAGGCCGCACGGTCTCTCGGGTGGACCATGAAGAATGCTCGAACGCGATCCGGTGCTGGATCGACGGCTTCGCGCTTCCACGAGGAAGCAGCGCCCAGGCGCCTGACCTGCACCGAGCTCGCGCTGCGCTTCGAGGTCGAAGCTGCGGACTTCGAGGTCGAAGTCATGCACTTCCTCGACGCGACTTCGATCGCGATCATCGACATCGACCACTTCGACCTGCCGCAGGTCGACGACGAAGCCTCGACGACCTACGACCGGCGCCGCGAACAGGCCTATGCGCGCATCTTCGAGTTCCTGACTCGGCGTGCACTTCGGGCGCTGACCCTCTGCGAGCATCCGATCCCGAGGCCGGACGGCGACGAAGGCGAGCTCCTCGCGACCCACCTGATCCGCATCCGCCGCGAGTCGCTGCCTCGCGGCCAGAAAGGCGACGTGGCCAACGCGCAGCTGCGCGAGCTCGAGCAATGGCGCAACCGCTTCGCTGCCGAGCAGAGCTACCTGGTTCCAGTCCTCGTCGAGAAGTACCTGGCCATGGGGGTCGATCGCGACGACCTTGTCCAAGAAGGCCAACTCGGCCTGCTGCGTGCCATCGATGGCTATGACTGGCGACGCGGCGTGCGCTTCTCGACCTACGCCAAGTACTGGATCCAAGATCGCGTGCTGAAGTCGCTCTACGACCAGAGCCGCACCGTGCGCTTGCCGGCTTGGATCCAGAAGCTCTGGCAGAAGGCCTATCGCAAGGCCGCCGATCCCGCGAGCGGTAAGACGGTCGTCGCGAGCGAGGAGCTCGCTGGCGAACTCGATGTGAGCAAGCGTCGCCTCGAGCGCGTCGTCCAATCGCGGCGTTCTCAGATCAGCCTCGATGCGTCGATGCCGGGCAACGACGACGCGAGCTTTGCCTCAGCGCTCGCGGACCCCAAGACCCTCGACTTCTCGATGCCGAGCGATGCCGAGAGCCTCAGCACCTCGGTGCACGAGGTGCTCGCTGGCTTGCCCGCTCGAGACCGACGCATCCTTGTGGAGCGCTTTGGATTCGGTGGGCAGGAGCCGCGCTCGCTCAAGGAGATCGGTGACGACCTCGGCATCAGCGCCGAGCGCGTCCGGCAGATTCAAGCCGCTGCCGTCGATCGCTTGCGCGAGGATCCGCGCTTCGCGGCCCTCTACGACACGGTAGCCTGAGTCACGGTAGCCTGAGTCACGACACCTCGCGAGCACGCTTGCCGCGCCCGCGGTCCAAGAAGCTCACGAGTTCGTGCAGGTCCGCGAAGTAGCGCACACCTTGGACGCCGCGACGGGATCGCCTGGCGCCCGCGCCGCCGACGGCGATCATGAGTTCGCTTGGCAGCACAGCCCGCAAGCGGCGGACGTTGCGGTCCGTCGCCAAGCCCCCTGTCGCGAGGCTGATCGAGAGCGCGAGCAGGACGGGCTGCGCTTCGAAGACTGCGGCCTCGATTTCTTCGATCGGGACCTCGACACCGAGGTTGATGACCTCGTAGCCGACCATCGTGAGCGCGAGTGCTGCCATCTGCAGACCGAGGCCATGGCGCTCGCCTGGCAGCGTGGCGAGCATGGCCTTGGGTTCGGCGGTGAAGTGGACGCTGCTCTTATTCGCGGCATCGCGCTCCTGTTCGAGGCGTACCCGCATGGTGCGCAGAACGTCGTCGACAGCCTCGCTCAAGAAGTGCTCGTGGCGAACCGCGATCGAGCCTTCGGCCCAGCGGCTACCGATGTTCGTGAGGAAGGGACCCAAGGTCTCGTCGAAGTAGGCGACCGGATCATGGGCTGCCCGATGCTGACGTAGCAGTTCGTCGCGTAGGGAATCGCGACGGAAGCGTGCCACCGCTTCGTGCAACGTCGCGAAGTCAAAGGCGGCGGCGCTGCGCCGCTGCGCTGTCTCCTGCAGCAAGCTGTCGAGCTCACTCGGCGAGAGCTGCATCAAGCGACCTGGGCGGTGGCCGAAGGCCATGGCTTCGGCCACGCGCCGCACGTAGGAGATCTCGGACTCGCGGTAGCGCCGATGGCCCGACGGCAGACGCACGCTCTCGGGGCGGCCATAGCGCCGTTCCCAAATGCGGATCGTGTCCGGCGCGATGCCCGTGCGGGTCGCGAGCTCACCGATCGAGTAGAGCGCTTCTTCCATCATGACGACTCCGTCGCGTCGGCCTCGCCGCGCGCGCCCGAAGGCCGAGCAGCCCCGCTCGTGCCCACGACACGCAAGGCCAGGTGACCGAGCGCAGGCATCGCGATCGCCCACACGACGGCCAAGCTGCAGAGGGCCATCGTACGCGATTCATCGAGGCGCAGGGCGCCGAGCTTCTCGCCGGCGACGAAGGCGAGGGGACCAAAGCTCGCGCCGCAGAGGATCGCGAGTAGCGGGCGGCGAGAGCACCACGCGAGACTGCGCGGCAAGGTCGTCGCAAAACCAGCCCAGAGGGCAGCCATCCACGCCAAGCCTTGGAGCCGCGGCAGCGCCATGCCGCCCTGCTCTACGAAGTCGTAGACGCGGCCGCTCGCCAAGGTCTCGATCACGACGCCAACGAGGGTCGTGAAGACGACGAAGCCGAGTGCCATCTTGCGGCGCCCCGGGGCCGAGGCCACGAAGAGCGCCACCACCGGCAGCGTCGCCGCTGGGCCGAGCCACCAGAGCCCCGCGGCTCCGCCGAGCACACAGGCGAACCAAGCCACCTGGAAGGCGAGCATGTTGACGATGATGCTCACGCGTTGGCGGGGCTCTGCATGCGCGAGCGCGACGGAGGTTCGAGGACCATTTGCAAGAGTCCGAGCTGGCGTTCGGCGAAGCCCGCTTCGCAGTAAGCAAAGTAGAACTCGAAGGCGCGCCGGAAGCGCAGGTCGTAGCCGAGCTCCTCGAGCCGCTGCCGCGCCGCGAGGAAGCGCTGCTTCCAAATGCGCAGCGTCGACGCGTAGTGCACGCCGAAGTCGACCGACTCGACGATGCGGAAATCACTTTGCGCACAAGCAGCCTTCGTCAACGAACCAAGGGATGGGATGGCGCAGCCCGGAAAGATGTGACGCTGGATGAAGTCGACGTTCTTGCGCGCGAGCTCGAAGTAGCGGTCGGCGATCGTGATCGCCTGTAAACCGAAGCGGCCCGAAGGCTGCAAGAGGCGGCGGCAGGCCGCGAAGTAGGCTAGCAAGTAGCGGTGGCCGACAGCCTCGATCATCTCGATCGAGACGAGGGCGTCGAAGCGACCCATGTAGCTGGGCGAAACCTGCGGATCTGCGAGCTCACGATAGTCACGTTCGAGGACTTCGATGCGGTCACTGAGCCCGCGCGCACGGATGCGCTCCCGCGTGAGGGCGGCCTGGGCACGCGAGATCGTCGTCGTCGTGACGCGACAGCCATACTCGCCGGCCATGTGCATGGCCATGCCCCCCCAGCCGCTGCCGATCTCGCAGACTTCATCACCGGGCCGCAGTTCGAGGCGTTGGCAAAGCCGATCGTACTTGCGCAACTGCGCCGCCTCGAGTTGGTCGCCGCTCGCCCGCAGCGGGTCGTCGAAGAGCGCCGCGCTGTAGGTCATCGTCGGATCGAGCCACGCGGCAAAGAACTCGTTGCCGAGGTCATAGTGCGCCGCGATGTTGCGTCGCGCGCCTCGCGCAGAGTTGCGCCGGTAGGCATGGTAGACGGCGAGCAGCGGCGCGACGGCGCGGGCCGTTCCTCGGTCGAGTGCCTCGAGGGCATCCCGATTGCGGACGAGGAGGGCGAGGCAGGCGCTGAGGTCGCTGCAGGTCCAGCCGCCAGCAGCGAAGCTCTCCCCGGCGCCGACGCTCCCACCGAAGGCTAGCTTCGTCCAGAAGCTCGGATCGAAGACGCGCACGACGACGCCTGAACCTGGTTCCGTCGTGGCGCCGCAGACGAACTGCGATCCATCACAGCGGTCGTCGATGATCAAGCTGCCATGCTCGAGCGCGCCGAGCTTCTGCATGACGCGGCCGCGCACGAGGCGGAGCGCTGCGCCGATGCTGCGCGGAGTCCGTTCCGCGACATCGAGGACCTCACCCGAACGCTTCATCGCGACTCCTCAGCGGCGACGCTTTGCGCGCGCGGATGGTCGTGGAAACGGATGCCCTTCCACTTGAGGCGGGCAGCCTGGAAGTAGATGGCCAAGACCACACGCCCCGTCTGGAAGGGAAAGCGCAGGAGCGACCAGCAGATGCGCGCAGTCGTGATCGCGTGTCGCTCGACGTCGAGGGTCGCATCGAAGACGAGCTCACCCTCACGGTAGTTCTGCATGTGCACGACAAGGGAGCTCCCCTCGTCGTGGAAGGTCCAGTCGTAGCTCATGTCCATCGGCATGAAGGGCGAAACGTGGAAGGCCTTGTCGAAGCGAAAGCGCAGGCAGCGCGCCGCACTCTGCGCGCGCGCATCCAGCACATAGGCGTGGCGTTCGGACCACGGCGTGTTGGTGATCTCGGCAACGATGGCCTCGATGCGCTCGGAGTGCGGCGCACGGCAAAAATAGAAGCTCACGGGGTTCTGGCGATAGCCGAAGCTTCGAAGGTTCGTCACGAGGTCGATGCGCCCTGACGGCCGGAAGCCGAGCTCCGTCTCGACCCGGTCCCGCACGGCGGCGTCGAGCGGCACATCGACCGGACCCAAGTAGTCAGCACGCCGGTAGCGCGCGAGGGCAAAGGCCCGGTCGGAGAAGAGAAAGCGCCGCCGAAGGACAGCAGGCAGCTCGTCGAGAGCAAGCAGCACCATGTAGACGCGGTAGCGGAAGTCGTGAGGCCGCGGCAAACGCCGGCGATGCCGCACGCGCCCGTCGAGGATGGCGCTTCGCAAGGCCGTCACAGCGCGACCCCGAATTTTGCGCAGACGCGCAGGGCGCTCACGACCCCGTCTTCGTGGACGCCGTTGCGCCAGTAGGCGCCTGCGAAGTGCGTGTTGCGTCGTCCGTCGATCTCCCCCCGCCGCGCCTGCGAGGCCACGCCTGCGGGCGTGAAGCGCGGGTGGGCGTAGTCCCAAGAACCGAGCAC
>CALLZN010000340.1 GCA_937858895.1 uncultured bacterium | reverse complement strand
CGCGAGGCCGGGGGCCGGGGAGAGACGGAACTTGGACCTCGGGCCGGTCGACTCGTTCCACTGGCGGGCGCGGCGGGAAAAGAGCCGCGCGCGCACGCCGAGGCGGGGCCGCACGCCGAGCTCCTGGGCGAGCGCGATCGACATGCGAATCTCTTCGAGGCGGTCCGCGACGACGATGGTCCGCTTGCCGAGCTTCTTCGCGAGGAAGGCGAGCTCGATGTATTCGCGATCCTTGATGCCGTTGCAGATCAAGAGCGCTTCGGGATCGGCGTGCAGCGCGAGCGCGATCATGAGCTCGGGCTTGCTCCCCGCCTCGATGCCGAGGTGTCCCGGCTTGCCGAACTCGAGGATCTCCTCGACGACATGGCGCTGCTGGTTGACCTTGATCGGAAAGACTCCGCGGTAGTCGCCCTTGTAGCCGTACTCGGCGATGGCGGTCGTGAAAGCACCGCGGATCTGCGCGATGCGATCGGCGAGCACGTCCGGGAAGCGCAGGAGCAAGGGCGTCTTGAGCCCGCGCTCGACGAGGTCACGCACGAGCTCGTAGAGGTCGATGGCCGGACCGGTCTCGCCTCGCGGCGTGACTTGCATGTTGCCGTTCTCTCCGACTCTGAAGTAGCCGCGCCCCCACGCTGTCGTCATGTACAGTTCTTCGCTGTCGCGGACCGTCCATGGCCGCATGAGGGGTTGCTTGTTCTTCATTTTCGTGCGTGTCGAGACGTCGACGGCGTCGGGGTTGCGGGTCGGGGTTTTGTGCGATTCGGCTCGCGCGTGCGAGCACAGGAGGCCTTGAAGATAGAACGCCGCGGCGTCGAGCGAGCAAGAAAAGGCCGGGAGATGCAGGTCCGGCGCAGGTCCTCCCAAGCACGACTGGACAAGCGGGGCAGGAGGCGGCACGTTCGCGGCATGCAAGCGACGCAGCAAGGGTTCAAGGTTCCGGGCTGCCGGAAACGCGTGCGACGAAGCGCGCTGACTTCCGCGCCCGGATACGCAGGTCTTTTCCTGGCCGCGAGCACAGTCGTTGCGATCGGCTGCACACTCGTTGCGACCGGTTGCGCTGACGAGCCTCACAGCCGAGTCGATACGCAGACCACGTCGTCGCAGCGCGTCGCACAAGCCAGCGAGCTTGGCAGCCTCATCGGCATCGTCAGGGACGCCGAAGGACGAGCGCTGGCCGGCGCCACCGTGAGCGCCCGCCTCGACGCCTTCTCGCTGGCAGCGCCGGACTTCTGGCGCATGCAACCGATCGGGCTCGCGACGCTCGCGACAGGGAAGTCCGACACGGCCGGACGCTTCCGCCTCGAGGTCGAACGCGGGCCGCTCTACGCGGTCACGGCGGCCTACGAAGGCGCGACCAGCATCGAGGCGCGCGTCCACGTCGACCGCCCCTTTGCGCTCAGGATCGCCGCGGGCGCACCGGTCCCGCTAGCGAGCAACCCCAACCGCCACGCGAGCGCACCTGAGGTCAACCTGCGCACGACTCTGGACCTCGAAGTCATCCCCTTTCGGGTGGGAGACGCGACCAACGCCGCCGACGAAGAGGACGAGAGGCCCGCAAAGGGCAGCGTCTCGGGCCGCATCGTGGCGAAGGCGACCGGGGCGCCGATCAGCGGCGCAGTCCTCCGCCGGGCTTGGCAAGAACGCGCGCTCGCGAAGACGGACCGTGACGGCCGCTACACGCTGCCCTTCACGGCGAAGAGCGCAAGCGAGGCCGTCATCGTCTTCGCTCGAGGCCAGCGCCTCGGACTCATCCCGCCAACGGCCTTCCGCAAGGGCGAGGACACGCGCCTGGATCTGACCTTAGACGCAGGGAGCAGCGTTCGCGGTCGCATCGTCGACCAAAACGGCAAGCCCGCGCGCGACGTCGTGCTGCTCTGCGAAACCGATGTCCTGCACGACACGACGCAATACGGATCGATCGCGTGGCGCACGACGCCTGATGCCGACGGTCGCTGGACCTTCGGCGAACTCGGCCCAGGCCAGCGTTACTGGATCCGCGGCATCACGGCGGATGGCATGGCGATCGACCTCGCCGAGGGACAGTTCGACGAGACGGCGCGCGCTTCGGTCGAAGCGACGGACTTCGTCCTCGGACCGACCTCTTCGGTCTTCGGCAAGGTCACGCGAGCCGACGGCAGACCCATCGTCGAAGAAGGCGCGACGACCGTCGAGCCCGCCAAGGTCCACTATCTGCGTGTCCATCCCCATCAAGCAGCGCCAATCGTGATGACCTTCACTCCGTCGGTGCCCATCGAACCCGACGGTTCTTGGCGCATCCCCCGCTTGGCGCCGGGCCAGTACGAGCTGGCCTTCTGGATCGACGACAAGCTCGAGACCGAAGTGCGGACCGTCCACCTCGACGCGAAGACGGCCAAGGCCGCACCGCGCATCGACGTCCAGGTAGGCGCCGGGCGCGAGTTCGCAGGCAAGGTCGTCGACGAGGGCGACAAGCCGGTCGACGGCGCCTTGCTGCGCGCGCTACCCGACTACGCCAACGAGTACATGCCACTGGTGCCACCAGGCGAGCCCGAGCACCGCGGCCGCTTCGTTCAAGGCAACGTGCGCGTCCTGACCCGGCCCGACGGCAGCTACCTCTTGCAGCGCATCCGCAGCCACATCGGCATCGTGCTCACGGTCGCCAAGGAAGGCTACGTCACCAAGAAACTGCGCCTCACGAAGGACGAGCTGCCGCCCGCGAGCATCAAGCTCGAAAAGCAGCGCTGAGCCCAGGCCTGGCCACGGCCGGGGCTCGCTTGAGGAGCTCAGCTGCCGAGCTTGACCGTCAGGCCGTTCGACGTGCGCAGCGGCGTCGCGAAGCCGAGTTCGAAGATCTGCGTCGGGAAGGTCACCCCAGCCAAGCTCGCGGTGTTCGGAATCGGGAAGGGCAGCGTCGACGTGCCGCTCGCGTTCGGGATGGCAGGCGTCGTCAAGAGAAGCGTCCCGAGGTCGACGTAGAGGAAGCAGTTGTTGGCGTTGAGCGGGATCGGCGGATTCTGCACGTTGACCGTCAGCAGGTGCACGTGCACCGAGGCAACGACAGCGTTGGTCGCCGTGAACGCGAAGCCCGCGTTGCCGAGCGTCGGCAACCCGATGGTCGATTGAGTCAGCGCACGGTTCTGCGCGTCGTTGCAACCCGTGCCAAAGGGCGTCACCGCAGCCTTCGGCGGGTCGTAGCTGAGCACGAGCTGGGGACGGTTGGCGACGACCGGGTCCTCGCGGCTGAACCAGCGCTTCGCGCTCGTGACCGACTCGTCGGTGATCAAGATCCAGCCGAAGTTGTTCGCGGGCTGGTCGAGGAAGCTCTGCACGTCCGCGACGAGGCCGGTCGTCGAACCGAAGGTGTAAATGCCAACAGCGCCGACAGACGTCGTCGCGCTGGCCGTCGACACATAGTCACCGCCAGCCGTCGTCCACGTCTGCGAGCGACCAAAGAAGCGATCGGTCCACGTCGCATCGTCGGTCGTGGCAGTGGCGCCAGCGCCTTGAGCCCCGGCGGCCTTGGACGTGCCTTCTCCCCAATCCGCGGTCACGCGGTGGACGCTCGTCGCGAAGCTCGCCGACACCGTCTGGTTCATCGAGAGGACGAGGCGAGCCGAGCGCACCGTCGAGCCGGGGGGCAGCGCCGCGGCAACATCGAAGCGCAGCAGAGCACGCCGCGGCCCGAAGCTCGAAGTCATGCCGGAGAAGAAGTACTCGCCCTTGGCGTTGCTGAGGGTCGCGCTGTTCTGGTACATCGTGTTGTCACGATCGCAGGGCAGCGTGACCGTCGTTTGCGCAGAGAGCGAGGCGCCGAAGCAGAGAAGAGAAATCGTGGCCGTGCAGGCAGGACGCATCATGGTTGGTAGCTCGGACAGTCGAGTGGAAAGACCATGATTGTCGCCTGCAGTTCGACCGGCGGTAGCCCCCCGGCGGATTTTCATGTTCGCGACGCTACTTGACGTAGAGGGCCGCGTCCCCTCGCAGAACCCCGTCCGCATCGATCCATGAGTCGAGAACGCAGCCAAGCGTCGGGTCGGTCAGCTTTCGAACGACCGTCCTGCCGAGCGGACCCGCGAGGTTCGGAAAGAGCGCTCCGTCGCGACGCAACGGGCCGACACCGGGCGCATTCATGGGCACGTTGCTCGAACCGTTGGCGACGCCGTCGATGTCGACGATGCGGTCGAGATTGAAGAAGGCGCGGGCGGGATCGAAGTTGGTCGCCGGCGCCGTCCCATCGCAACCATAGCGGTTGGCGTCGGTATCGAGCGGGTTGACCGCGCACCCGTTCTCGTCGAACAAGAAGAGCCCGCTGCCCAGACCTGCGACCATGTGCACCCAGAGCGGCGAATCGAGCTGGTTGCCAGGGTTCTGACCGATGTGCTGCTTCAGCAGATTGAAGTCGAGCTTGTCGAATTCGTTCGCGGCCATGGCATTCTTGAAGGCCGTGTACTGGGTGCCGAAGTCGGCCATGCCCTTCTCGGTCAAGTGACAAGCCACGCAGTAACGCGGCCCTTCTTGGGTCGCGTTGACCTTGCCGCGGATCGAGTGCGCCATCATCACGTTGTGCCCGAGCGAGCGGAACTGCGCCGACGGGTTGTTGCCCTGACCGTTGCGGTCCGAGAACGCAAAGACCTTCGACCGCTTGTTCGCAATGTCCTTGTAGCGGAAGAACATCTTCGTGTTCGAGCTCATCGTTTCGATCTTGTTGTCGGGCCCCACCCCCAACTGAAACGGCACCGGCGACTGGTAGACGAACTCGGCGAAGCGCTCTCGGAAACTGATGCGCTCTCCCGTGATGTTGCTGTAGTTGGCGCCAGTGTTGTACTCGCCTTCCAAGTGACAGCCCATGCACGTGTTGGTCCACGACGAATGGCACGAAGCACAGCTCATGCTGTCGCCGTGCGAGAAGCCCGTCGACGCGCAGTTCGTCTGCTTGGGCCCCGTTCCTGTCGAGTCGAGGCCATCGTCCCGCCCCATCGCATAGGAAGCCAGCGCGCTGTAGAGGGGCTCTTGGGTCAGCGGGTTCTTCGCGCCGTTGTTGACAACCGTGTCGCGGGTCTGCCGCACGAAGTGGCGCTTGCCGGTCAAGCGACTCGTCAAGTAGAGGTGGCCGTCCGTGCCGCGCGCGACGTGCTTCAAATCGTTGCCCTTGGAGCCGACCGGGACCTCGGCAGCGTTGCCGCCGTAGTCGGTCCCAGCTCTGGTGACCGCGTAGGTCTCCGCCGTACCGTGACACGACTCGCAGGTGATCGCCGTGCTCTGGTGCATGCGACTCTTGATGTCGTTGCCGCTCTTGGTCACATCGCCGCCATGGAGGTCGAAGCTCCCGTGGCAATCGATGCAGCCCATGCCAGCCTCGTGATGCACGTCGGCCGGCGTGTCGTCTCGCCCATCACCGTCGTAGTCCTCGAAAGAAATGTACTGGTTGGCGTTGCGCCCATTGAAGGTGCGGTTGCCGACGAGCGGATCGAAGAGCCGCGTGTCTGCCGCCGTATTGACAAAGCGCGTGGGGTTCGCCGGATACTGGACGCGTCGGCGCAGATCTTGGTTCTGGTCCAGACGAATGCCCCAATACTGCATGACCGTGCGATTCGAGCCTTGGTGGCAGCCGGCGCAGGCCATGTCCGAGATGCCCTCGAGCCCATGTCCGTTCGCGAGTTGCTTCTTGACGCTCACGATGCGGTGTGCCCCGACGTGAGCCCGCTCGCCCGGTCGGATCTGGTCGGGATCGAGCGGCTCGGTCTTGGGCACGTTGGGGTCGCGACTGCGACTCTTGCCGTCGGGGCTGTAGGGCATGTGACAGGCTGTGCATCCCGACGAGCGAAAGTCCCCGAAGCGGTTGTTGGCCCCCGAGCTACCGAGGTGACAGTCACCACAGGTGAAGGCCACCTGCTCACGGTAGAGCTGGGCGAGCTTGGAACCAGCGAGCAGCGATCGATCGGCCGCGAGGTCGGATGGTAGGGCATCCGCGCTGTAGGCGGTGTTCTTGAAGAGCTTGTCTGGCGCCTCGACGCCGTGCTGGCTCATGACCGGGTACTCGACGAGGCGCGACACCGAACCGACCTTGGTCGGGTCCGTCGCATAATCGGGATCGCTGACCGCGCGGAAGCCTAGGTCGGCCGCGGTCTTCTCGTAGAGGTTCTTGGTCTCAGCGACCTCGCCTTCGATACCGACCGCATGAGAAGCCCCAGCGAGGATGCCGGCCTCGGTCGCGAGCAAGCTGCCGTTGACACACTCGGCATGACCTTGATGGCACTCACCGCAACCCTTGGCGCGGGTCACGACACGCAGGTCACCCGGATTGACGAACTGCAAGTACTCGATCGCGCTGTAGCTCTTACCGCCGACCGTGTAGTCCGCGAACTTGTCGACGCCAGCGAGCGTGACCTTGTTGAAGAAGGCGCGCCGATCCTTGACCTGTTGCTCGCGATCACCGATCTCGGGCGGCGGCGGCACGTGGCTCGCGTCCTTGTCGGCTGCGGTCTCGTCGCCGCCATGGCACTTCGTGCAAGACAAGTTGTCGGCACCAGGAAACGGATGCGGGTTCTCGATCCCCGGTCCCGAGTAGTCTGCGTGTTGCGTGCCGTTATGGCACAACATGCAAGAACTCGTCGTGATCGTCAGCTCACGGCCCGCGCTGTCACATGAGATCGTGAGCGCGGGAAGCAGCAGGACGACCGCCACTTGGCTGAAGCGACGTGCACGATGTCCTGTAAGAAGCATGGTCCACCTCTTCGCGCCCTATCGACAGGGCGCCTCTCGACTCGAGTTCGCGTCAGCGAATTCGAGCCTGGTTCCACTGCGTTGGGATGTGACAGCGATCACAACGGTCGGTCCAACCGAGTCCGATGTGCGGCGGGTTCGTCGCGCGCTCGAGCGCGCGCGCATGGCAGGTCGCGCAGTTGCTGTCGATCGGACGGAACTTGCCGACGAGCGCTCCCTCGTGGCAGCGATAACAAGCGACAGCCACGTGCGCACCGACGAGCGGGAAGCGCGTCCGATTGTGCACCGCGATCATGCGCGAGGCCTGCCAATTGTCTTGGTCGTGGCACTGCGCGCAGTCCTGACCGAGCGTGCCTTGGTGCACGTCCTCGTGGCAGCCGGCGCAGCTCTTGGCAGCAAAGACCTCGATCGGCCCGCGATCATTGTGACAGCGCAAGCACTTCGCGCTCGCATGCGCCCCATCGAGCCGATGCCCGGTCTCGCGTTCGTGGTCGAAGTAGAAGTCATCCCGCAGCTCGTTCCACTTGCGACCCACATGGCAGATCGTGCAGTCCGCAGGGAAGCTGTCGTGGGGTAGCACCGGTCCGAGGCCTGACCACCAGC
>CALLZN010000339.1 GCA_937858895.1 uncultured bacterium | reverse complement strand
AGCTTGACGTCGCGCTTCGAGGTGCGATTGCCCTCATAGCCCCAAGTCGCGGCAGGCATCGGCGTCGAGGAGCCCGGCGCCGTGATACTCATCGGAGCACGCTTGGCGGCAGCGTCGGGGGTGTAGCCGAAGTCCCAGCCGCTCTCGTAGCTGACTGCCGAACCCGAACCAGACGTTGCTGCAATCCACATGTCCTTGAAGGTCGTCACTTCGGACTCGATCTTAACAGCGGTGACCGCGTCGTAGGACCAGGCCTCGCCAGCCGTCATGGGGGACCTGGGAAGGGCGTCCCGGGATTGGCCGCCCCGAGCCGCACGAACCGCGACAGCCTTGATCCGCGTCCGCGGCGCGCGATGCTCGCGCGGCGGGGACGGACAGCTCGGGATGGCTCGAGGGATGGCGGGGTGGGGACAATGGCGCAGGGTGAAATCACGGACGACAGCGCCGAGCGCTTGGCCTTCGAGCGCAGTCTGCGCGCCTTGCGTGGCTTTTCGTTCTTCACCTACCCGCTCGCGGCGGTCCCGCTGCTCTTCTTCTTCTATCGCGAGCGCGGGATCACGATGGGCGACTATGGAACGCTCGTCTCGATCGGTTACGCCTCGATGGTGGTCTTCGAGCTGCCGACGGGGTGGCTCGCCGATCGAGTCGGGCGCCGCCTGCCCATGCTGCTCGGGCCCTTCTTCTTTGGTCTCGGCTGGCTCATCACGTGGCTCGGGACGACTTGGAACGCCTTCGCCCTCGGCCAGGTCGCGATGTCGTTCGGCCATGCGCTCATCTCAGGTCCCCCCTCCGCCCTCCTCTACGAGCTGTTGCACGCGGCTGGACGTCGCGAGGACTACCTGCAAGAAGAGGGGAAGCAGTGGCGGCGTGTGATCCTGGGAAGCGCCATCGCCTTCGCCTTGGGCGGCGTCATCGGCCACTTCGTTTCGCTCGGTGCGGCCGTGTTCTGCTCGGCGCTGCTCTGCTTCGCGGCCATTCCCTTTGCAGCCTGTCTGCGTGAAAGCAAGCCTGCAACGAGCAAGGCGACGCGGCTACTGGACGCGAGCGAAGAAGGCCTCGCGCGGCGACTCACGAAGACCTTGCTGCACGTCGAAGTGCGGTGGCTGCTGCTTTGCTATGTCCTGCTCTTCTTCTTGCTGCGCTTCGGTTTCCACACGTGGCAGCCTTGGCTCGCACAATCGGCAGGCGACGAAGCCCTCCTGCTCGGCGCGCTCTATGCGTCGTTTTCGTTCTTCTCACTGCCCTTCGTCAAACTCGGCCCGCGCCTCGCGCGGCGCATCGGCGACGAAGGCACGTTGGTGCTCCTTTGCGCGATCTGCGCCGTGTCGGTGCTCCTCCTCTCGACGAGCTCGTCGCTCTGGCTCGTGCCGCTGCTCTATGCCCAACAGATCCCCTTTGCCTTGCATCGCCCGCTCGCGCACGCCTACGCCAACCATCGCGTCGACTCGCGCGACCGTGCCCTCGTGCTCTCGACCCTGTCGTTCGCGGGGCGCCTGGGCTTTGCCTGCGCGTTCGCGCTGCTCTTGGACGACGATGCTGCCGTGCGAGACGTGTACCTCGAAGTCGGAGTCGTGAGCGTGGCCTGCGTCGTGGTCATTGGCCTCGCGCGGCCGCGTCGGCCCGCGCGGGCGTGACGGTGAACTGAGCTTCGACCAGGAGTTCGCGGAAACGGTCCGCCGTTGCAACCTGGCCGGTCGCCTCGATTTCTTTGCACCCGCAGCGCCCATCCCTGGATTCTGGGGCCATGACCGAGCTGCGCACCATCACCGCCGACTCCGTGCAAGCGCTGGTGCGCGCGCACCAGGTTGAGGTCTGGCGCTCCCTGCGCTACCTCGGCGCATCGGCCGAACTCGCCGATGACTTGGTGCAGGAGACCTTCCTTCGGCTGCTACGGGCGCCTTTCGTGGATCGTTCGCCGGCAGCAACCGCGGCATGGCTGCGCACGGTGGCCCGCAACTTCTACGTCAAGTCGTTCCGCCGACCGCCGTTCGCCTCGACCGAGCTCGACAAGATCGAAGCCGGCTGGAACGGTTTTGCTGGCGACGACGGCGGTGACGACACGCTGGTGCGACTGCGCGCCTGCCTAGAGAAGCTCGATGCCCGCGCCCGGCAGGCGGTGCAGCTGCACTACGAAGAGCGCCGCTCGCGCGCCGACATCGGCGCTCGGCTCGGCCTCGGCGAAGACGGCGTCAAGTCGCTGCTGCGTCGTGCGCGCGCTGCGCTGCGTACGTGCATCGACCGCGGCCAAAGGGAGGAAGCATGAACGACTGGGACGATCGGGCGATCGACGCTGCGCTGCACGAACTGCATGGCAGCAAAGCGCCGGACTTGTCGGCGCGCGTCTTGTTGGCGCTGCAGGAAGAGCAGCCAGCCCCGCTGCCGACGTTGGCATCGACGCCGCGCCGACTGCCGTGGCTGCGGGTGGCAGCAGTACTCCTGGTGGCCGTGCTTGTCGGCCTCGGCGCCGCGCTGCTGTTGGTGCATCGATCGTCGCCACAGCCAGTCGTGCAAGAGGTGGCGATTGCCATCGAAGTGCTCGCCGGAGAGGTTGCCTGCGACGGCGCGAGCGTCGACGTCGACACGGCGCCGCCGGCGAAGGTCGTCCAGCGAGCAACGGCTGGCAGCACGATCGCCTTCGTGGCCGGGCGCGGTCGCAGGATTTGGTGCCCACGCCCGAGCACGTTCCGACTGGGGACGTTCGGCGTGATCACCGTGGTGCGAGATTCCGAACTCGAGGTGAAGGACATGGAAATCAGCAAGGTGCAAGGGGTCGTGATGGCGTCGTCGTTGACGTTGGCGGTGGTCGCTGGTGTGATCACCTGGCAATCGTTGACACGCAGCGAGGCGGCGGCGACCGGCGACGTTGTGACAATGTCGGCCGGCGGCGCGCCGCCGGCAGCGCTGGTCGCCGAGAACGCCGAACTGCGGCGTCGCGTCGACGAGCTCGAGCGACAGAATCGCGAACTGTCGCTCGACAGGGAACGGCAGCCCGTGTCGGACCAGGCCTCGACCCCAGCGACGACCGTGGAAGCGCCGCCCGCCCCCGCCGCATCGTCGATGGCCTTCTCCGATCCGCGCTTCGCCGATGCGCTTGCGAAGATCGACTGGGCCACGATGGGCGCGGTAACGCACGAGATGACCCCGGTGCTGGCCGAACTTGTCGAGGCGATGACCAAAGAAGATGCCGAACTGCCGGTCGACCTCGCGATCAAGGTGCAGCAGCTCAACTCGAAGTTGCTCGAGCAGGTGCCAGCACTCCTGGCAGCTGAGGTGCCAGGCTTCGGCGCGAACGGCAGCTACACGCACCCGCTGGTGGTCGCCAACACACTGGCCAGTACTCTGCAGGCGGCTGGTCAGCCGATGACGTCGACGCAGCATCAGCGCTTGGCCGGCTTGGTGAACGCCTTCTCGGCCGAGGCACAATCGATCGCTGATTCGGCCCACGAAGTCGCGCTGGACCAACTGCTGGCAGAAACCGAGATGAAGGACCGCTTCTTCACCGAGATGGGTGTGGCGCTGACCCCCGAGCAGACCAAGACGATCCATCCGGGTGGCCCAAGCGGCTATGACGGCGCCAGCTTGTGCGACACGGGCGTGACGATGCGGGCGCACATGCAGCCGATCGAGGCCAAGAATCCGGCCGACTTCGCCGGGTCGGTGACGCGAACCCTGAGCCAAGAGCTCGGCCTCGATGAAGCGACGGAACAGAAGGTGCGCGACATCATCACGCGCGGGACTGCCGCCGACGAACTGTGGCGCGATCCCGCCGCCGCCGCCGAGCTTTCGCAAGCCCACTTTCTGCGCGCCGGCCGCACCAAGACTGCGCTGCGCCACCAGGTGCAGTGGATGCGGATGATCCGGCAACAGGTGCAGCTCACGCCCGAGCAGCTGAAGAAGTTAGGCAAGATGTCCCGCGTGCTGGTGCCGCTTCCGCGCTGAAGTTCTCGCGGATCGAATGCAACCACGGGGTTGACACCTCTACTTTGCGTGGCAAAGTCATGCCATGCACTGGCGCGAAGCAAGCGAACAGATCGCGGCGATCCACTCTCAAGTCCTCCGCAGCGAGCTGAGTCCTGCCTTTCGGGCAGCACCGACGGCCGCTACGGCCGCATTGGCCACGCTGCTCATGGCCTACCAGCTTTGGATCGCCCTTCCCAGCGACGACCTCAGCTTTGCCTGGCAATGGCTTGCGCTGGCCGTTGGAGCTCTTCTGATCTGCGCCTCGGATCTGCTCTATCGCTGGACCCGTGCGACGCGCGACGAACGGCGGCGCTTTGCGCAGGCTTTGACGCAGTTGTCGCCGGCGCTCCTGGTAGGAGCGGCACTCACCGGCGATCAATTGCTGCGAGCCGATCTCGGTAATCTGCCTGCTCTCTGGACAGCGCACTTCGGCGTCGCTCTGTGGGCGGCTCGGCAGTACTTGCCTCGCGGCATGACGAAGGTCGCGACCTTCTACCTACTTGGCGCACTGGGCTTGTTGGTTCTGGGCGACTTGGCACTACCAGCGCGCTCGTTGGCGATGGGCGCTCTCTTCGGCTGTGGTCAAGCCGCGAGCGCGCTCTATCTTCACCGACACTACCAAAGCCAGCGGGGGAACTTGCGATGAGCAAAGAACCTGAAAAGCACCGCGCCCCTCACGCCTACGAAGGCCTGGATCGCGTGCTGCATGAAAAGGCGCGCTTGGGACTCGTCGTCGCGCTCATGAATCGTCCAGACGGCGTTCTCTTCCCCGACCTCAAGGAACTCTGCGAGCTCACGGACGGCAATCTGAGTCGCCATCTCGCCGTGCTCAGCGAAGCCGCGGTGGTCGAAATTTGGAAAGCGCAGGATGGGCCGCGATCGAAGACCTTGGTCCGACTGACGACCGAGGGGCGCGCTCTCTTTCTGTCCTATCTGAGCGAACTAGAACGCGTCGTCCAAGACGCACGCGCGAGTGAGCGTGTCGGACGCAAGGGAAGGCTGAAGAAGCCGAGTGATCTAGGGCCGAATTGGGCTCCGGCCTGAGCTGCGCCTTTTTTGTCTTTACACTTTGCATTGCACAGCTCTTTATATGCTTGCCTTGTGCGAGCACCCATGCGGAGGCAGAACGATGGAAGTGCTGCGTGCGACGGCGATGGGTTTTTGTTTTGGCGTGCGCGATGCCTTGGAGCTCGCGTTCGATCTAGATCATGCGGACAAGACCACGCTCTACGGCGAGGTGGTGCACAACGAGACGGTACAAGCGCGACTGCGCGACAAGGGCTTCCATCAACTCCCTGAAGGCGAGCGTCACCGAGCGGCGCTGACTTCGCGTGTGCTCATCACCGCGCACGGCATCTCCAATCGCGAGAAACGAGAGCTGGAAGAAGGCGGCCACCAACTCATCGATACGACTTGCCCACTCGTGCGTCGGGCGCATGTCGCGGCGCTGACCTTGGCGCACGAGGGCTGTCACGTGATCGTCCTAGGCCGTCCGGACCATGTCGAAGTGCGCGGCCTCGTCGGCGATCTCAGCTCCTACTCCGTCGTGTCTTCGGCCGCTGACATCCAACGCTGGCCGCACACCAAGCTCGGCGTCCTTTGCCAGACGACCTTTCCCGAGCGTGAGGCCGAAGCCCTGCTGCGCGCCATCCGCGCGGCGAATCCGCAAGCAGAAGTCGCCTTTCGCGACACGATCTGTGAACCGACGAAGCAACGGCAGCAGGCGATCGAAGACTTGATCCGCGCCGTCGAGGTCGTGGTCGTCATTGGTGGAGCACGTTCACACAACACGCAGCAGCTCGCCGAAACGGCGCGGCGCGCTGGCCGCGTGGCCCATCTCGTCCAGGGTCCCGCGGACTTGCAAGCTGCATGGTTCGATGGTTGCCAACGCGTCGGACTCACAGCGGGCACTTCGACGCCCGATGATCTTATCGACGCCGTCGAAGACGCTCTGCACGCGCTCAGCACGCAAGGGTCTTCACACTCACTGTCCAAGTAGTCGTTGCACCAGTTTCACTTGCTGCGAGTACGCAAGAGTTTCCACGCGTCATGAAACTGTGCGGTATGGAGGCTGAGGACGTGCGCCTCGGATGCCGCAGACTCTCCGTCCTTGGTCGGTCCTGGTTCGAAAGTCACTTGGCTCCAGCCAGAAGCGGTCAACTTGGCTGACGACGTCGCGACTTGCACCAGCTCGCCCGAAGCGCCGCGCCACAGGATGCGACTCACCGCCAGCGACTCTGCGGACGACTCGACACGGAAGACCTCGCCCCGGTAGGCCAGGTAGACGTAGTGGTGAAGGCCATCCGTGAGCAAGGCACTGTTGTGTTCGTCGAGGTCCGCGCGCTTGCGGAAGCGCTTCGGGTTGGCGAGCGGCAGGGGCTTGTTCTGCGCCGAGAAGACGCCGTTCTTATCTTTGTAGACGCTCTGGTGGATCGCGACGAAGGTCGCCGCGTCGACTCCAGTGAGGAGTCGGGCAGCGAGCCAGACGAATCGATCGTCAGCGCCGTAGGCGCTTGCGTCGCCGAAGGTGCGGAAGGTCGCGGGATTGGCACCCACGAGCTCTGTGCCGCTCCAGTAGACCCGCCGCGCGTCGCGATAGAAGCCCTGCTGCAGATGCTCGAAGGTCTCGGGATCGGCTCCCTGCACTCGCGTCTGTTGATACCAAACCGACTTGGCGTCCTTCCAAACAAAGCCGTCGTTGATGACGACAAGCGTCTTCGCGTCGACGTCGGGCAAGATCTCGCCGTACCAATAGACGTGAGCGCGATCGCGCGCCAAGTTGAAACCGACGACCTCGATCGTCTTGGGGTCGGCCTTCGGGAGCGGCTCTACGATGTACGCGCCGGGACTAATGAGCTTGTAGTAGACGCGATTCTTGTCCCTCGTGTACTCCACGCTGAGAGCTTCGAAACTCGCCGCGTCGACACCCGCGCACGAGCGCAATGGCCGGAACAACACCTTGGTAATACCATCGATTTCGAACTGCGTCGGCTCGTCGATGCGACGGCCCGCGAAATAGATGTGCGCTCCCTTTCGCGTGTAGCCGTGCCCTGGCTGCTCGCGAACTTCTTGCGCGGGTTCCTGCGCCACCACGTCGCCGCTGGCAGCAGCAAAGACGCAGGTCATCGCGACGAAGACGGTTGCCGTTCGAACCAAGCTTCGTGGCCTGGCCCCCTCGCCAACGATTCGTAGACGAGGGACGATGCATCGTTCGAGTTCGACGGTCGCGGTCATGGCATGGCGAAGCTCAATAGGGTCGCCGAGCACGATCCGTCGCTCTGGGAGGCGTCCAGCGGCCGCCAGACGGGTGGAGGTAATATCGGGTCAGCCGGGCCGTTG
>CALLZN010000338.1 GCA_937858895.1 uncultured bacterium | reverse complement strand
AGCAGAGAAAAAAGAAGAGCAGCCCTTAGGCGACGCTTCCCCGCCGTGCCCAAGCGCGCAGCTCGCTGTTGGCAGCGGCGGAATCATCCGCGCGGTCAGCAGCCTCGAAGCTACGCAAGACCTCGATGCGCCGGTCCGTGCTCGGATGGAAGAGACTGCCCCTTCCCGCAAGGCTCGGCGCGAGGCGTCGCACCGAGCTGAGCGCCGCGATCATGCCCGCTGCCCCACCGAGCAGCGTCGCGCCGTGCAGGTCCGCTTCGTGCTCGAAGCGGCGCCGGAACCAAAAGAAGGGCAGGGCGAGCACCGCGAAAGACGCAAGCAGCCAAGCAGCCCAGGCCCACTCACCTTCGCTCCCGAAGCTCCGCATACCGAGCTCGGCTGCGAGCAGCGGCAGAACGACGAAGCAAGTCAGCGAACGAAAGACATGCCGCCCCCGAACGTGCCCAAGCTCGTGCGCGAAGACCGCGCGCAGTTCATCGACGCCGAAGCGCGCCAGCATCAGGTCGGTGAAGAAGACACTGCGCGTCGCAGCAAAGGGCCCCACGAGGGTCGCGTTCAGATAGCGACCGCGCGTCGGCACTTCGAGCACGCGGTGGACGCGCGCGCGACCTTTCTTGGCCACCTGGAGTAGTTCCTCACGCAGCCACGGCGGCTCGAGCGGCGTCGCGCCGTAGACGAGCGCGAACCACCTCGGGAAGACCAAGAAGATGAGCACGAAGCCGAGGAGACCCAAGGCGTAGCGCGCGATCGACAGTTCTTGGAACAAGATGCGCAGCGGCTCGATGGCATTGGCAAGGTCGAAGAGCGCCGTCAGCAAGAAGAGCAGCGGCGCCACGAAGAGCGTCGCGCGCGCAGGATCGGCGGCGGGACCGACACGACCTCGCAGCATGACTTCGCCGAGCACCGCGAGCCCCTCGTAGACGAGATACGGTGAGAGCAGCAGCAAGGCTTGAACCGTCATGCCGACGGAGACGAAGCGAAACTCGACCCACGTGTCCCAGTGCCAGAAGAGCAGGAGACACGCCCAGGTCAGGAGCGGCAGCGCGCTCCGTGCGCGCAGCAGCAAAGCAAGCAGGCGAGCGAGCACGCCCCCCGGTGACCGCCGCACGAAGACGTCGGCGAGCACCAGGATGGCATAGGCCACCATGAAGAGGGCGACCGAGAGCGAGAACGCTGGTAACGCGGAATCAGCACTCTGGGGCGAACGCGACTCGCCAAGCTCGGGCATGAGCACGAGGAGCGCACATGCGATCAGGAAGCGAGAAGGTACGAGCACGATTCGGGTCTATGGCGATCGGTGGCGGGCGCTGAAGGAACTCGTTCTTGCGTTCACTTCTTGCGAGCATCATGCCCGGCAGGACCGGCTGTCGGGACCTCGATCCCGTGCTTCTTGCACAGTTCGCCGAAGCGCGGGTCGCCACGCATGGCCTCGAGTTCGCGGTCGTCCCAGAGCGTCGCTTGCGCCAAGCGCTCACCGACCCGCTCGAGCGCTCGGTCCAAAGCCTCGAGGGCTGCAACGCGGTTGGCAACTTTCTCGAGAGCGCACGCGAGGTTGTACGAAGCGAACCCGACGTCCGCGCTGCGCCCCGGAAGCTTCTCCAAGACCGCCAGAATCTGCTCGTAGGTCGTGATGGCCTCGACGTTGAGCTCGGCGATCGACTGGAGGTCGACGATGTTGTTCAAGTGGACGATGCTGCCCTGAGGATCGTCCCCGGCGATCTTCTTGCGGATCGAAGCGATCTCTTTGTCCAAGAACTCACGCTGGCCCAGGTAGGCAAGCACCGAGATCGCCGCCCGCCTGACATCGTCGGCCTCGAGATCGTCACCGGCGATGCGCATGAGCTGCCGCGGACGACCAGGGCTCGCGAGCATCTCGGCTTTGAAGTCGCGCAGCGCGATCAAGTAGGCAGGGCGCCCCCTGGTCGACTCGTCGGACGCGATCCGCAACAAGAGGTCGACGACATCGTCGCCAAAGACGTCGAGGTTGCGATGCTGCCCGAGGTAGCGCGCGCCACTTGCATTCGCGTGCGTGACGGCAGCGATCAATTGTTGGATGCGCACGTTGTCCAGGTTGTCGCCGACGGCTCGCGTCAGGGATCGAGCGGCGGCCCCGCAGGCGACGAAGCGCTCGCGCGCCTTCGCGCTGTCAGCAGCATCGGCGAGCAAGAAGGCCGTGAGCGCTTTGCGCGCCTCCAGCACGGACTCTTCACTTGCTTCTCCCTGATCGGGATCGGCCTCGCCAGCCTTCTGCGCGTTGTCGAAGTCCTTCACCAGGCCTCGCTGCACCACCAGGATCCGGCGAAGCTCGGCGAAGAAGGCGGGGGGCGCGAAGCCGGCGATCCGGGCGTTGCGCTCCGGTGTCGAGCCGCCTTCGACAAGCACTTCGACGAGCGCCGCCTTCGCCCGGGCGACCCGATCGCCGTCCTGCAGAACGGTTGGGAGCAGCGCTGGCGATACGCTGAAGGGACAGAGCAGCGTGAGCGAGAGTGTGAGAGCTAGCAGCATGAAGCCGGTCCTCGAACGGGCGTAGTTGCGATCGAGAAGCCATCGTAGCGCCCCGTCGGCACGTGCCGCAGCGTGAAGACGCCAGCGAAGACGTGCCGCGCGGGCCCGCTCATCCTGACAGCGCCACCGGTCGCATCGCCGATCGCAATGGACAAGTCGCCACCGATCAAGCGAACGACATGAGCGCCGTCAACGGTCCGCGCACGTGGCCCAGAACCCCGACGCAGAGCGGCCGCGAGCGCCGTCGCGCATGCGCCAGAGCCGCAGGCCTTGGTCTCGCCCGAGCCACGCTCCCAGGTTCGTTGCAAGCAGTGGCTCCCGTCGGCGGCGATAGCCACGAACTCGACGTTGACGCCGAGCGGAAAGCAAGCATGGCCTTCGAGGGCAGCGCCGATGGTCGCGACATCGAGGCCGACCAGGTCGGTCTCGGCGAACGGCGCGAGCGCTTCCACGTCGTCAATGAAGACGACGCAATGCGGATTGCCGAAGGACACGACGCTCGCGCGCAACGTCAAGTCACAGACGTCGATCTCGACTTCGGCCAGACGCGTGGCACCGTGAGCGTCGCTCTCCGCTGCCGCGCAGAGACGCGCGCTCGGGCCCGCAACGAACGGGATGCGGTCGAGGTCGAGGATCGGCGCTCCCATGTCGACACTCGCAGCGTGCACAGCTCCGTCGTCGCCACGCGTTACGCGGACGGCAACGCGCGTTTCGTCCGTCGCGATGGAGATGTCGACGCGCTCCGGCTGGCGGTCGCCGACAAGCTTGGCGATGCAACGCAGAGCATTGCCGCACATGGAGCTGCGCGAACCATCGCGGTTGAACATGATCATGCGGGCGTCGCAGTCGTCATCGCGATCGACCAAGACGAGCCCGTCCCCTCCGATGCCGAAGTGACGATCCGCGACGAGGATCGCGACATCGCCGGCATGCGCCCTCAGGAAGTCGACGGCCTCCGGCGACTCCTGTTCGTCGAGGACGACGTAGATGTAGTCGTTGCCACAGCCCTCCATCTTGTGGAAGGACAGCTGGAAGGTCGGCGCGCAATCCCGTTGCTCGTCTCTAGCCACCATAGTGAGCGCCCGGATTCATCGCTCGACAGTGATCGTGCGTGAAGTCACCGTGAACGGACTCGTCACGATGTTGATCAAGAAGTCCGTGAAGGTCCACTCCGTCGTCACTCGATAGCTCGTCGCGCCGCTGGCGAGTCGAGCGGAGTCGACACGCTCACCGAGCGGAAGACCGCCGAAGAACAAATACCACTGTCGCTGGCTCGCGACTTCACGCCGAACCGGACCAACGCCGACCGTGTGTTGAATCGAATAGCACGAAGGCAGCAACACGAAGAAGAGCGCGATGAGCACAGTCGCGAACGACCGTCTCAGGCGGCGCGAATCGAGCGGTTTCAAGGAAACCTCACTGTTGCATAAGATCCGCCCGAAGTCGTGCGGTGTGGGCCTCTGGGCCCACACC
>CALLZN010000337.1 GCA_937858895.1 uncultured bacterium | reverse complement strand
CCTCGGCGCCGCGCACGGCGCTGGCGATGTTCACGGCGTCGCGGGCTTTTGCTTCTGCAGCTGCGAAGTCGCGCTGCGTCGCCAGCAGGCGTGCCGCGAAGCTCGCGGCGCGCGCGAGGAGGAGCTGGACATCGGGATCATGTGCTTCGCTGCTCGCTCGTGCGAGCGACTCCGCTTCGGCGACGCGGTCGAGGGCGGCGCGGCTCTGTCGACGACTCGTGAGGACTCTTGCGTGCAGGAGCTCCGCTTGAACTTGCTCCGCGAGGGCCGGGGCGTAGCCGCGCTCGACGCAGGCGTCGAGGGAGCGGAGCTCAGTGTCGACATCGTCGACGCGGGCCAGGCTCTCGTAGGTCGCGGCGAGGAAGAGGTGGACAGGTCCCGCGACTTGGTAGTCGTCGCCGACCTCCTCCTGCAGGATCGTGCGCGCGCCTGCGACGGCTTCGCGAATCGAGACCTCGCGCGCGCCGCTGATGCGCGGGCTCGCGGCTTCGATGAGCCGGCCGACGAAGCGGTGGGCGCGGGCCAGCGACTTGCTCCTCGCTTCGGCGGCGTTTGCAGCGCGTTGCGCGCGCCCTCGCTCGGCCATCGCCCACGCGAAGCCGATCGCGAGCGTCGTCGCGGTGGCAAAGCCCAAGCTGCTCAGGACCGGGTGCCGCCGCAGCATCTTCGTCGCTCGGTAGCCGAGGCTTGGTGCGCGCGCGAGGATGGCCTCCTCGTCGAGGACGCGCTGCAGCTCTTCACCGAGGTCGAAGGCGCTCGAATAGCGCTCTTCTGGCAGTTTGGCGAGCGCCTTCGCGATCACGATTTCGAGGTCGCGTGGGGCTTCGGGGCAGAGCTTGCGCAGACGTGGCGGCACTTCGGTCTCGATGCGCCGCGCCGCACGCATCCAGCTCTCGCTGCTCACATCGATCGGTAGCTTTCCGGCCAGAACCTCGAAGGCGAGGATGCCGAGCGCGTAGACGTCGCTGCGCGTATCGACGGCCGAAGTCTCGCCGAGCAGCTGTTCGGGGCTCATGTAGGCGAGCGTGCCGAGGACCTGGCCCTCACGGGTCAACATCGAGTGATCACGCACGCCGTCCTCGAGGATGCGCGCGATGCCAAAGTCGAGGACGACTGGCTCACCGTCCGGCTTGACGAGCACGTTGGCCGGTTTGAGGTCGCGGTGAATCACGCCACGTTGGTGCGCGTGCGCGACGGCCTGGCAAACACGTCGGAGCAAGTCGACGCGTCGACGCAGGTTCAGTCGACCCTGGCGCGCAAACTCGTCGATGCGCGTGCCTTCGACCAACTGCATCGCGAAGTAGCGCAAGCCGTCGTCCGAAGTGCCGGCTTCGAGGATGCGTGCGATGCCCGGATGGTCCAGCTGCGCGAGGGCGCGTGCCTCGTAGTCGAAGCGGCGGCGCAGCTCGTCCGAGGAGTTGTGCAGCGGCAGGATCTTGAGGGCAACAACGCGTCGTGGATCGTTCTGCTCGGCTTCGTAGACGACGCCCATTCCGCCGCGACCGAGCTCACGAATCAGGCGGTACGGGCCGACCGTGTCCCCTGTCCGGAGTGCTCCCGTGTCCGCGCTGCCGAGCTCTCGTGTCGGAGACAACGTTTCACCAGCTCGCTCGTTTGCCACGAGCAGGTTGCGCACTCGTTGCTGCAGGCTGGGGTCGGCGATGCGCGCGAGGAAGGCTGCGCGCTCCGCTGTGTCCAACTCGAGGGCTTCGAGGAAGAGCTCTTTTTCGCCGTCGCGGCTCGCGTCACTCACGTGTCGTTCTCCGACGACCCGAGGCGCTCGTAGAGCCAAGCGCGTGCATACGCCCAATCGCGCTTGACGCTCGCGAGCGAGCGGTCGAGGGCCGCCGCGCAATCTTCGAGGGTGAGACCAACGAAGTAGCGAAGCTCGACGACCCGTGCCGCATTGGCATCGATCGTCGTCAAATGGTTCAGCGCCTCGTGCAAGTCGAGGACTCCAATCGCGTTCGGAGCCTTGGAGTCCGCGATGTCGACATAGGTGATGCGTTGCAGGCGGCCACCGCGCTTCTGGCTCGCCGCCCGCCGCGCCTCGTCGACGAGGATGCGGCGCATCGCCTGAGCGGCGGCGCCGAAGAAGTGCCGTCGATTCTCCCAGCCCATATGCTCGTTGCCGCCGAGGCGCAGCCACGCGTCGTGGACCAGCGCAGTCGCCTGCACGGCACTCGAAGCTTCGCTCCGCAGGAAGTGCTGGGCCATGACCTTGAGCTCCTGGTAGACATGGTCGAGCAGGGCGTTGGCCGCGTGCACGTCGACACTGGCCCGGCTCAGCAGGGCAGTGAGGTCGGGGTTGTGCGACGGAGGCTCGGACATTTGGTTTGCACTTTAGCGCGTTGGCGGCTCTTCCGAGCTGTCAACCTAGTCCTGAAATAAGCGCTCCGGTTCGCGAGAGCGCGCGAGAGTGCCGTGGGCGTGGCCGCGCACAGGCGTTCCGAACCGGAGCGTGGCCGTAGCCACGTGAGGATTCGGGACGCCGAGCACGGCCGTGAGCGCGGTGCTCTCGTGCGCAGCGCAGCGATCTCGCGGATCGGAGCGCTTATTTCAGGGCTAGTGGTGTGAGTCAGACAGATTGGGGATTATCCGGGAGGCATCAGCGTCGCTCGCAAGGCGCTGCGCCGCAGGCATATCGGTGGATATGTCGAGGACGCAGCAACGCAGCGAGCGGCGTTGAAGGCCCCGGAGAATGCTCAAGATTTCTGACTCACACCACTAATGTGCTTGGCGTCCAGCGCCCCGGTCAACGGCCGATCTGCAGTTCCACGCCGTTGCTGTGGGCCGTGACGCCGTTGGCGCCGCCGCTGTCGAGCGTGAAGAACTGGAAGTACGCCGTCGTCGCAGCGGTCGTCGCGGGCAAGAGGATCGGGATGCTCGCGGTTCCAGCTCCAGGCACGTCGAGGGCGCCGCCCAGCGCGAACGGCAGAAGCAGGAGCGGCTCGGTGTAGAGCGTCAATCCAGGGATAACACCGCTCGAGCGATTCGCTTCTCGCGCTCCGATCAGGAGCACGGCCGGAGCACCACCGCGGCCATGGCGCAGCCACAGGCTCGTCGTGCTCACGGGGCGGAGAATGCCAACCGCGCTCGCGATCGGCCCGTAACCACCGAGGCCGATGGCCGGCGTACCATACTGTCGCCTTTGCCCCGCGTTCGGTCGGTCGAAGCTGCGGTTGCGGACGGTGGCATAGCCGCCAGCGAGATCCAGGTCGCCATCTTGGTCGATGTCGATGAGCGACTGAGCGCTGCCACCGCTGAAGACGAGGGGCGTGTCGTAGCTGAGGCCCGTGGCCTTGCGGAGGAGCACTCTCGTGAGCATGCCGTCGTGGATCACGAGGTCGGTGCGGCGATCGCCGTTGACGTCACCTGCGGCGATGACGCCTTGCAGAGCGAGGGACCCGGCGGAAGCGAAGGTGCCATTCGTGTTGACGAAGAGGCGCGTCTGCGACTGGGAAAAGTTCAATCGTTCGCGGCCAGCGACGTCGAGGTCCCCGTCGTCATCCAAGTCGGCTAAGACGGCGTTCGCGAGATCCACATAATTGGTTGACGAGCGATAGAGGAGCTGTTGGGTGTAGGAGCCCTGACCGTTGTTCAGGTACACCGCTAAGCCTGGGATGAGGCTGTCGCTCGCGAGGAAGTCCTCACCATTGCGCCCATCGACATCGCCGGCCGCGATGGGTACGAAGCTGCCGAAGCCGCCGCCGCTCAGAGTGAAGAAGCCCTTGCCGTCGTTGCGCCAGAGTCCACTGCTGTCGATCCAGTCGAGGTCGCCGTCGCGGTCTGCGTCGCTCGCGATGCCGGCCTGCATCTGCGCCTTGGGGGCAGCCGCGGCGCCGACATCGACGAAGGCCCCGCTCGGCTGCTGCGCCAAGCGGCGCATCTCGACGAACTCCGAACCGCGTGGAAAGACCGGTCGAATGAGCTGCACCAAGGCGTCGCGCAATCCGTCGCCGTTCACGTCCTCGAAGCTGATGGGCGAGCCATAGAAGAGGCCCGTAGGCGGACTCGGAAGGCCAAGGGAAGCTTGGGTGAAGCGGCCCGTTCCGTCGTTCTGCTGCAGCGCATCGCCGATCAAGTCCACATCGCCATCGCCTTCCCAGTCAGCGCTTCGGTAATGCGGCGTAACATCCGAACTCGGGTCGTCGAAACTCGCATCGCCGAAGAAGAGCGAGCGCGAGTCGACGAAATCGAGGGCGCCGTCACGATCCAGATCCGCGAGTCCGGCTCCATTGACGACCGAGCGATTGAGCGTGTCACCGCGATGGATGAGGGCGAAGCGGTGAACGAAGCTCCCGTTCTGCACTTGCTCGTAGTAGTTGTTGTAGTGGTAGATCACCTGCGACGAGCCGGACTCGAATGTGCGGTCAACGAGGTCGAGGCGTCCGTCGTTGTTCCAATCGCCAACGTAGAACTTCCCCGAGGATCCACTGCGCAGAGTCTCGGTGAGCCCTCCAGCCCACACGCCTCCGCTACCCTGAACAACGCGATAGGCGACGACACCGCTCGCGCTGTTGTAGGTCCCGAGTAGGTCGCTGTCGCCATCTCCATCGATGTCGAAGGCGAGCAAATTCTCGCTCCAGCCGGTCGGTGTGGCGAAAGTCGGGCCTGCGCCAAAGCCGGTGGTCGTTGTCTGGAAGAGACTGATCAGTCCCGAGCCTGCGAACTGGCCCTCGGAGACCGCAAAGTCATCGACGCCGTCAGCGTTCGTGTCGACAATCGCTAACGCCGCAACCGGCAGTAGCGGTGGAACCGCGCCGCGCCGCCACGGCGTGCTGAAATTGCGCTGTCGATCACCGCGATACCAGCGCGCCTCGGCTCCGCTGCTTCCAGTGAAGTTCACCACGAAGATGTCGGCGATCCCGTCGTTGTCGACCTTGCCCACGCGGAGGTGCCCGACGTTTCCCGGTAGTGGAACGCTGAGCGGTGCGCCAAACGTGCCGTTGGCCGCACCCCAGTAGATCAAGACTTGTGCGGCCTGCGTGATGCCCAGGGTCGAGATGAGCACGTCACCATATCCGTCACCGTCGACATCGGCGTAGAGCAAGTGGGTGCCGGAGTCGGGCGCCAATGCATGTGGCGGTCCCTCGGTCAAGTTGCCAGAGCCATCGTTGAACAGGACGTTGAACTGCGTCTTGATCCCGTTGCGAGACGGACTGAGGAAGGCGATCGCGTCGATGTCGCCGTCGCGATCGACGTCACCCACGAGTTCGATTTCGCTGCGGAGCTGCTGCAGCATGAGCGGCGCATGGAAGATCGCTGCGCGTTGCCCTGCGAGGTCACCAGCTGCAGTGAGCAGGAGGGCACCGAGCAAAGCACCGCTGTGCTTCTTGGTCGTCATGGAAGTACCTAAGTCAGGCAGCCGTTGCTTCGGTGGTGGGGCTGATGATAGTGCTCCCGTAGCAAGGTGTCGACCGCTGCCCGATGTACCCGTTCCGCCACTGTCGCCGCTGCGTCCTCGCCTGCCCGAGATCGCGATTGCGACCAGAAGTCACGTGCCTCCTGCGCCGGACCAGGGCACTCTTGGGGCATGGAAAAGCGGTTCGAACGCGCGATCGTCGTCGGGGCTTCGTCGGGTATCGGCGCCGCCCTGGCGCGGCAGCTAGCTGGTCAGGGGGCGCGGGTTGCCTTGGTCGCGCGACGCGCGGACCAACTCGAGCAGGTCGCGGACGGGATACGCACGGCCTGGGGCAAGGATAAGGCGATCGTCCGCGTCCACGACGTGAGTGACACCAAGGGCGCGGCCCAGGCCTTCGATGAGCTCGTGAAGGAGCTCGGCGGGCTCGACTTCATCTGCTACGCGGCCGGCGTCATGGCCGAGGTCGGGGCCGATGAGTATCCGACCGACAAGGACCTTCGCATCCTCGAGGTCGGCCTCGCGGGCGCCTTCGCTTGGCTCAACCCTGCGGCGACGTTTTTTCAAGCCCAACGCAAGGGGGCCATCGTGGGCATCGGTTCGATCGCCGGCGACCGCGGCCGCCGTGCCTATCCGAGCTACCACGCGACGAAGGCCGGCTTCGCGACTTGGCTCGAGTCGCTGCGCAATCGCTTGACCCAGCACGGTGTGCGCGTCACGACGATCAAGCCCGGCTTCATCGACACCGCGATGACGCGTGGCATGCCTGGGCTCTTTTGGGTCAAGACCGCTGACGAGGCCGCGTCCATGATCCTCAACGCCGCCAAGAAAGGGAAGCAGACGGTCTACGTGCCCGCTCGCTGGCGCTTCGTGAGCCTCGTGATCCGCTCGATTCCGTCGTTCTTGTTCCGGCGCTTGTCGATCTGAAGAGCCCCATGGACCTGAAAGAAATCGCATCGACCTTCGCGCGCGAGCGCATCGAAGCGCGCCAAGAGACCGTCCTCGGTTGGGGGCGGTCGACGAGTTCGGAAGCCCTCGTCGTGCGACCGACGAGCGAAGACCTCGTGCGGCGCGTCTTCGAGGTCGCGAGCCAGCATGCGCTTCCGATCGGCTTTCGTGGCGCAGGCTGCAGCTACGGCGACGCGAGTCAGAACGAAGGTGCTGTCCTCCTCGATCTGAGCGGCTTCGCGCGCATTCTGTCGTTCGACGAGCAGAGCGGGTTGCTCATCGCCGAGCCCGGCGTGACCCTCGAGCAGATCTGGCGCAGCTCCGTGCCGCTCGGTTGGTGGCCGCCCGTCGTGTCGGGGACCATGTATCCGACCCTCGGTGGCCTGTTGTCGATGAACGTTCACGGCAAGAACAACTGGCAGGTCGGCACCATTGGCGAGCATGTGCGCGCCTTCGAGTTGATGACGATCACGGGTGAGGTCCTGCGCTGTGACCGCGATCAAAACGCGGACGTCTTCCACGCGGCCATCGGCGGCTTCGGCATGCTCGGTTGCTTCACGAAGGTCGAGCTGCAATTGAAGAAGGTCCACTCGGGCTGTCTCGAGGTCGAGGCGATCGCGACCGGCAACCTGCGTGAGATGGTCGCCTTCTTCGAGAGTCGCAAGGACGACTTCGACTACCTCGTCGGCTGGGTCGACTGCTTCCCGCGGGGCGACGCGCTTGGCCGCGGCTTGATCCATGCGGCGCGTTACCTGCACGAGGGCGAGGATGCTGCGGCGAACTCGACGATGCGCGTGTCTGCCCAAGACCTGCCGAGCCACATCCTGGGGCTGCTGCCGAAGAACAAGGTCTGGCACTTGATGCGGCCGATGCTCAACGACTTCGGCATGCGCGCGATCAACGCAGCCAAGTATTGGAGCGGCAAGCGCGGCCAGACGCGCAATCGGCCCTACCGGCAAGCGCACGCGGCGTTTGCCTTCTTGCTCGACTATGTGCCGGATTGGAAGAAGGCGTACGGACCTGGCGGTTTGATTCAGTACCAGACCTTCGTGCCCAAAGACGTCGCTGCCGATGTCCACACACAGCTACTACAGCGTTGCCACAAGCGCCGCATCGTGCCCTACCTCGGCGTCTACAAGCGGCACCGCGAAGATCCGTTTGTCTTGACCCACGCGGTCGATGGTTTTTCGTTCGCGATGGACTTTCGCGTCACGAGCGCAGGACGCGCTGAGCTCTGGGGCTTCTGCCAGGACTTGGACCGCATCGTCACCGAGGCCGGTGGCCGCCTCTACTTTGCGAAAGACGCGACCATGCTGCCGGAAAGCGCCGAGCGTATTTGGGGCGCAGAGCGCCTCGATCGCTTCTTCGCGCTCAAGCGCCGTCTCGATCCGGATGCGCGGCTGCAGACCAACCTCGCGCGGCGGGTCTTTCCCGACCGCTTGGCTGGGCGTGGATCAGCATGAAGCGTGCGGTCTTCGTCACGGGCGGCAGCGGCTATCTCGGCCACGAGCTCCATGCGGCGCTGACGGGGCGTGGCCTCGACTTCGAGGCGCTCGGGCGCGCCGAAGGCCTCGACCTCGCGCGGCCTTTCGACATCGATGGCGTCGTCGAAGCGCGCTTCGCGGCGGCGCAGGCTGAGCCCCTCTTGATCCACGCGGCGGCGTGGTCGCGGCAGGATGCTTGCGAACGCGAGCCCGACAACGCCTTTCGTGCGAACGCCGAGGCGAGCGGCGTGCTCGCGTCGCTGGTCGCGCAGTTCGGCGGTCGTATGGTCTATGTCTCGACAGACCTCGTCTTCGATGGCGAGGATGCGCCCTACGACGAGACATCGACGCCGCTGCCGATTTCGGTCTATGGCCGCAGCAAGCTCCTCGGCGAGCGCTACGTGCGCAGCCACGCCCGCAACCTGATCGTGCGCATCCCCTTGCTCTTCGGTCCGAGCTTCGATGGACGGCGTGGCGCGAGCGACTCGCTCTTGCACGCCGTGAGTGAAGGGCGCGAGCTCGGGCTCTTCACGGATGAGTGGCGTACGCCGCTCGACGTGCGCGTGGCCGCTGCTCGTATCGTCGACTTGGCGATCACGGACGTCAGCGGAGTGCGCCACTTGCCGGGTGATGCGCGATGGTCTCGATATGACTTTGGGCTGCACTGTTTGCAGGCCGCCGGTGTCGACATCAAAGCGAGCGGCGCGCGAATCATGGAAGCGCGGCGCGAGGACCACGGCGGCGCGCGTCCCCGCGACTGTTCTCTGGCGACGGTCTACGGCTCGACAAAGCTCTGAATTTTTGGACGAGTGTCATGGAAGCCGAGATCCAATAGCAAATCGGCACCGTGCGCTTCGGGTCCGACACTCGTAGCCGATACGGACATACTCACTGCATGGAAGACCCTCTGGCATCTCGCCCATTGCAGCGCTCGTACTCGCGGATCGAGCGCGAAAGACGCTTTGAACTCAGCGAACTACCAGCAACCGTCGATAGAACGCGCTTCGAGCGTCTGCGCGACTGCTACATCTCGGGCACGACCTTGCGCATTCGGCGCGTCGAGAGTCCTGATGGTACGGTTCGCGTCATCAAGCTAGGTCAGAAAGTCGCTGACCCAGAAGCACCGGACGATGCGCGCAGGCGGCGCATGACGACTCTCTACTTGGATCCGAGTGAGGAAGTCGCACTCGCATGTCTTCGCGGACGACGCAGTGTCAAGCGACGCTACTATCACGTCGAAGGCTCGCGGATCTATGCGATCGACGTCTACGAAGAGCCTGTATCGGCTGTCGGCAGAATGCTCGCAGAAGTCGAGTGTGACTCCGACGAGGACCTCGCCGCCGTCGCCGTCCCAGCGTGGGCGCTTCGCGAGGTGACGGACGATCCCGCGTGGTCGGGCGCGGTCATTGCCAGTGAATGACAAGCACCAATGAAGCTGGGGTAGCCGCGACGACCAAGAGCCGCTGCCGGTCCGACCCGGTCCTCAGGGTGACCTGAGCAACCGGGTCGGAACTCGGATCAAGCCGCGTCGTGGGTTGGACGCCCAGGCCTCAGCGCAGGTCCCAGCCGCCGACCGTTGTCGTGATCATGTTCGTTGTCTTGATCGCGATCGTGGGGATCACCTCGATCGGCCAGTATTGGGTGTAGAACCTGAGGCCGAGGAAGCTCGGGTTGGTTTCGAGCGGTAGCACGAAGCTCGCGGCGCCGCTCGCGTTGGTGGCGACGCCCCACGTGACGAGTGGCTCGCAGCGAATCACGCAGGTCGTGCCGGGCAGCGTGAGCGGCAAGCGGAAGGCTCCCCAGCTGGTGTTGTTGAAACCGAGAGTCATGAGCGCCGGCGAGACGCGTGGCGCGCCACTGAGGTTGTAGGTCACGCGCGCGCCGAGTTCGGGGGTGCCGCTCGCCGACATCGACGGCGTGCCGCCCGAAGTCGGACAGCCCGACCCCGTCGACGTGAAGGACGGCGTGAAGTACTTGCCGTACTGCGCGCGGATGGACTGCGACGCTGACATCGTGACCGAGATCGTGCGTTGCCCGATCGGCTGGGCGACGCTCCCTATATCGCCGCGCTGGCAAGGTCGCGTCCCGAGCGTCGCCCTGGCCGTGACGCTCACGACGCTCCCCGCACGAAAACGCCGCCTGTGTCGAGCCGTTCTGTCGACACTCGTAATCACCGACGTTCATCGTGAAACCCGCCCCCTGAACCGGCGACGATGTGAGCGTCAGCGTGACCGTGGACGGGAAGGTCAAGCTCGTGCGCCCGATCTCCGCGTTGCGCGGTTGGCTGCTGCCATTGGCTGAGCCTCCGACCTGCGCCATGCCAGTTACCATCCACTTGTTGCCGTTGATGTACTGGGACCAAGTGTAGTCGCCGCCTCGCGCAGAATCAGGGCCACTGTTGCCGCTTGCGACCCAGGCATTGTCGAAGCCATTGCAGTTGAGATCATCGATGATCCAACCGACCGTGCCGGGGTAGACGCCGGTGCCACCGACCATCATCGATCCCGCGATGTGGCCCGCCGAGCTGACCGAGACCGAGCCGTAGGCCCACGCGTAACTATTGTTCCAGATCGAGCGCTCGCGCACGACGTTGAACGCCGTATCGAAGTGCACGATGCGCGTGAAGACGCGACCGAAGGTCCCGCCCGCGTTCGACGACCAGAGGAAGCCGATTTCGTTGGCGGTTTGCCAACCACCCTGCACGCGATTGTCCATGCGGCCGAGCCAGTCGCGATTGTCCGGGCCTGGCGATGCCGTGCGGCCCGAGTACCAAGTGCCGACCGCTCGGTCGCGGAACGAGAAGCCCGTCGAGCTATCGGCCCACGAGAAGATGCGCAGCGTCGTCGTGTTGACTTGGGCCGCGAAGTGCATGGTTGCAGGACCGGCGTAACCGTTCGCGAAGCGCGGCGCAAAGAAGCGTTGGTTCGCCGCCGACGCACTGTCGCTGCGCACGAAGTTGTAGTTGAAGCCTGTTCCATCGCGCAGGTTCGTCGCCGGCAGGCGCATCACGACGCTGCCGACGTAGTTGCTCGAGGCGTTGAAGACATTGAGCGCCACGAAGACGAAGTTCGACGTCGTCGAGATGTGGGGGAAGTCGAACCACGTAGACGTAGGGAAGCCAACGTTCTGCGGGTTGAACGTGTAGTAGTGATTCGGGTCACCCGTGCGACTATCACCAACGCCGATCGCGATGCGAATCGAGCCCTTCTGCGTCGAGGAGCTGTAGCTGTACTGCAACAGCCAGGCGGAGAAGCCGAGCCGGTGGTCCGTGCAGACTTGGTCACAGCAGAAGCCGCCGTCGATCGATGGCAATCGCGTGTAAGGATTGACGTAGCTCCAACTCGAGCCGTTGTTCGTCGATCGCGCTGCGTACCAGTTGCCGGTGTGCAAGATCGAGGTCCCACCGAGGAGCTTCACAGCCGATGGCTCCCCGACGTTGGAGGTTGAAGCGCCCGATGGCTTGACGATTGAGTTGCGGTAGACCTGGACCGTAGCCGCGTTCGGCTCGACCACGGCGTTATCGACGTGGGATTGTGGCCCTGGGTCCGGGTCCCAGCTCCGCGGCCCATCTGGGATGGGCGGCATGTTGTGCTTGGGGGGAGCCTGGTCGAAGGCGCCCTTTGGAGGCATCGGCACATCGAGCTTGGTCGGCTCGACGATGACCGCCGGCGCGGAAGTCGCGACGAAGGCCTGGCCGATGTGCTCGGGCGAGTTCTGGGCGGCGAGCGATGCGCCGACCGGAAGGAAGCTGGCTAGCGCCAGCAAGAGAGAGCGTTGCATTGAAGTGTGGACCTCGGAACTGGTCAGAGAAGGCACATGGGAGAAGGGGTGCCCTTGGGATGAGAGAGTCGATTCAGGCGTGGCGAGCTACTTCGCTGGAGCTGGTCGCAGCCACGCTTCGCCGTCCTTGTGGATGCCGAGTCCGGCGCTGTGATTGCCGTCGGCGTCGATGAAGATGAGGCTCGGCGCTCCGCTGTGCGCGACGGCTAAATGCACACGCGCTTTGTTGCCGCGATCGTGCACGAGGACGTGCGGGTGGTCGGCGCGGTCGACGGCCTGTGTGATGCGGCCGCGGCCCTGGTTGTCGCGCAGGTGAAGGTAGACCTCTTCGTCCTCGCGCACAGCGGCTTCGAAGCGCTTGTGTCCCTTAGCGTCGATGAGGGACAAACTCGACGAGGTATCGCCCTCGACTCGCCACGTACCGCGGGTCCGCCCTTTGTCATCGACGAGCTCGAAGGAAGAAGCGCGCAGTGCCGTGACGGTCGCCGATTTCTCCTGCGTCGCCTGCGGCCGCGCCGCGACGACGATGGCGATGAGCCAGGCCGCAGCCAGAGACAGCGAGATTCGAGGGTGAAAGCGGGAGTTGCGCTCGAGCGCCGCGATGCGGAGCGGCAGCCCCGCCAGTTCCTTGTGCATAGTGTCGCCCCGTCAGTAGAGAGGCGCGCATTCTAGCGCAATACTGGTTGCAGTGCGCGCTGGCCAGCGCACACCGCGACGAGCGCTATTTCTTGACGGGCTTCGGCTGGATCTCGCCCGGTCCGACTTCGGGGTCCTTGAACTCGATCTTCATGTCGGGCGTGACCCACGAGTTTTGCGAGAAGGGCTCGACCAGCTTGACAGCGATTTGGAACTCATAGCGCTGGCCGATCCTCGATGTCTGTGGGCCACCCCGGTAGGTCAAGGTGCTGCCCACTTCGTCGATCGTCAGTTTGGCCTCGGACTGACTGACCGATGTTGCGCGGATCGCCGGGCGATACTCGGACCACGCGAAGTACTCACCAGCGTTGTTGCGCCATAGCAAGACGTTCTTGTCGGCGGGGATCGCGAGGTTGCCGGGCTGGATCAGGAAGGTAGCCACCTTTTCCTTTGGGAACTTCGCCGTCACCTCGTCGGGCACGCCGTAGCGATCGAGCACTTCGAAGGGGTTGTCCTCTTGGACAGGCGCCGCAGCCTCCTCGGCCTTATCGTCGCCCTTCTTGTCGCCCTTCTTCTTGCCCGACTTCTTGTCGCCTTCGTCCTTCTTGCTGATGAGGTCTTCGGGCTTGGGGCGGACGCCCTTGTGGGCCTTGAGGACCTCGTGTCCGGCGTTCAAGGCCACGAGCAACTCGCGCGGCAGACCTTCGTGCCGATAGGCGACCGTGTACATGCCAGGCGGAAGCTGTATTTCTTTGTTGATGCCTTGCTGGAGCGACAAGGCCTCGGTCGAGAAGATCGCTGCGATCGGTGCGCCCACAGCGCCCGGCGCGGAGCGGTCGACACAGAGCTTTTCGAGGTCCTTGACGTTCTTCGGCTTGGCCTTGTCGAGCTCGCCGATCGATTGAACGGGCACGAAGGAGACCATGTGGTAGGACTGGATGTGGCCATCCTTGACCGTCCAGCGTTCTATGCCGCGCTGCTCGTACTGCTTGGTCAGCATGTCGCCCGAGCGTTCTTCGACGCGGGACGGCAGATCGAGCTGGAGGCCGTTGAGGTTGTCCGAGTTGAAGTCGATGAAGGCGCGCCCGACCGTTCCTGCGAATGCCGGCCGCAGCGACTTGGCGAATCGGAAGCCGAAGTCTTCGATCGTTTTGCTCGGATCGACGGCGTAGCGCTGCGTCAGGCGTGAGGTGATCGGCGCTTCGCCGAAGCTCGTGAACGATGCACCGCGTGCGATGACGCGACCATCGGAATTCGGCATCGGCAGGATCTCGCGATCATCCTTCTCGAGCATCTTCTGCCAGGCTTTTTCGAGCGCGCGAAACTCGCTCTGCATGCCCTCGTACGGCGCGTATGGCGATGCGGTGAACTCCCACACGCCGCCGATCATGTCCTCGACTCCGTAGTAGCTACGCGTCTGCGGCCACTTGCCGACGTCCCGCCGAGCGAAGCCGAGCAGGGTCTGCGAGTCCGGCATCCACTTGTCGCCCCAAAGATAGCGACTCGGGGACTTCGCGGGGCCCTGCAAGGCGGCCTGCCACTCGACTTCGTAGGGCAGGCGCACGCCGGCCCAGGCGCAGTAGCGCTTCGCGTCGTCGTAGCTGACGTAGCCAACGGGTTGGTTCTTGATCTTGTCGCTGACTTCCCAATCCGTCGTGAGGTTCTGCCAGTTCTTCTCCCAGTAGCTCTGGGGTTCGAAGTTGCTGCCGAACTCCTTCACGTAGAGATCACGGTGCTTGTCGATGCTCTCGGTCTTCCACCACGAGAAGGGGAAGCGCACGTTCGGATGGTTCTTCTTGACGTAGATCGCGTACTCGGCGTTGGTCACTTCGTGGCGGCCGACCAAGAACTCGTCGGCCAGCACGGTCGCGTTCTTGCCCGCTAGTTCGCGCGCGAGGATCTTCGTGTAACGCTTCGTGAGTTCGTAGCCGCGGCCGAACTTCGCGGTCGACACCACGTCACCCGCCGAGATACCCATCTTGACCGCGGTCTTTGGTATGTAGACGAGGTTCTGCGGGTACCCCTTAGGGGCCGGTGTCGCCGTGCGGGTCTCACCAAATTCGATTTGGCACTTGGCCTCCGTCGCGTGCGCGATCGCGAAGCTCGCTGCGAGAGCCGCGAGCAAGGCGGGGGACGTGCGGGACGAGTCGTGGGCGCGGCCCTCCGTCGGGCGAACGTTCATCATGCGGTGCGAGCTCCTCGCGTCGAGCAAGGCAGCGCTCGTCGCCATGCGCGGCGGCGGGCGCTGGGTCGGGGGTAGCGTTGCGGCCAGCAGGGGCAGCTGACTCGCCGTTCATCGTGGCCGGAGAGATTAGATCTGCCAAGGCCCTGCGTAAAGCGCCCTCGCCATCAGGGGCTCGTCAAGGGCGCTTCGAACTCCGTCGAGCGTGGGGTGCGGAACCAGGCGGCGCCTTCGAGGCGGACCCCGTGGGCGACCAAGGTCGCGAGCTCGGGGTCGAAGTGGCGGCCCGCGCTGGCCTCGAAGAAGTCCGCGATCTTATCGCGGCTCCAAGCTTCCTTGTAGCACCGCGCCGTTGCCAGCGCGTCGAAGACCTCGGCCACGATCAGAATGCGCCCCGGCAGATCGACTTCGGTGCCGCGGAGGCCACACGGGTAGCCGCGCCCGTCCCAGTGCTCATGATGCTGGAAGACCCAGTCGCGCACCCGCGTGAGCCCGACGAGCGGCTCGAGGATGTCGTGGCCGATCTGCGGGTGCTTCTCGATCTCCACGCGCTCGGCTCGTGATAGCGGTCCTTGCTTGGTCAGGATGGCCTCGGGAACGCCGACCTTTCCGATGTCGTGGAGGCGGGCAGCGAGGCGGAGGTCGCCCAGGTCTTCGTCATCGAGGCCGCAGCGCCGCCCGAGCTGGGTCGCAAACTCGGCAACGCGATCGGAGTGACCGCGAGTCGATGGATCCTTGGCAGCGATCACGTTCGGCAGAACGCGGGCGAGCAGGGCTTCGACTTGGTCGAAGCGCAGCATGCGCTGCCGCTTGCGGAACTCGTCGATGCTGCTGCGGATGCGCCGCTCGAGGTCGTCGAGCGCAATGGGACGCGCGAGGAAGTCCGCTACTCGGTGGCGCATGCAGAAGAGAGCCGCATCGAGGCTCGGCGCGTCAGCCAAGAGGATGACCGGGATGCGCGGACGGCACTCGGCGCAGACTTCGGCGATGCGGAAGCCTGCGCCGTCCCCTTGAACGTGCATGTCGCTGGTCACGAGGTCGTAGCGCGCTTCCTGCGGAGAGCATGCGATGCGGCGACAAGCTGCGAGACCATCGACTTCGATGTCGACGATGTAGCCGCGCCGCTCGAGGTATGTCGCAGCGAGGTGCAGGCTTCGTGACTGGCTATCGACGAGGAGAAGGCGGTCCGATGTCGGTCTCACAACGAAGTTCCGATACGGAGGGAGGTTCATGGCGGTGCGAGCGCCAGACGCATCGAGAAGTATTGACGCAGGTATGTGCTCGCTGCAATGGTCACCCGTATGGAAGCGCAAGTTCATGCGTTGAGCCGTATGTCGAGTGGCGTCGTCCGATCTACTGCAACTGTGCGGTAGAGTTGCTCCGTGCACTTCGTCGTCGATAGCCAACAGGCAGGGACGCGCCTCGACCGCTTCCTCTGTGACGTGCGGCCCGACTTGAGTCGGAGCCACGCACGGGCCCTGGTCGACAACGGGCTCGTAGTCGTCGGGGGTGAAGTCGGCCATGCCGCGCAGCGGCTCGCTCGAGGCGACGAGGTCACGGTCGAATGGCGGTCGATCTCGAGCCTCCTCGGCCTGCCCGAACCCGATCCGTCGGTCTTGAACGTGGTCTACGAGGACGAGGACATCATCGTGCTCGACAAGCAGGCTGGCCTCGTCGTGCATCCTGGCGGCCTCTATCGCGACGGCACGGTCGCGCAGCTCGCGCAGCGGCGCTTCGGCGAGCTCAGCACGCGCGGGGGCGCCGATCGCCCGGGCGTCGTGCACCGGCTCGACAAAGAGAGCTCGGGCATCCTCTTGCTCGCCAAGACCGACGAAGCCCACGCCGAGCTGCAGCGTCAGTTCAAAGCGCGAGAGACCGAGAAGGATTACTTCGCCATCGTTCACGGGACGCCGCGCTTCCACTCGGATTGGATCGAGGACCGCATCGATCGCGACCCCAAGCACATGGACCGCATGCGCGTCGTGCGCAGCGGCGGCCGCGATGCGGCGACGTATTGGGAAGTGCTCGAGCGCTTCCAGGGCTTCACGACCCTCCGTTGTCGGCCGAAGACCGGGCGCACACACCAGATTCGCGTCCACCTCGCGGCCCACGGCATGCCCATCGTCGCGGATGCTCGCTATCCGCACCGGCAGCGCAACGCGCTCGTGCAACCTCAGGGCGCGCCGGTCTTGGAGCGCCATGCCTTGCATGCGAAGGGCTTGGTCTTCACGCACCCGACGCGCGGTGAGCGCATGAGCTTCGTGGCCGAAGTGCCAGAGGACCTGCGTAATTTCGTCGACTGGTTGCGCACGCATCTCGCGAGCTCCGAGGGTGGCCGTGGGGCGTGACGACGTCGGCGCGGAGCCCTGTCCGGTCTGCGAAGGCGCGACCTTCGTCGAGGCCTTTCGTGAGATCGGTCACCGCTTCGAGCGTTGCGTCGGCTGCAAGTTCACGCGCATGGCGGATGGCTCGAGCGAGGAGAGCCTCGGCGCCTACTACGCCGAAGCGCGGGCGAGCGGTGAAGCCGCTTGGCAGGAGCACGCCGACAACCTCGTCAAGTTCGGACGCTTGCTCGAGCGCATCGAGCGCCACGTCGTTCCGGGTCGCTTTCTCGATGTCGGCTGCTCGATCGGCACTTCACTCGTCGCGGCGCGCGACCGCGGCTGGGACGCAATCGGAATCGAGCTGAGCCAGCCGGTCGCCGAGTTCGGGCGCACGAAGTGGGGTGTCGACATTCGCGAAGCCTTGCTCGACGACCTCGTCGACGACCCGAGTTTCGCGAGCGCGAGCTTCGATGCGATCTTCATGCACCACACGCTCGAGCACGTGAAGCGACCGGCGGACTTACTCGAGCAATGCTTCGCGCTTCTTCGGCCGGGTGGCGTCATGTTCCAGGGCTTGCCCAATCATGGCTCCCTCAAGGCGCTGCTCTTCGGTGGGCGATGGAGCTATGGCGTGACGTCCGAGCACGTGTCGCACTTCACCAAGGCGCAGGTGGTGCGCCTCGTCCGGCGCATTGGCTTCGAAGTCCTCGCTGTCGAGACCCCGGACGCGAAGCAAGACCCGCGGCTCTTGCATGACATCATGCATCGCATCGGACGTCGGGAGCGCTTAGCTCGCGCGACGGGCGCGAGCGACGGCGTCTTCGACGCAGAAAAATACATCCGCTACATCACGGATCGACGCTGGCCCAACTTCGTCTCGAACCGTTTGTGGCCAGCGCGGCTCACGCGCTTCATCGGTCGCGGCCAGGAGGTCTATGTGCTGGCGCGCAAGCCGGCTGCTGCGACGCTCGCGTTCAGGCCGACTGGCGCGGCCAAACAATGAGACCGGACGAGCCGCAGGACTTGCAAGTTGCTTGCTCGCAGTCGCCGCGGCGCCCGGGCAGGCGCCGCCGTAGCAGGCCACCCGAGCAGACGGGGCACTCGTGACAAGAGCGCACCTCGTCGGGGCTCAGCGCGCGCTGCACGCGCGCCGGGAGCAAGGCCTGCTCCTTCAGCAGGCTGCTCAATGTGAGATCGGACATATCCATGACACTGGTTTCGTCCAAAGCCGTGTTCGAACTATCGACGATCTCGTGAAAGTCCGATGAAGCGGCGGCCTGCGCGGCAGTGGGGTTCAGCCGCGGAGGCTGCCGAGGCGCCGTTCGACCTCGGCCTTGACGTCGCCGAAGCGCGCTTCCCAGTCCTTCGCCATCATCGTCCGTAGGGTCGCGCGCGCGTCGTCGTTTGCACCGGAGCGGGCTTGTGCGTCCGCGAGACCGAACCAGCTCTTGGGTTCCTCTGGGCGGATGTCGGTCACGCGTCGCCACTGTTGGAGCGCGCTAGGCCACTCGAGGTGGCGCTCGAAGCTTGCGGCGAGCCGTTCGTGGCTCACAGCCTCGTCGGGCCGTAGCTCGACGAGCTGTGTCCAGGCGCGCATGGCGAGCTCGTGCTGCTTCGCGTGTTCGAGGCGCGTGGCGTAAGCCGTCGTCCGCTCGAGGTCGAAGGGCAAGACGTCGAGGGACTGACGCAAGACCTCGAGGGCTGCGTCGGCCGCCTTATTTTGGTCGTGAGCGGCAACCAAGCTGTCCCAGGTCGCCGGGTCGTCGGGTTGGAGCTCGGTCGCCTTCTGGAGCTGCACGATCGCCTCGTCGAGCGAGCGTTGACGGAGGAGAGCGCTGCCGAAGAGCTTGCGCAGGAGCGCCGCATCCTGGCCACTGCGGGCCACCTCTTGGTCGTGCATCGCGATGATGTCCTTCAGCGGTCCGACTCGCAGCAGCAGGTCCATGGCTTCATTTGCCTTGGCTTCGTGGTTGTGCCGCGCGTCGGCGGTGACGAGGGCGCTGCGCGCTGCCGCGAAGGCCTCGGCCCACTGCTTTTGTCCGACGTGAGCCCTCGTCAGCTCGGCATAGTAGAACGAGATCGTCCAGTCGGGGCGCGCGACGCCGCCAAGGGCCTTGTCGCGCATCGCGATGGCTTCCTTGAAGTAGCGCACTGCGAGGTCGAGCGCCGGGACGTCGCTGATCGCCGCTTGGGCGAGCGCCGCAACGTTGCCTTCGGTCCAACGGTCTCCTTCGCGGAGGAGGTGCTCGGTCGCGATCAACTCGGAGCGCGCTTCGTCCGCCCGCCCGAGGCTCATCAGGGCCTTGGCGCGCAGGAGGCGGTCGTCGAGACGCAGCGGGTCGTCCTCGAGGAAGCCATCGACGATGCGCAGGGTCACGCTCGGACGCTTGCCGTCGGTGCTCATGCACCAGCTGGCGAGGGTGCGCAGCGTGGACTCTTGCAGGATGCCGCGCGCTTCGGCAGCGAGCAGGGCCTCGATCGCGACGTGGTGGCTCGCGAGGCCGTTCCAGAGGTAGTTCGCGACGTAGGCGATGCGCGCTGGTGAGTCCTCTTGCAGTTCGAGGACCTTCTTGGCCACGCGCTCGAAATCGCTTCGACGCTCAGACCAGAAGTAGCTGTTGCCCCGCCACCACATCGCGTTCGAGCGATTGGAGAGCGTCGTCAGATCGTCTTCGAGTTCGACGCAGGCAAGCGAGAAGAGCGGGCCGCTCAGTTGTCCGACGACTGCGATCTCGTGTCGCCACTGCGCCATGCGGTAGCCGATC
Organism: uncultured bacterium; assembly: GCA_937858895.1. GTDB lineage: Bacteria > Planctomycetota > UBA1135 > UBA1135 > JACKHW01. The sequence continues at coordinate 1,828 of CALLZN010000337.1, read as the reverse complement.
TGTGTCCAGACGTCGCGGCCGAGGCGACGCCAGAACGCGGGTTGGTCCCCGTGTCGCGCGATGGCGTAGGCGAGCGCTTCTCGCTCGCTCGAGATCTTCTGGATCGTCTGGGAGACCTGGTAGAGGCGCGCTAGGTCGGGGGTCTTCTCGACGAGCCCCGGCAGCACCTTGTTCGCAAAGCCAATGAAGGCGTGCACCGCAGGGTCGAGCTTGCGCGCGTGTCCTGCTGTCGCCAAGGACATGCGATCGTCGAGGACCTGCGTGAACTCGTAGGCCGAGCATGCCGCAAGCTCGTTCTCGAGCATGGTGGCGAGCTTGTCGTGGAGCTCGAGACCGGTGCCGATCGAGACGGTGCCACCGTGGCGCAGCGCCTGGATGCGGACGTGGCTCGTGCGCCGCTCCAAGTAGAAGCGTGCCCCGGCTTGCGTCTCCTTGCTATGAAGGCGGAGCAGCATGCGTTCGGGACGACCGAAGTCACGCGCGGAGATCCACGCGTTCTCGAGCTGCTGCCACGCATCGCGCGTGGAGGTCACGAGTCGACCGTCGTTCTTTGCGATGTTGGCCTCGATCGCGGCCGCGAGCACGTCGCGGGCCTTGCTCGCGTTGGTCCCCGCGAGGACTGCGAACCAGGACTGCGCGATCCCGACCTGGGTGCTGCTCCCTTCTTCGGTGTGTTGATAGAGGGCTTCGAGTTGGCGCAAGCGCTCGTCGAGGATGACGTCGTCGCCGACCGTCATCATCTCGAGGTACTTGGCGCGCTGGAGGTCTTCACCAGGAGCGAAGTTCGCTCGATCGAAGCTCGCCTTCAGCGAGGCGAGGGCGCGCTCGCGATGCGGGCCGGGTTGGTTGCGCAGCTGTGCGGCGCGGCCGAGCACGAGGACGCGCATCATGTGCAGGCCACGTTGGTCGAGCTTTTCCTTTGCGGTCTCGAGGCTGCGCATGAGCTCTTCGTCGAGGCGGTCACACGTGGCCTCTTCGTGTACTTCTCCGAGAATGATGCTCAACTGACCGAGCAAGGCGTAAACCGCTTGTTGTGTGTGTCCAACCACGCCTTTGGGCAGGGCCTCGAGGACGCGATGGTCCTTGGTCGAGCGGTAGAGGTTGCGCAGCACATAGATCTCGTTGCTCGGCAGCGGTGCCTTGGCAAAGAGCGCTCGCGCTTTGACGAGGACGAGCGGGTCGAGCTCGGGCGCGGGCCCGCTGTTGTTGCGGCTCACGCGGTTGCCCTCCGCCCAGATCTGCGTGCGCAGTTGGTCGACGGGTGTCGCCATGGCCATGGCTTCGTGCACGAGTTGGCGGGCTTCACGGTCACCGACGACGAGCTTCCAGTCACCGAGCCGTGCGAGTTCCGTTGGCTCGAGTTCGTCGCGCGCGAGCACTTGCTCGAAGAGCGCGATCGCTTCGCCGAGTTCGCTGCGCTCGGCCGCGAGGTAGCCGGCGAGGATGCGCCAACGGCTCGCGACTTCGTCGGCCGCGACCCAGGTGCCGAGGAGGGTTTCGAGTTCGGCGATGCGGTCGAGCGCCAGCAGGAAGCGCGCGATGTGGTAGCGCCCGTCGAGGGTCGCTGCATCCTGGAGGGCGTCGACATCGCGAGGATTGTCGGCGTCTTGCGGGAGTGTCTCGAGGAGCCAAGCGCGTGCCGCCTCCGTGGTCGCTGCGCGCGCGCCGCGCTTGACGCCGGCGAAGGCGACGAGCATGGCGGCTCGCTCACGCAGCAGACGCGAAGCGCCGGTGTCGCTGCGGTGCGGGTTGTTGGCGACGTGGGCAGCACGCAGCGCGAGGCCGTGCTCGTAGACCTGCTTGCCGGTCTCGGCGGCGCGTGCGAGGG
>CALLZN010000336.1 GCA_937858895.1 uncultured bacterium | reverse complement strand
GACGGCGCTCGTCGACTGCGCCGAAGCGAGCGCCTCGCGCGCGACGTTCGCGACCTTCTCGTCGAGGCCGAAGATCGCCAAGCGCAGCAGCTCGTCAGGGGCGGCCTGCGGGTTGGCCTTGGCCGCGGCGATCAACTGCTCGCGCAGCTTGGCGTCGCCCTCGAGGAAGGCCTTCTCTACAGTCTCGCGGTCCTTGATGTCACGGCTCGCGACGCGCTCGACCAAGGTCTTGTCGCCCTTGACGATGGGCTTCGGTTGGATCGTGCGCTCGGCGATGCCGTCACGGATGGCGCCGAAGACCGAGTCGGTGTCGAAGGCGTAGTAGACGTCGTACTCTTCTTTGACGGGCTCACCGCGCTCGTCGAGCTCGACCATGATGTGGCGCGGCGCGATGCGCTTGCCGTCGAAGAACTTCTCGTAGAGCACGGGCTCGATCGCGATGTGCTCGCCGCAAGTGACGGAGCCGAAGCGCGGACAAAGAACGCGCTTCCCTTCGTGGTCGTGGTCGCGCGGCGTGTGCCGGTAGACCGAAGCCATGACGCAGACGTAGGGCTCGTAGAGCTTGGCCTTGTCGGCTTGGCGGTAGCGCACGCCGGCGTAGTGCTCGCTCGCGATCTCGCCGTCCATGTTGACGCAGACCAAGATGGGCTTGCCGGTCTCGCGGGCGACCGTGACCGCGTCTTCCCAGCTGCGCTGGAACTGAATCTGGCAGGGCTTTTCCCAGTCCTCCTGCGTCGGCGCGGACCACATCTGCTCGCGCGAGACGCCTTGGGGCAGCGCCCCTGGTCCACCGGTGCCGCGGCGCAGCGACGGCGCGCCGGGTGCAGGCGTGCCGGTCGAAGGGCGCTGGCCCTGCGCAGGTGCCGGATCTTGCTGCGCAGGTTTCTGCGGTGCCGGTTCCTGCGGTGCCGGCTCGCTCTTGGGCGCATCGCCCTGAGTTCGGCCCGCGGCCGCGAGCACGGCGACGCAGAAGGTCAAGGAGAGGACAGTCGTGCCGACGGGCCAACGTCGCTCGGCTTGGAGATCGGGCATCATGGTCTGGAACATGGTCGAAGGGGCTTCACACGAAGGTCGGGCATGCAGCGGCGTTGAGGATACTGGATTCTGCCGCGACGCGACCGTCATCGTTCGCCCGGGCTCGGACATCCGCAACATCTGGCTGGTGCGCGGGACCAAGCGCTGCGGCTGACGCCACGCTGCCACGAGGGGGCGGGCGGCTCTGCTGGCCGCTGCCCGGGGCCGCATTCGTGGCGAAGCGGCAGACGCTGCAAAGCAGAACGAACGGCGCCCCTATTCGCGGGCCACCTTCGAGCGCGTTGCGCTCCTGGTCGGCGAGAGCTGCTTGCGTAAGCACGCGGACATCGAGGATCAACTCATGTGAGCTCCAAAACTCTGGCTGGAGGCGACAAATCGCAGCGTAGACCGCCTACTTGCTGCCGTCGTATTCCACCACCTCGAGACGGGCCAAGATTGCGGTGCCCTTGAGCCTCGGCTCCGCCTTAGCCGGTCTCAGATCATCGGTAGGTAGGGCGTGACCTTACTCGGCCGCCCGAGGTCGCTTTTGGCATCCACGGCGGAAGGATCGGCGATAACCTCGCAAGACTGGGGATCCAGCCGGTGTGAGTTGTGCGGGGAGAGGTCCGCTTTCCCGCGCTTCTGCGTGTCCATAAACAGCACGCTGCCTTGCACACCGTTCCCACGTGGCGTGAGCCGTTGAAATCCGGCCGATAGCAGGCAACATCATCGCTGAACGCATATTTCAGGCCTCGTAGTCCGGGCTTCCGGGCTCGAAACACGATCGAAAGCTATCGTTCTACGAGGCCGTTCGGCGAACAGTTACCCTGCAC
>CALLZN010000335.1 GCA_937858895.1 uncultured bacterium | reverse complement strand
ACGGACAGCAACCTCTCGGCGTGGACCAAGACAACGAAACAGCGCGTCCTCAACACGAGCCTCGGCGCCTTCTGGGGCGCGAGCGGCACGGTCGGCGACCCGCGCGCGATCTGGGACGACCACGCCAAGCGCTTCATCATCTTGGCGACGAACTTCTCCGGTGGCGGCATGCTCTTCTACGCGATCTCCGCGACGAGCAACCCGGCCGGGAGCTGGTACAAGTTCTCCTTCCAAACGGCGCAGGGCACGGACGCCGGGCGCTGGCCCGACTATCCGACGCTGGGCGCCGACGCGCGCGGCATCTATTCGGCGGCCTACATGGTCACCGGCTCGGCGCGCATGACGATCTGGGCCATCGACAAGGCGCCGCTGCTCGCGAACCCGCCAAGCGTCGGTGCGATCACGGCCTTCCGCTCCCTACCCTGGGAAGGCGCCATCCAGCCCTGCACGACCTACGGCGACCCGGGCGGGGCCTACTGCGTCTCGCGCCGCTCGTCGACGGCCCTGCGCATTCGCCGCGTCAACGGCCCGCTCACGGCGCCGACCTTGACTGAGGTTGGCTCGGTCACGATTCCTTCGCACAGCTCGTCGCCGAGCGCGCCGGCCCTTGGCAGCACGACGAACATTTCGACCCTCGACACGCGGCCGCAGAACGCGGTCTTCCGCAACGGCTCGGTCTACACGGCACACTCGATCAACGTGAACGGCCGCGCTGGCTTCCGCTGGTACGAGATCGGCGTCTCGCCGCTCAGCTTGCGCCAGTCCGGCACGATCGGCGACAGCCTCTGGCACTACTACTATCCGTCGATTGCCGTCGACGCGAACGGTGACGTTGGCATCGGCTTCTCGGGTAGCCACGCCGGCGCCTACTGCTCGGTCTTCTTGACCGGTCGTCGCGCGAGCGACCCGGCTGGCATGACGGCCGATCCGATCTTCGTGAAGGCGGGTGAAGCGGCCTGGAATCGTGTCGACAGCGCCGGTCGCAATCGCTTCGGCGACTACAGCCACATCAACGTCGATCCCGTCGACGACGTCGGCTTCTGGTCCATCCAAGAGTACATCTGGCAGACCAACGTCTGGCGCACGCGCATCACGCGCTTCGGCTACGAGGCCTTCGACTTCGGTAGCGGCGTTGCTGGCAAGAACGGCGTGCCGACGCTGAAGGCGACGAATCGCCCGGCCATCGGTCAGACGACGCAGCTCGCGGTGGGCAATTCGACGGGCGCCTTGACGGCCGGCGTCGTCGTGATCGGCCTCTCGCGCATCGATGCGCCGATCTTCGGTGGCACGCTCTATCCCGCCCCGGATGTCCTCGTCACGCTCGCGATCGCGCCGCCGAGCACGACCGTTGGCTTGCCGATTCCGAACGACAAGAACTTCGTGCTCAAGCCGATCTACTTGCAGTCCTTGCAGCTCGACGCGGCCGCTGCTCAGAGCTGGGCCTTCAGCGCCGGCCTCTGGCTCGAAGCCGGCACGCGCTGAGCGACCATTTCAGCGCCGCGTGCCGTTCGCCGCGGGCGCGGCGCGCGTGAGATCGACGAAGTCGACGAAGTAGTGCGCGAGCACTTCACGACGCTTCGAAGCATCCGTGTCGATCACGACCTCGTAGCGCGCTCCGTCCTCGACCACGGCAGCGGGGCTGCGGAAGACGAGGCATGCAGAGCTGCCTCCGAAACCGCCACCAGCAACGTGCTTGGTGTCGAGGGCCAAGGCCGGTCCCGTCCGCAGGAAGCGATCCTCGAGGCGGAAGATCTGCACGCGCGCTTCGGCCAACTTCTTGCGCGCGACCCCCGGGCCAAAGCTGAGGCTCCATGCATGGCGCGGACCGAAGTACTCGAGGGGCACGTAGCCCGCCGGCGGATAGGCAACCCAGTCCGGACGCGGCACGCTCTTGCGCGAGCTGTCCATGGACCACATGGCAGCAAAGCGATCCTCGCGGCCGAGCCCTGTCCTCTGCATCGCGGGATTCAGACACCAACGTCGATGACCGACACGATCGATGTTCGACGGGTCCGAGTCGTTCATGTACTGATCGATCGACTGCGCGAGGTCGGACGTGACCGCGAGGTTGCTGTGGCTCGTGCCCTCGTAGGCGACATCGAAGCGCTCGCGCGGCCAGCCCGGGTTCGCGGGCGTGTGGTCGAGACGACCGAGGGCCTTGCAAAGGGAGGCCGCTGCCTCGGCATGGCGCACCATGACCTCGTCGAGGATGACGTCGTGCGGCAGCCCGCAGAGGTAGCGATAGGCGTTGAGCCGCGCGAGGCCGCGCGCGCGCTCGGCTTCTTTGGTGCTGTTGTCGGCCGTACCGGGCATCTGGACTTCGATGGCGGCCAAGTCTCGACGCAAATCATCGACCGACCGCGCATAGACCTCGCTCGTGCCGACGCGCGATAGATGACCGTGGTCGTAGACGCGCTGCGACTTGGCCTCGGATCCGTAACTGACTTCGACGCGACCGTGCAGCGCGCCGGCCTCGCAGCGACCGCGCAGATGAAAGGCGCCGTCGAACTCTTCATAGGCCCCATGCAAGATGCCGTCCCGGTAGTAGGCCGTGACCTGGCGCGCGCCGTTCTCATAGAAGCGCTCGACGCGACCATGCAGCTTGCCATCCTTGAAGTTGCCACGCCGCAGCGTGCGGCCGGTCGCCCAGTATTCCGTAGCGAGCCCTTGCCGCACGAGGGCGGCGTCGACGTGGTAGCGCTCGCGCAGCGCGCCATCCGGATACCGCGTCGTGACTTGTTCGAGGCTCTGCGCCCCGACAACACTGACGACCACAGCAAGAGCGCACGACGCCCATACGGTTCTTAGTCTCACCAGGGGCAACCCATCCAAATACCGGAGGCGAATATAGCGTCAGCTCATCACTTGCACGGACAAGAGTGGGTGAATCGATCGAGATGAGCGAAATCGGTCACCCCCCGCGTCGAACGAGTTACGATTACGGGCCCGCACAACCCAAGTGCCACCATGGTGTGCCCTATGCAAGCTGCACGGAACGAGATCCTCCTGGACCTGGACCGAGCCGCGGATGAACTCCGCGCGACCTATGCGAACACGGCTCGACTTCCTGTCGCTGAATACATGATCCGATCAGCGAGCGACCATGCACATCGCCTCGCCTCCATGATCGAGATGATCCGAGGCCACTCGGGACGCTTGCTCGACATCGGATTCAACTCGGTCGTGACGCACGCATACCTGACCGCTGACATCGAGGCTCACCTCATCGGTTTCGACGACTACGGCCCTGATGAGAAGCCGCGTTCATCCTCTTGGAAACTGCGAGGCCGCGACGTTCCAACGCACGATCTCAACATCGAGCGGCACGTCGCGCCTTACGATGCGGAGGCCTTCGACATCGTTGTCTTTCTAGAAGTGTTCGAGCACTTGAGCACGGATCCCATGCATGCCCTCGCTGAGATCAACCGCCTGACGCGGATTGGAGGGACCCTGATCTTTTCGACACCCAACATCACGAGCGCGCGATCGATCGAGCGCCTCCTACGCGGCGAGAGCCCCTACGTCAGTGGCCGCTTCATGAAGGCGAGGTCGACGAACCGACACAATCGCGAATACACCCCGAAGGAACTGCGCTTGCTCATGGAGGCGGCAGGCTATCGCGTCGACATACTCGAGACGCCGGAGTTCTATCAACCACGAGCCTCCAGTGACGTGTGGCAGTGGATCGAAAAGAACGGAGCGTCGGTCGAGTTCCGAGGTGATACCGTCGTCATGACTTGCACGAAGACCTCGGGCGTCGTCGAGCGTTATCCGGACTTCCTCTACTTCCCGGCGGCTCCGAATCGCTACGAACGCATTCGTGAATGCCAGGAGCAGGCAGCCTTCGCGATGAGCGCGGGACAAGCATCCGCTGCAGAACCGTATCTCCGCGAGTTGGTCGAGCTCGAACCACAGTCTCCAAGCGCTCACTCCGGCCTGGCTCAGGCTCTCGAGGAGCAGCAGCGCTTCGCTGAGGCCACGCTGTCGTACAGCAACGCGCTCCAATGGACTGACCGTGATCGCTCGGCAATCGTCCAAGCCGGCTTCGACGCTGTTGAGCGTTGCCTGTGGAAGAGCAGAGACCCAGAGCTCGCCCGACAGGTGACACAGGCGCTCGCGTCCAAGTTCGAGGGCAGTCCACCTCACTGCGTGCTCGCAGCTCGCGTGTTGCACGCGCTCGGATCGTCCACTGACGCCAGAGTCTATCTCCAACGAGCACTCCGGTCGGACCGCAAGAATGAGCGCGCACGCATGTTGCTCCAGGAGTGGTTTGGCCACGCCGCAGGTTGAAAGAAGTCGACGAGGAGCACCGCAGCGCACGCGCTAAGCTCTCGTGAACACAACACAAAGACGAGGCTTCTCCATGGAACTGCAGAGTCGGTCGGCAACAGCGCTCACGCTTCTTTCCTTGCTCGCTCTCGCTTTGGCCGCGAGCCAGCTTGCCGCGCAGAACGATGGCATCCAGGCCTTGGCTGGCGAGTGGACCTACGTCGAGGATCGCACCGAAGGTCGCGCCCTCGAACGACTCGGCCCGCCGATGAGCAACACCTTCGCGCTGCGCATCGAGGATGGCGCAGTCATCCTGGTCCGCGGCCACGGCTCCGGGCACCGTGACGTGCGCGTAGCACTCGATGGCAAGGTCACCGAAGTCACCGAGTCCGGTAAGACCTCGCGCTACCGCGGCGCATGGAAGGACGGCACCTTGACCTACGAGGTGGACTTCGTGCGCACGCCAGGCAAGCCGCCCGAAGGACTGATTCGGCGTGAGTTCCGCAGCACGGCTGACGGGCTGATCGTGCGCGCGTACTTCGGGTCGACCGCTTCGATCGGGCTCTATCGCCACGCGGAAGACATTGCGATGCCCACGCCAACGAAGGCGGCCATCGGTGACGTGGCATGGCTGGCCGGGGCGTGGGTCGGCAAGAAGAGTTCGGGCGCGTCGATCGAAGAGCGATGGAGCCCACCGCTCGGCGGTGCGATGCTCGGCGTTTCGCGAACGGTCTCGCGCGGGAAGATGACAGGCTTCGAGTTCCTGCGCATCGTGGAGCGCGGCGGCGGTTTGGTCTACGTCGCGCAACCCGGCGGCAGGCCGCCGACGGACTTCGTGCTCACCGAAGTGACGCCCACGCGCGCTGTCTTCGACAACCCGCGCCACGACTATCCCAAGCGCATCGTTTATGAGTTGTCCGCCGACGGCCGCTTGAGAGCCACAATTGGGTACATGAAGGGCGGCACCCCGCGTCAATTCGAGTACGAGCGCGACGGCGACTAGCCCGGAATTGCGTGCTGAGTTACACTGGGCGAATCGTCCCACCCATGACCCCAACCCAATGAGCTTTGATGATGCGCCGAACCACAGCACCTTTCATCGGCTTCGCTCTCCTCAGCGCGACCGCGCTCTACGCACAAAACCTAGTCAAGAACCCGGGCTTCGAAGCCTCGGACCATAACATCGCGCCCTGGCAGGTCCGCAAGGGAGATGCGTCGAAGTTCGTCAAAACCCGATGGTCGTCAAGAACGCGGCGGTCGGCCTGCTGGATGACAACGCGTTCCAGTTTCAAGTAAGTGCGCCGAGGGGCCAAACGGTCAAGCTGGCAATCGAGCAACAGGTCGTGATCCCGGCAACGGGTGACTACCGAGTTAGCGTTTCTTCACGAATCGGAGCGACTGCGCTCTTTGCTGACGGGCTCAACGTTCCGTCCTTTGGTGGTCTCCTTTGGATCACCGGCTCGTCGTCGCCCATCGCCCACCTGTTTGCAAGCGACTCGGCTACAGGTATTGGCATCTCCCAGATTGACAATATCGCTGTGCGCCCCCGAGTGGTTCGCTTGCAAGCGGGACCCGCGCTCGTGGTCGTCGAAGTCGTACTCGATAGCCGGCCGATCTCCTTGCCTGGTATTCACGGCCTTCTCGAGCTCGATCCGACGCGGGATGGCGGTTTGGTCCTGCTGGCTTCGGGCATCGGGACTGCGGAGCTGAGGTTGCGGCGAGGCACCGTCTCGGTGCTGGGACGCGAGCTGCACTTCCAGGCCGTTCAGGTCGACGTAGCCTCGAATCGCGTCCAGCTCGGCTCGCGCATGTCGGCGCGGATTCGCTGATCCGGGTCCACCTTCGTAACGATGGACCTGCGGCCGTAGGCACGCGGCGCCGTAGCCACGGGCGCTTCGATCGCGCGCAGCGACGCGTCTCGTAGGTGCCTGGTCGAGCGGGCGTTCGAGGGCGGGCAGCGACGGTGACCAAAGCTCGTGCCGGAGCTGCCGTGGGGCGCGTTCGCCGGCTAGCCCTGAAATAAGCGCTCCGGTTCGCGAGAGCGCGCGAGAGTGCCGTGGGCGTGGCCGCGCACAGGCGTTCCGAACCGGAGCGTGGCCGTAGCCACGTGAGGATTCGGGACGCCGAGCACGGCCGTGAGCGCGGTGCTCTCGTGCGCAGCGCAGCGATCTCGCGGATCGGAGCGCTTATTTCAGGGCTAGCGTCTGGGCGCATTTGCCGAGACTGCCCGCTTCGGCGAGGATGGCGCCCGCCCTTCTCCGTCTCGCCATCGCCTACGGTGCCGCCACCCGCGCATCGCTACGCTCGGAACCTCGACTCGATCCCAGCATGCACCTGCCTCTCGCGTTCGCGGCCACTACTCTTCTGCTCCCTGGTCTAGCCGCCCAGGATCGACTTCTGGCGCTCGCCGCTGCGCCGGTGCCCGGCAAGAACCTCGTCCTGCAAGTGAGCGCGCCGACGACTTCGGTGGGCCGCCCCTTCCTCATCTACTGGTCGGGGCACACGGACTTCGTCCTCGACTTGCCGATCGCCTTCTTACGCGGCTCCTTGCGAGTCGACCTCGCTGGCTTCGCGAACCCGGCCCTGCTCGTCGGCATCGTGCCGCCGAGCGGGCGCGCGCTGACGGGGCTGCCGATCCCGAACGATCCGAACTTCTTGGGCCAGACCATCGACCTGCAGTCGCTCGAGGTCGACTTCGTCAACTTCTTGCTCTACCTCGGCGACAACGATGCGGTCGTGACCTTCGTGAGCGGCGTCGGCAGCACGGCGCTCGTCGAGGGCTACTTGCCGTCGACGATCCGCGGCGACCTGCAAGCCCAGCTCGTCGTCGATGCCACGCTCGGACAACCCATCGTCCAAGCACCGCCGGCCGGTGCTTTTCAGCCACTGCGTCACGCAGGCGAACTGGGCTTCGTCGAGGGCTATCCCCACGACTTCGTCGAGACCCCCGGCGCGAGCGCCATCGACCTCCACCGCGGCGAGCGCGTCGCGCGGCACTTGCGGAACGGCATCCAGCAAAGCGTGGCCTTGCCGAACGGCTTCGAGCTCGCGGTCCTGCGTCTCGCGCTCGACTGCCGCGACTTCGCCCTCGTGGCCATCGAAGCGAACACCGGGCTCGTGCGCGAACTCACGGGCTCGCGCCTACGCGACACGGTCGTGACCTGCCCGCCGACGACGCGCTTCTCGATCTACCGCCCCGACTTCGCCTTCTCGAAGGACGGGGAGCTAGCACTCGCCGTCGCGCGCGATAGCTCGCCGCTCGTCGCCGACCGCTTGCTGCTCGTGCACACGGATCCGACCAAGACCTGGGGCAACAATCGCAACGTCGCCGACATCACGCCACCGGGGGCTGCGCGCTTCGTCGACGGTGGCCTCCTGCTGACCATGGGTCGCGTCATCGCCATCGCCGAGCAGGCCGGCAGCATCGTCGTCTTCGAAGGCCCTGCCGATGGCGCAACGCTGCCGCAGCAGGTGACCCTGCCGCGCTCGGGCACGAACCAAGTCCCGACGACGAGCGACGGCGCCTGGCGCTTGTCGGGTGATGGCGCGACGGCTTGCTTCGCGCTGGCGAACGGCCAAGACGGCGACGTCTGGTCGCTGCGCGGCCTCGGCGGCACGCTCAGCGCGCACCAGGTCTCGGGCTTCACAGCGGCGACACGGCTCGCGCCCTTTCGGCGCGATACGGCCGGCGCCGACGGCAGCCGCGCGGCGCTGTCCCCGCTCGGCACGCGCGTCGCGTTCGTGAGCGGCGGTGGTGATCGCGGCAGCGTCGGTACGCACGAGCTCTTCCTCGCGCGCAGCGATGGCAGCGACGCGGGCGCGCCGCTCGCCTTGCTCGCGCCGAACTTCGCGACAGAGGTCGACTGGGTCGGTGGACTGCACTTCGCGACGGAAGACCGGCTCTTCTTCTTCGCGGGTGAAGACGAAGGCGCCTGCGATCTCTACGCCTACGACGTGACGGCGGCGCAACTCACGAACGTGACCAAGACCTCGACCGGCAGCACGACGGCGCCGCCCTTCACGCAAGGTGGCTCGACGGGCAACGTCGCGAGTCGCGGGACCTTCACTTCTGGCAATGGCCGCTACCTCTACTTCGTGCGTGGCTTCGGCGGGCGCGTGCCGAGTCCTTTGCCCGAGACGAACAACTTGGTCGCGGTCGACACCGCGAGCCTCGCGCTGCGCGACATCACGGGCAACGACTTCGCGACGGGCGGCACGAGCTTCCAGCTGCGCTCGGCGCCGCTCACGACCTACGAGGGATACACGCGCGCGCCGCGACCGGCCCTCGAGCTCGGGCTGCGCCGCGCGCCAGGCAGCTCGCCGCTCGCCTTCTTCGTCGCCGAAGCGGCCGCGAGCTTCAGCGCCAACGAAGTGCAGGACTGCAATGTCTTCGCTTTCGACATCGAGAACGCCGGCGTCGCGCGAGCCTTGACGACCTACAGCGGCAAGGGCGCGGTCAGCGACGTGCGCTTTGTTTCGCAGCTCACGGTCTCGCCTGATGCTGCCCACGTGGCCTACGCCCTGCGCCTCGGTGACCCGCGCGCCTCGGAAGACGTCTTCGTCGTGCCGAGCGACGGCAGCGCCGCACCGCGGCAGCTCTCGAAGTCGCGGACTGCTCAGACCATCAGCGACGGTTCGATCACCTTCACCGGTCCGCCGACGAACGGCATCGTCTGGTCGCGTGGCTCGGGTTCGCAGTCGTTGCCCTTCGTGGGCACGGTCGCCGAGTGGAGCCTCGTCGCGGGCCAGCCCGAACCCTTCGTCCTCTCCGCGCCGAGCACCCAGCAACGCATCGTCCTCGTTCTTTCGTCGAGCCCGCGCAATCCATGATGCCTCGCACTAGATCTCTGTTCGCGTCTTCGATGCTTCGCTCGGTGACGCTCGCCCTCGGCTTCGTGGTTGCCGCGTCGACCCTACACGCGCAGGTCCTCATCGAAGGCAACAAGACGGCGAACCCCGATCCCTTACCGAAGACGACGCCAACGGCCCCGATCCTCGATCGTGGCATCCGCGTGACGCGCGCATTCACGACGACGATCACGGGCCGCGTCGAGCGCGCAGCACGCGTCGAGATCACGGGGCACTTCGGGACCTTCTATGCGCCCGTCGTCGGCCAGCGCTTCCTGGCTCAGGTGCCCCTGGTCCAGAACTACACCGACCTCGTGCACCTGACCGGCCTCGGCGCCGCGACGCCGACCGGCATCGAGCGCGGTCCGACGAGCGTCGTGCGCCTGTCGAACGACCTCGAGGCGCCCGACCTGCACATCGATGGGCCGGGCGACAAGAGCTTCGTGCAGGCGCCGGTGGTCGACGTCTTCGGCCGCGTCGGCGCCCGCCTCTCGGGCTACCAGGGCTTGAAGG
>CALLZN010000334.1 GCA_937858895.1 uncultured bacterium | reverse complement strand
TGAGTGCCTTCTCGTAGAAGTCTCTCCGGCGCAGGTTCAAGCCAACGACGCCCAAGAGCACGACATGTCTACGCTTGCGGTACGACTCAGCCGCTTGGTGGATGATCTCATCCGTCTTGGCGGATGCTGTAATCAGAACACCATCCACACCCACGCCGTTGCTGAACTCGGAAGCTAGCTTCAGAGAGTCGGCGTCCTGGCCAATCGTCTCAGCTCGCACACCGAAGCTACGCGCCAAGTCGCAGCGCCGTGGATTCGTATCCAGACCCAAGACCTCGCAGCCGTGTGATCGCAGCAACTGCACAGCGACGAGACCAATCAAACCGAGTCCTACGACGACGAAGCGCTCACCGAAGGTCGGCTCGAGTAAACGGATGCCTTGGAGCGCTATCGATCCAATCGGCGCGAAGCATGCTGCTTCATCGCTCACGCTGTCGGGAATGAGCGCGGCCAAGGTCTGCGGCACGCATACGACCTCGGCATGTGATCCGTTCGTGACGACGCGATCGCCCACGCGAAAGCCGGCGACTCCAGCGCCGACATCGATGACTCGTCCGGCGTGGCAATACCCGAGGGCTAGCGGTTCATCGAGCTTCCGAAACACCGATTCGAGGGTGGGCACCAGGCCCTCGGTCTTCACCTTGTTGACGACCTGCTTGACCTTCTCTGGCTGGCTGCGAGCCTTCTGCAACATGCTGCTGCGGCCAAACTCCAGCAACATGCGCTCCGTGCCGGCCGAGATCAGGCTCCGCGTCGATTGAACGAGAATGTGACCCTTGCGGACCATGGGACACGGCACTTCGGCCAAGGTGATCTCTCCGTTCTTCAAGCTCTGGAGAACCTGCTTCATCTGACTTCCTCAGTGCGTGCTTGTTGCGCAGCGTGCGAAGCCGGATGGGCAAAGCTCTCCAAAGCCGACACGAAGTGTCGTCCAAGCACTTCGCGATCGAACTGCTGCGCTAGCTGAGCTGCATGTGAACTCATCACAGCTCTCTGTTCCTCTTGATCCGCGAGTTGCTCGAGCGCGTCCGCGAGCAACCCTGGCTCATCGGGTGGCACGGCGTGGCCACAGGAAGAAGCGGTGATCATGTCAGCGAGCCATCCCGGATAGTTGTTGACAATCGGAACGCCGCAACTGAGGTAGTCAAAGAACTTGTTCGGCGACGTGCCATAGTAAAACGCTGGCACATTTGCGAGGATCATCAGACCGACATTGCTGACCTTGAGCAGGGCGACGAGGTCGCGCTTCGGCATCGGTGCTTGAAAGATGCAGTTGGTCAATCCGTCGGACTGTGCCCTCGCGACGAGCTCCTGCTTCTTCATCCCATCACCGACGAAGAGCAGCTTGATGTCCTCACGACCGCGCTTCTTCAAGATTGCTGCGGCATCGAGAACTGCGTCGAGGCCATTGGCCAAGCCATGCGCGCCCGTGAAGACTGCCAGGCAATCGCTGTCGGCGACGCCTTCCGGGCGCGTCCCACGCGGGATCGAGTCGAAGAATGCAACGTCGCAGCCGTTCGGGACCATGCGAACGAGGTGCTCTGGCTTGCCGAAGCGCCGGATACCTTCGCAGATGCCGGGCGAGAGACCGATACAGCCATGCGCGGCCTTGTAGGCAGTGCGCTCGAGGACTCCGAGCATCCAAAGAACGACGGGGTTCTTGATGACCCCCATGGCGCGCGGGAGCTCGGGCCAAAGATCCCGAACTTCGAAGACAAAGCGCTTGCGTCGAAGCACACGCGCAACGATGCCCGGAATGGCAGCTGTGAGCGGGGTCGACGTCGCAAACACGAGGTCGTAATCACGCGACATGGCGATACCAACGCTGCGCCAGGCAAAGCGCAAGAAGGTCCATGACCGCTTCAAGAAGCCGTGCTTATTGTGGTATGGGAGCTCTAGCTCGATGACTTCAATGCCGTCGACGCTGCCCGTGCGACGTCGCTTGACAAAGGGTCCCGACAAGCCACTCATTCCGACGCCATAAGTGCCACAAACCATGGTCACTTCGTGTCCGGCCTCGACCAGGCGCCGCGCCATCTCGTAGGAACGCGTCCCAGCCGCACCATCGGGCGTAGAGAAGTGCTGGTGGTAGTAGAGCACCCTCATGCCTGGCCACACTGCTTTACGATCGCAACAATGCGCTGCTGGTCGGTGTCCGACAGGCTCGAGCCACTCGGCAAGCACAGTCCATCTCGGAAGAGCTGCGCGGCGACATCACCGCCGCGATGACGGCAGTTGGAAAACACCGGCTGGAGGTGCATCGGCTTCCATACAGGACGCGCCTCGATGTTGGCTTTTTCGAGTGCCTTCCTGACGTCGTCATTGCTCGCACCAAAGGCGTCCGCGTCGATCGTGCACGCCGTGAGCCAAAAGGTGCTCCGCCCATTATCGATCTCCGGCATGAAAGCCAGCCCGGGCAAGGACCCGAGTTGCGCAAGATAACGGTTGCGAATGTCTCGACGCGCATCGACTCGCGATGCGAGATGCCGTAGCTGGCCGCGTCCTACCGCCGCGAGCAAGTTGCTCAGCCGATAGTTGTAGCCGATGTCTTCGTGCTGGTAGTGCGGCGCTGGCTCGCGTGCTTGCGTCGCCAAGTGGATGGCGCGTTGCACGATGGCCCGGTCTTCGGACACGAGCATGCCACCACCGCTGCACGTGATGATCTTGTTGCCGTTGAAGGAGAAGGCTGCGAGGCGGCCAAAGCTCCCGGCCGGCTTGCCATCGTACGTGGCACCGAGAGCCTCAGCTGCGTCCTCGATCAAAGGCACGTCCCAACGCTTGCAGATGTCGACGATGGCCCGATAGTCGCAACACTGGCCGTAGAGATCGACCGAAACCACTGCCGCCGGACGCTTGCCGCGTCGATCACAATCAGCGAGTTCCGCCTCGAGCAAGTCGGGATCCATGTTCCAGCTTGCGGCCTCGCTGTCGATGAAGACAGGCGTGGCGCCGACGTAGCGGATGGCGTTGGCAGTCGCTGCAAAGGTCAGCGTTGGACAGAGGACTTCGTCACCAGGACCGATTCCCAGGATGATCATCGCGAGATGCAAGGCTGCCGTGCCGCTCGAAAGCGCGGCGGCGTGGGAGGCTTTCACGACCTGAGCGAACTCGGTCTCGAATGCGGCGACATGCGGACCAAGCGGCGCGATCCAATTGGAATCGAACGCGTCGAGCAGCAGTTCTCGCTCATCGGGGCCCATGTGTGGCGGCGAGAGGTAGATGCGACCCGTCATGCCTGGAGCTCCTTGCGCACACGCGCCGGCACACCGTAGGCGATAATGTTGCTCGGCAAGTCTTGCACAACAGCCGCGCCGGCGCCAACGACCGACCACGACCCGATAGCCAGACCCTGAATGATGGAAGTGCCAATTCCAACATGGGTGCCGCTGCCGATCCGTGTGTTGCCACCCAAGTGGACGCCCGGCGATAGATGGGCGTGATCGTCGACGCGACAATCGTGGTCGACTGTGGCGCCGGTGTTGACAATAACGTTGTCGCCGATTTCAGCGTCGGCTTGCACGACGGCACCAGCCATGATGGCGACACCACGCCCGACGCGAGCAGTCGCAGCCACATGCGCGGCCGGATGAACGATCGACGCGAACGAGGCGCCATAGCGAAGGAGATCACCAAAGATGCGGGCTCGCGCTCGATTGTCACCGATTCCGACGATCACATCCGAGCCGTGAATATGAATCAACTTGACGGCTTCACCGGTTCCAATCGCCAGCACTTCGCAATCAGCGATGCGACTACCTCGACGGGTCGCATCATCATCCGCCCAGCCGATGACTCGGTATCCAGACAGCCGCGCAGCCTCAGCGATGACGCGTGCATGACCACTCGCACCGTAGATCAGGAGTGGGCGCAGCACTAGGTGGAGCTCCGTTGGTCACGGTCGTTGAGTCCCGATCCTCGAAACTCTGGCATCGTCGCATGCTGGTCATGCGCAATGCCATGTCGCTTCACGACGACGACCAGAGTTCTCCACAAAATCCAGAGGTCCAAGCGCAATGAACCGTGGTCGACATACCACACGTCCTTCTCGAAGCGCTCGGACCACGACATCGCGTTGCGCCCCGTCACCTGCGCCAAGCCCGTCACACCAGGCCGCACCGCATGACGTCGTGCCTGCTCCGGCGTGTAGCGATCGAGGTAGGACATGAGAAGCGGACGTGGCCCTACAAGGGACATATCACCCTTCCAGACATTCCACAGCGTCGGCAGCTCGTCCAAGCTGGTTGTCCGCAAGAAGCGCCCAAAGGCAGTGAGACGCTGCGCGTCGGGCAACAGCTGGCCGTCACTGTCCCGGGCATCGGTCATGGTCCTGAACTTCACGAGGTCGAAGGGCTGCCCCTCCATGCCGGGCCGCGTTTGGCGGAAGAAGGCCGGGGTTCCGAGCTTGATTCGCACCGCCAAGTATACGAGGCCGATGAGCCACGAGCTGGCGACAAGGACCAGGGTCGCAATGACCAAGTCCATGCTGCGCTTGACCGCATGGTAGCCGCGTCGAGGTTGGCGCTCAGTGACGTTGGCAGGCTTCATCTCGACGTCAGGCGCTTGCTCGCTCAGCTCGTGAGGCTCTTTTTGTCAGGACCGCCGTGATGCGTCGTGCAGCGCCGCCATCCCAGAGGGGTGGGACCGCCGATGACGGCTCCGCGCTGAGCGCGCGTCGATAGCCTTCGACGATGCGAGCGGTGTCGCGACCGACGAGTTGGTTGGTGCCGCACTCGATCGTGATCGGACGTTCGGTGTTGTCGCGCAAGGTCAGACAGGGCACGCCCATGATCGTCGTCTCTTCCTGGATGCCACCCGAGTCCGTCAGGACGACGCGCGCGTTGTCGCAAAGACAGACGAAGTCGAGGTAACCAGCAGGCGGAATCATGCGGACGTTTTTCATGACACCGAGGCGCTCCGCCAAAGGCCCCGCTTCGAGGCGCTGCCGCGTTCGCGGGTGCACAGGAAAGAGCACCGGCATGTCATTCTGAACCACCTCGAGCGCATCGAGGATTCGTTTGAAAACCTCGGGGTCATCGACATTCGCCGGTCGATGCAAGGTCAGGACGGCGTAGGCGCGCCTGGTTAGCGAGAGGTCAGTGAGTATCGTCGACTTTGCGGCCCGCGCTCGGTGCTGCAGCAGAGTGTCGACCATGACATTGCCAACGAGGTGCACGCGGTCAGGCGCAACCCCTTCGCGCAGCAGATTGTCGACACCGCTCTGCTCCGTGCAGAACAAAACGTCGCTGATGGCATCCGTGAGGACGCGGTTGATCTCCTCGGGCATGCTGCGATCAAAGCTCCGCAGCCCCGCTTCGACATGGATCAACGGCACTCCGAGCTTAACTGCGACCATGCCGCAAGCGATCGTGCTGTTGACGTCACCCACGACGAGGACAGCATCTGGCTTCTCGTCCAGAACCACCGGCTCGAAGGCCGTGAGAATGGCCGCAGTCTGCTGTGCGTGCGATGACGAGCCTACGCCGAGGTTGATGTCCGGTTGCGGTATGCCGAGCTCCTCGAAGAAGAGGTCGCTCATGCGAGCATCGTAGTGCTGCCCCGTGTGCACGAGCAGCGGATCGATGGATGGCTCGGCGTGGAAGGCGCTCATGAGCGGAGCGATCTTCATGAAGTTCGGTCGCGCGCCGGCGACGAGCAGGATCTTCATCACGCCGTCTGACTCCGCAGCATCGACGGTCGCTTTTCTCCCAGCAAACCCCCGGCTGGCACCCGATCCGCAGCAGGCACGCTGTATTCCGGCACGAGGCGCGCGATGCCCTCGCGCAAATCCCCGGGGCTCCCGAAGCCCGCAAAGTCCA